>NZ_CP096971.1:3467299-3807233 GCF_024758705.1 Sphingomonas sp. SUN019 | reverse complement strand
GAATTTGGCGCCGGGCGTCGTCGCGCCTCGGTCACGATGCTTCAGCATCGCTCCCTCGTTGCTCCTAGCCCAACACCAAATTCGGCTCCGTCACGACCGCGTTCCAATTGAGTTCAGACCCTAGGGCTGCTCGCCCGGCTTCTTCATCCGTCGCTCGTTCAGCGTGTCGACCACCTCCAGCACGGTGGAGATATGGCGATCCCAACCGACCGGCGACCAGCCGAGCATGCGGTCGAACTGCGCCGCGCGCCGTCCCGAATCGGGTCGCGCATATTCGGTAATCATGGCCAGCCAGCCCAGGCCGTCGATCGGATCGAGATACTCGGGAACGTCCTGACCCACCTCGCGCAACGATTCGATATCGCTCGCGATCACCGGCACGCCCGCGGCCAGCGCCTCGGCGACTGGCATGCCATATCCTTCGGCGAATGACGGCAGCAGCGCGGCCCGCGCGCCCGCCAGCAATTGCGCCAGCCGGCGATCGTCGACTTCGGCCTCCTCGATCACATGGCCCTGCAGAACCGTCGATCGCTCCAGGATGTCGATGACGTTCTCGTTCTCCCACCCCCGCCGCCCGATCAGGATCAGACGCGGCGCGGCGTCGCCCAGTTGTTCGACCAGCCGCCGCCAGACGTTCAGCAGCAGCAGATGGTTCTTGCGCGGCTCGATCGTCGCGATGCAGATGAAATAGGGCCGGTCGGACAGCGGCGTGGTGGCAGGTGCGATCGGCGGCTCGTCGCTCCATTCGCACCCCAGATGCGCGACGCGCATGATCCGGCCTTCGCGCGGGGTCAGATGCTCGGCCAGCGCATCCAGCGTCGATTGCGAATTGCCGATGATGCCATCGGCGAAGGCGTCGATCGTGCGGATGCGGCGCGCATGTTCGGCCGCACCGCCCAGCCGCGCGAATTCGGGATGCGTCAGCGGAATGACATCATGGACCAGGTTGATGAACCGCGCGCGCTCGGCCTGCAGGATGCTGCGGACCATCTTGCCGTTTTCCAGATGATGCGGCGACGCCTGGATGTACACGCGCTGGCCCAGCGCCTCCGGCACCGCGCGCGGACGCAGCGCGAACAGATGCCGGATCGCCTGCGCCCTGACCTCCGCCTCGTCCTGCCCGGGATTCTGCCAGCGCGCCTGCGTGAACGCCAGGAACTGACGGACCGCGCCGATCTCCAGCCTTCCATAATAGCCGCCCGCCGGATGCACCGCGGAAAAGCGCAACCGGTCGGGCACGCGCTTCAGCAATTCGAACGCATAGGCGAATTCGACCCGGTCGATACCGGTCGGCGTCGTGAAATACGCACGGCTGAGCAACCGCGACAGATCGAACACGATCGGAAAGCGTGAACGGCCGCTCGGCCTTCCCCTGCCCGGCAACGCGCGGCTGAACAGCATTTGCGCTGGCGCGCTGAACGGCCTCAGCGCCAATGCGCCACCCGCGTGACATTGTCCGCGATCGCCGACGGCGTCGATGTCAGGCGCGGAATGGCGTTGTCGACCAGCATCGCCAGCCCTTCCTCGCTCAGGAATCCGCCGCGCACCAGCGATCGGTCGATGAACACGCGCCGCACCGCCGCCCACAACGCCGGATCGGGCGGCGACGGCGCATCCCAGAACTCCTCCAGCGGACCGCGATGGACCACGCCTTCGACGTCGTAGACCGCATGGCCAAGCACCGCGACCGGGATGCCCAGATTGAGCGCCAGCGTGCCCACCGTGCTGTTCACCATCACCGCCCCCGCCGCCTGCGGCAGCAACGGCGCGATGTCCGCCTCCCCCACATACAGCACACGGTCCGCCACGCCGTAGCGTTTGGCCAGCGACCGCGTGATGCGCCGCCACGGAATCAGTCCCGCATCGAGCGGATGGCGCTTCACCAGCAATCGCATATGCGCGGGCGCGGCCTCGGCAAAGCTCTTGATCATCAACCGTAGCGCCGAGCGCATATCACCGAACGGCGAATGCACCCGAATCTGATAGTCCGAATTCAGCTGCAGCGGCGCGAGGAAGAACGGATGCGCTTCCTTTTCCGCCACCGCCCGCGCGACCTCCACCGCCGACAGCCGCCGCTCCAATCCGCGCGTGCTCCAGCGCAGCAACCACCCCACCGCCTCGACGAACGGGCTGAGCGGACGATGCGTTTTGTAGAACGGATACAACGGCTTGTAGAGTGCGGTCGCCCACAGATGCCGCACCGTTTCATAGGCGCGGCGGCGGAAGCTGGACGGGACCGGCGCGCTATCCGGGACGGGCGGCAGCCGCGCCGCCTCGGCGCGATACCATGCCGGATCGCGCGGCATCCGCGAATGGCCGTTCACCCCGCCTTCCTCCAGCGTTACGTAATCGGGCCGGATATACCCTTCCTCCAGCACGTGGACGCGGATGCCGCGCAGCTTCGCCATGCCGTGCGCCATGCTGTGATGCGGCCGGCAATCGCCGAACAACACCACGTCGGTCACGCCATGATCGACGATGTAATCGTCGAAGAACACCGGCCAGCTATCCTGCCTGCCGCGATAGCTTACCGCCGGCCCCGGCCAGTCGTGCTGATCGCCGCCCGACAGGTTGATCCGGTGGACATCATGCCCGCGCGCCGCCAGCGCGCCGCCCAGCCGCGCGAAATACGATCCGTGCGGCCCCTGCAGGAACAGGAAGGTGCGATGCGCCTCCAGCATCATGCGCGGCGTCGCCCCAATGCCATCGTGTGACCCAGCGCGCGGCGAAACCCGCTCAACAACGTCATCGGCGCGGCCGCGCCGTTCGCCAGCCGCTCGACCAAAACTTCGGGCGGACACGGCAGTTCGGTCACCGGATCGCGGTATCGCGGTGCCAGGATCAACGCGCCAGCCGTCAGCGCATCGATCGACAACGCCCGGCCGCGCCGCGCCGGCGCCGGGACCAGGTCGCGCGTCAGCCCCCATCCGGCATAGAATGGCGTCCCGTGCACGACCACCGGGACGCCGCGCAGCAACGCCTCGAACCCGGTGAGCGACGACAATACGTGAACGGCGTCCGCGCGTTCGATCAACGACAGCAGCGATCCCCCGGTCGCGACTTGATCGACCGACGATAGGCCTTCGGACGCCCCGCGCCGCAGCCCCGCGACGACGTCCGGGTGCGGACGATAGACGATGTGCGCGTCGGGCTCCTCGGCCCGCACGCGCCGCAGAAACGTGTCCATCCCTCCCGCCCCGCCGCCGTACAGCACCGACAGGTCGTCCGCCACCTGTCCGATCGCGACCACGATGCGCCGCCCGGCCGGTAACGCCGCCGCCGGACCGCGATCGACGCCGTACTTGCCGATCCGCGCCGCCACGATCCGCTCTCGCAGGCGCGCCGCACGCACCAGCAGCGCCGCGTCGAAATCGTGCGTCGCCAGGATGTTTTCGATCAGGCTGGGCGCGGCGGGATCGAAATACGCGCCACCGGTTGCGTCGACGATCACCGACATCGGCGGATGGCATTCCGCGCCCAGCCCGGCGGATCGCACGAAGCCGTCCTCGACCTGCCACGTTGCGACCCGCGCGGCGCTGGCGTTCGCGTGAAAATCGCTCCCGACGCGCGACGGCCAATAGACGACTGCCCCTCCGCTCGCGCCCGCACGCGCGATCGCATCGTCGGCGTCCAGGAACAATGGGCTCGCCGCGCCGTCCCACAGGAATTGCGCCATCGCCGGCCGCTTCCACGCCGCGATGCCGACCGCCGCCGCGATGCCGCGATTGGCGTCGATCATCCGCCGCCAGTCAGCCAGGATTGCCACCGCGGACAGCGGATCGATCGTCGCGCCGGTGAAAGGATTGCGGTAGCTGGCCGCCTCGACCGCCGCCACGATACGATCGCGCATCGCTTCAGCGGGGGCCGCGGGGCAATTGCGCCAGAACGCGCCGCCGACCCGCGCGGCCGCGATCGCCGCCAGCAACGTGTCCGGATCTGCGACCCGCGACCGGCCCGGCGTCGACACCGCGGCGGTCGCGGCGTCGACCCACGGAAACGGCGGCGAACGAAGGAACGGCGGGTCGGCGGTCATCGCGTCGGGGCGGCGGCGGTCAGGGGTCAGACCGCGTGTTCGCGCACGCCCGCCGCGATCAGCCAGCCGATCGCAAAGGTCACCAGCAACCCGAAGAACACCGTCAACGTGATCAGCGCGCGCTTCGGATAGGTCGACTTGACCGGGCGGTTCGCATCCACGACGCGCACCACGTACAATTGCTGGCGCACCGCCTGCTGCCTGGCCTGCTCGAACGACGTGCTGGCGGCCTCATATTGCTTGGCCAGCAGTTCCTGCTCCACTTTCAGCTGTTCGAACGCGCCCAACCCGGCGGCGATGGCGTTGCCGCCGCCCGCCAGCCGCGCGTTCTGCGACCCCAGCTGCGATTCAAGGCTGCGGACCTGCCGACGCAGCGCCTGCACCTGCGGGCTGCTTTCGCCCAGGAAGCTGGAGGTCGTCGCCAGCTGCGCGCGCGCTGCGGACAGTTCCTGCGTCAGCCGCGACACCACGCCGATCTGCGCCTGCGCGGTTCCGGCCGGATCGACGTCGCGCCCGGACTGACGAAATTGCGTCATGCGCGACTGGACGCTGGCGATCTTGCGCTCTGCTTCATCCAACTGCCGCCGCGACAGCGCGACCGCATCGGCGAAACCGCGCAGGTTCATCTCGTTCACCCGTTGCTCGCCCAGCGCCAACAAGGTGCCGGCCAGCTTGTACGCGTCGTCACGACGAAACGCCCGCGCGGTCAGCGTGGTGATGCCCGTTTCGCTGTCGAAATCGACCACCACCTGCTTGCGATAATATTTCAGCAGCGCTTCCGGTGTCGGGTCCGCCTCCGTCAGGCGGCTGAGCAGATCGGCTTCGGGACGCCGGAAAATCGCGACCAGATCCATCCGCTTGCGCAACGCCGCCACCGCATCGTGCGATGTCAGATAATCGGAAACGCTCATCGCCTCGCCCTGCGAGCCGCTTGCCGCCCCGGCAAAGCCCAGCGCCGCACCGATGCCGCCCGCCGCCGACCCCTTGTCCCCGCCCTGAGACCGGACAAGATAATGCGCCTCGGATTCAAACTGGTCCGACGCCATCGCGTAGAGATAACCGGCCACGATCAATGTCGGCAGGAGAACGACCAACGCGAACCATTTGTACCGCTTCCACAGTCCGCGAACCCGAACCGCTGCGCTCGGCCGAGCCTCTTCGCGAATCTCGGCGGGCGTCATGAAACCGTGCACTCGTATTCCCCCAGATGCGCGACCGCCCTTGTCGCGCTGCCGCAAATCGCGGTCAGTTCAGCTCGATACGCTTACGCACCACGGAAATCAAAAGCAGTCCGATCAACGTCGATGCCATCAGCCATATCCCCAGATACATCGGATCGATAAAGTCGGGGTTCGCCGCATCGAACCATCCGTAACGCAGCAGTTCGAAGATATGCGATAGCGGCACCCAGTAGAACACCTTGCGGACTTCGCTGGGGAGTTCGGACAGGACGAAGAAGGCACCCGACAACGGCATCATGATATAGGTGATCGGATGGATCAGCCGTCCGATCGAGCGGTTCTCGTGGGTGATCGAGCACACGATCATCGACAGCGCGAAACACTGCCAGAACATCAGGAACACGCCGAGCAGATACCACAAGGGGCGCTCCGGCAAGCCGGCGAGGCCGAACGCGATCGCCAGACTGATCAGGATCACGAACGAGACGAAGGTGCCGGCAACCTCCAGCAAGGCGCGCGATATCAGGATGTCGAAAACCGAGATCGTGCGGTGGTAGAACAACGACGCACTACCCTCCAACGCGCCTTCGGCGCGGTTGATGATACCGCGGAACGTCATGAAATTGCAGTATCCGACCAACGCCAGCGGCACCGGCTTGATGTCGCTGCCGAAATGCGCCGGCCCGCGCTGGTGCATCAGGCCGATCATCGCCGCCAGCAGCAACGGCTCCAGGATCAGCCAGAGGTAGCCGATGTTCTCGCGGCCGTACCGCATGTGCAGTTCGCGCAGCATCAACGCGCCGGTCACGCGGAACTGAACCGGCAACCCGCGACGAAACCGCGTGTCGCGCTCCATCGCACCGTCGCTAACGCTCGCCATCCCTGTCCCCGACTCCCGATCGCTCCGCCGCTACCGCAAACCTCTGCCAAGGTCGATAGAGCGATCGCTCGTTATCGCGGTGGCGAAGCGAGCACTTGCGCATAGACGGCGTGAAGCCGCCGGCGATGTTCGTCGAGCGAGAACCGCGCCGCCTGCGCGCGCCCGGCGTCGGACAGCCGCAGACGCAGCGTCGCGTCGCCATCGATCCGGCGGATCGCCGCCGCCAGCGCCGCGACGTCGTAGGGATCGACCGACAACGCCGCCGTCCCCGCAACCTCGGGCAGCGAACCCATGATGCTCGTCACCACAGGCGTGCCGAGCGTCATCGCCTCCAGCACCGGCAAACCGAATCCTTCGTACAGCGACGGGAACAGCACCGCGCGCGCATTCGTCACCAGGTTCATCAGCAATCGGCGCGGCAGATAATCGAGCTGGATGATCCGCTTGCTCGCCGCACCGCCGCCGCGCGCGACCGAGTCGACCAGCCGCATTTCCTCGTCCTTCTGCCACGCGCGCGCGCCGACGATCACCAGCGGCGTATCGCTGCTTGTCGACAGATACGCCTCGACCATGCGGGCGATGTTCTTCTTGGGCTCGATCGCGCCGAAATAGAGGAAGTACGCCCCCGGCCGCACGCCGAAGATCGCCGCCACGTCGGCCACGTCCTGCCCGCCCAGCACGTCGGGCGGCATGGCGGCGTGCTGGTAAGTGTTGGTGATGCGGTCCTCGGCGCATCCCAGCATCGTGATCACGTCGCGGCGGCTCGACTCGGACACCGTCACGATGTGATCGCCGTCCGTCACGCAGCGTTCGACCAGCCGGTGGTACAGTCGCTTGCGATCCAGCGTCGCGAACGGCAGCTTCAGCGGCACCAGGTCGTGCAGCGTGTAGATGTTGCGCGCGCCGTCGATCCGCAGCGGCACCGGATAGGTCCAGTGCATGATCTCGGGCGGGTCGGGAATGCGAAGGGTGAGGAAGCGGCGTGTCCGCTTGAAATACGCATCGGCGCGCTCGAACAGGAACGCCGCACTGCGCAGGCGGTCGAACGCCGGCAGGCGGTCGCCGAAGCTGCGGCGCTCGACCTGCCCGCGCGCATCGATATCCAGCACCGGAAGCCCGCGCGCCACCGCCCAGCGATCGAACGCGGGTCGCAGCCAGCGTGGGCTTTGACGGTTCGGCAGGCCGCGCCCCATCGCTTCGTAGAACAATATCTCGCGCAGCCGCGGATCGCGCCCGACCGGCACGCCGAACAGCCCCTCGACCCGCATCCCCAGCGAGCGCGCCGCCTCGGCCAGCGAAAAGCCGTAGGTCGCGACCCCAGTGCCGTGGGTCAGCGCAAGATTGAAGCCGTCGATCCCGACGGCGGGCGCGGACGCGCGATCATCCCCCATCGCGCCGACGCTTACCCGGACATCCTCGAATCGCCAGCAAATTCGTCGTACAGCGCCGCCAGCCGCACGCCGAACGCCGCCGCGGTGAAGGCGACAGCGCGCTCGAGTCCGCGCGCCTTCAGCGCCGCACACAAATCGTCGCTCTGGTCGAGCCGCGCGATCGCGGCGGCGATCTGCGCGACATCGGCCGGGTCGACGGTCAGCGCGGCCCCGCCCGTCACCTCCAGCGGCGCGCCACGATCCGACGTGATCACCGGCGTCCCCAGCGTCATCGCCTCCGCGATCGGCAGGCCGAACCCCTCCTCCAGCGTCGCGAACACCAGCGCCCGCGCGCCCGCGATCAGATCGATCAGCACGCCGCGCGGCTGATACGGCAGCGCGACCAGACCGGCGCGCGGCGCGATCGACGCGGCATCCGGCCCGACCACGACCAGCGGCCGGCCCGATCCGCTCGCCGCCCACCCGGCGATGATACGGTCGAGATTCTTGCGCGGCTCGGTCAGCCCGCAGAACAGGAAGTATCCGTCCCGCGCCAGCCCGCCCGGAAGCAGCGCGTCGGCCGGACTCATCCCCGCGACCGCCAAACCACAATCGGTCACCTGCGCGGGATCCAGCGCCAGCGTATCGATGATCGAGCCTCGCGCCCATTGCGACACCGTCACGATCCGGTCGGCCCCCGCCGCGACCGCCGCCAACTGCCGCCGCAACCGCTCGGGATCGATCGGACTGAACCCGGCATCCAGCAACGGGATGACGTCATGAACGGTGTACACATTGCGCCACCCCTCGATCCGCGCCGGGATCGGATAGGTCCAGTGCATCACCCCCGGTGGGCCGGGTGCAGTCAGGCGCAACAACCGCCCGGTCAGCGCAAAGCGCGCCTGCGCCAGCCGGAACACGTCGCGCGCCATCAGCCGCCCACCACGCTCGCTCAGCCGGATCGCCAGCGGCACGCTCCCCCGCACGCCGCGCCATGCGCGCGCCAGCGGCGGCGACGGCGTCCCGAATTGCCCGTGCGTGGCATCGTCCAGGATCAGCGGCGCGCGGCCGATCGCGCTCAGCCCTTCGTGAACGGCGCGGGCATAACTGGCGACCCCCGTCGCCGCGCTCGCATCCAGACGGCCGTCAACGACGATCCGCATCTTTTGCCGCGCTACCTTTTGCTGAACCGGTCGATCCTCTACCACGACGCCGCACGAAGTCCGGAGCCGCGATGATCGTTCTCGAGAATGTTTCCAAGATTTATCACGGCCACAGTGTCGACAACGAGGTGTTGCGCGATGTCAACATCACGATCCGCCGCGGCGACGCGATCGGCATCTGCGGCGCGAACGGCGCGGGCAAATCGACGCTGATGAAACTGCTGGCCGGGGTGGAGCGGCCGTCCACCGGGCGCGTTCGCCGGTCGATGTCGGTATCGTGGCCGATCGGCTACAGCTCCGCTTTCTACCCCGCGCTGACCGGGGCCGACAACGCCCGCTTCATGGCGCGCATCTACGGCGCGAACGAAGAAGAGATGATCGCTTTTGTACAGGATTTCGCACAGCTCGGATCCTATCTTCACGAACCGATCAGGACCTATTCGGCGGGAATGTCGGCGCGGCTGGCGTTCGGCGTATCGCTGGCGATCAAGTTCGATTGCTATCTGGTGGACGAAATCACCGGCGCGGGTGACGAACGTTTTAAGGTGCGCTCGGAAGAAGCGTTGCAGGAACGCCGCGACACCGGGACGCTGGTGATGGTGTCGCACGATCCCAACACCCTGTTCCGTTACTGTGAACGCGGCGCGGTCGTCTATGGCAACACGGTGACGATGTACGACACGATCCAGGAGGCCGCCGACGTCCATCACCGGTTGCAGAGCTTTCCGACCGACGCGACCTGATCCGGTATCTGCGCGCGGGCATTGAACTTGCGCGGCCCAGACGATAACCGCGTCGACAATATGGGGGTCGGCGCGTTGCCGCTGTGTGGGACACGATAGTTATGCGGTACGCCGATGTCGTTCGGATGCGGCCCGGACTGTGGAGCAACGCGTCCCTGCTGGTCGTCGCTGCGCTGCTGACGGGCTGTTCGACGCTGCCCAGCAGCGGGCCGACCGCCGCGCAGATCAACGGCGCGCTGAAGAACAACAACCAGACCGGCTTCACGATCGTCGACATCGACGCGGCATCGGCGCAGCAACTGGCGTTCGCCCCGCCGCCGGTCGGCGGGCTGGCCGCGCTCGACCGGCCCGGCCGGATCGACACGCTCGGCCCTGGCGACGTGCTGGACATCAACGTCTACGAAGTCGGCGTCACCTTGTTCACCGGCCCGAACGATTCGTCGGCGCAGGGCGGGCGGTTCAATCCGTCCGCGCGCAGCACCGCGCTCAGCAACGTGGTGGTCGATTCGGCCGGGGACATCCAATTGCCCTACGTCGGCAAGGTGAACGTGCTGGGAAAGACCACCGCCGAGGTCCAGAATCTGATCGAACGCGGGCTGCGCGGCCTGTCGCAACGTCCGCAGGCGCTGGTGTCGGTGAAGGACAACGCCTTCAACGTCTTCTACGTGTCGGGCGATGTTCGCGCGCCCGGGCGGATGCCGCTGCGCATGCCGCGCGAACGGCTGCTTGACGCGCTCGCGCGCGCGGGCGGCACGGTTAATCAGCCCGACGACATGATCGTGCGGCTGACGCGCGACGGCGTATCGGCGGAAACCCGGCTCAGCGCGGTGGACGCGTCGGGCGCGCAGAACATCCAGCTGCTGCCCGGCGACCGGGTGGAATTGTTCAACCGCCCGCGCACCTTCCTGGTGTTCGGCGCGAGCGAGAAGGTCAGCCAGGTCGCGTTCGGCGCGGACCGGCTGTCGATGGCGGAGGCGCTGGCGCGGATCGGCGGCCCGAGCGACCGGCTGGCCGATCCGTCCGCGGTCTATCTGTTCCGCTACGTGACCCCGACCGCGGACCGCCCGGAAGAGAAGCCGATCATCTACCGGCTCAACATGGTGCGGCCCGACAGTTACTTCCTGTCGCAGCGGATCGGGATGCACGACAAGGACGTGATCTACATTGCGGGCGCGTCGTCGAACGCCCCTGGCAAGCTGGCCGGCATCCTCGGCCAGTTGTTCAGCCCGATCCTGGCGGTGCGCGCCGTGGCGCAGTAACGCCGCTCGATCGCAGAACTGTCCCCGGCTGATCGTCGTATTGCTTCCCGAATTTGGACGAAAAGTACGCTGCTTTTTCGGTCCGAATACTATATCCGGGTTAGTGCTCGTCTTTGGTGATGGCGCATAATCGCCAGCCTTGGGGGCAAAGGGTCGTGGATGTCGCTCTGGATCGGCGGTCGCGTGGATCGCCTGCCCGACGCCTGCGGACTGCGGACGCCGGACGGCGAAAAGGGTGGATCAGGTCGATGAACATGACGCCGGACAGCGTGGTATCGTTCCGCAAGCGCGCGGCGGACAAATCGGTCGGGGCGCGGACGGTCGCGCTGGCGGCCGACGGGCTGCGCGCGCTGGAGGTTAGCTTCAACGAACCCGAATTCGCCGCCGGGTTCGACCGGCTGGTCGACCTGATCGGCGAATCGCGCGGGCGCGTGATCGTCGCCGGCATGGGCAAGAGTGGGATCATCGCGCGAAAGATCACCGCCACGCTGACGTCGACCGGCACGCCCGCCATGTATCTTCATCCGGCGGAGGCCGGACACGGCGATCTCGGCATGATCACCGGAGAGGATGTCGTCCTGATCATCACGCGATCGGGCGAAACCACCGAACTCGCGTCGATTTTTCGCTACTGCAAGCGTTTCGGCATCAGCACGGTCACCGTCACCACCCGCGCCAACAGCACCGCCGCGAAGGCGGCCGATTTCCACATCCGCCTGCCGTCGGTGCGCGAGGCGTGCCCGATCGAACTGACGCCATCGACCTCGACCACCGTGCAACTGGTGTTCGGCGACGCGCTGGCGATCACCTTGATGCACCGCCGCGGCTTTTCGGCCGAGGACTTCTACAAATTCCATCCCAACGGCCGCCTCGGCGCGCGCCTGCTGAAGGTCCGCGACGTCATGGCGCGCGGGGCCGACGTGCCGCGCGTGCGCGGCGACGCGTCGTTGCTTGACGCCACGATCGAGATGACGCGCGCGCGCCTCGGCGGCACCGCGGTGGTCGATGACGATGGGCGGCTGGTCGGCGTGTTCACCGACGGCGACCTCCGCCGCACGGTGACCGGCGAACGCGCCATGTCCGAACCGGTCAGCCAGTTCATGACGCTGACCCCGCTCATCATCAGCCCCGACGACCTGGCGTCAGAGGCCGTCCGCCAGATGCATGAACGCAACGTGCTGCTGCTGTTCGTGCGCGACGGCGACCGGCTGGTCGGCGCGGTCCACATGCACGACGTTCTGCGCGCGGGCGTCGCCTGATCCGCCTTACCGCGCTTCGGCCATGAACCTGCTCGTCGTCATCCCGGCGCGCGGCCCGTCGAAGCGGCTGCCGATGAAGCCGCTGCGGACGATCGCGGGCGTCAGCCTGCTCCACCGCACGATCGCGCTCGCCCGGCGGGCGCTGGCCGACGAACCATCCGCAACGCTGGTGGTCGCGACCGACGACGAACGTATCGCCGCGCACGCCGAACTGGTCGGGTGCGACGCGGTGCTGACCGACCCCGCCATCGCCTCCGGCTCGGGCCGCGCCCTCGCCGCCGCGCACCTCCAGCCGGTATCGCCCGAGATCATCGTCAACCTGCAGGGCGACGCACCGTTCCAGCCCGAAGGCGCGCTCGCCGCGATCGTCGCCGCGTTGCGCATGGGCAACGCCGATGTCGCGACCCCCGTGGTCCGGCTCGACTGGGCCGCGCTCGACGCGTTGCGCGCCCACAAGCAGGCCGCGCCGTTCAGCGGCACCACCTGCGTGCGGCATCCCGACGGCCGCGCGATGTGGTTCTCGAAGACGATCCTGCCCGCGATGCGCGACGAAGCCGCCCTCCGCGCCACGGGAGACCCCTCCCCCGTCTGGCGGCACGTCGGCCTCTACGCCTATCGCTTGGCCGCCTTGGAGGCGTTCGAGGCGCACCCGCCGACCGCGCTCGAATCGCTCGAGGGTCTGGAACAACTGCGCCTGCTCGAACTCGGCCAGATGATCGCCACGGTCGAGGTCGCCCCCGCCCGCTTCGACATATCGGGCATCGATACCGAGGAGGACATCATCCGCGCCGAGGCGCTGATCGCCAAACACGGCGACCCGTTGACCTGATGCGCGCCTTCATCGTCCGCCACGGCAACACTTTCGCACCGCACGAAGAACCCCGCCGCATCGGCGCACGCACCGATCTGCCCCTGGTCGACAGCGGCCGCGCCCAGGCCGAAGCGCTCGCCGCTCATTTCGCCGCCCGCGGCGTCCGCTTCGCCCGCTGCCTGTGCTCCCCCCTCCTCCGCACCCGCCAGACCGCCGCGATCGTCGCGCCCGATTGCACGATCGAGCCAACCGGCTGGCTCCGCGAAATCGACCACGGCCCCGACGAAAACCGCACCGAAGCCCAAGTCATCGCCCGCATCGGCGCACCCGCGTTGCGGGCATGGGAAGAGAACGCCGAACCGCCCCCCGGCTGGACTGTGGACGCCGAAGCGCGGCTGGAGGCATGGCGCACTTGGCTGACCACCCCACCCCCCGGCGACACGCTGCTGGTCACCAGCAACGGCGCCGCCCGCTACGCGCGCTTGGTGCTGGACCTGCCGCCCGCGAAGTTGCGAACCGGGGCTTTCGGAGAGGTGTCATGGGAGGGCGGCAAGGCGGAAATCAATCGCTGGGATGTACGGCCAAACTGATGGTCCACGCTATGCGTCGCATAATCCTCCCCCGCCAGGGAGTGTCGGGTTGGATTGCCCCCGGCAATCCAAGCCCGTGCTGGGAGCACGGGCGCCCCAACACTGTGGTGCGCGGAGCGTGACGGAGGGGGAGGAAAGCAATGCGCTTGAAAATTCCCCGAAAACCAAAGCAACGCGAAGCACCCAGATCGATCATCACTGCTACTGCGTGGCTTCAACCCGCCTTCGATACATCATACGCGCATGTTGAAGCTGGCGCGGCATGTGACGCTCGGCGAGCCTCAAAATTCGATACCGCATCATCTGGCCCTTGGACATGCGCGCATCACAAAATACTATCTGCCGATAGCCTTCAAGCATTCTTATCGGGTCGATCGGCGCGTTGAAGAGATAAGGCTTTTCACCAAAATATGTATTGCCCACCGCAAACATAGGAGAGATGAACCTGTCATCCTCCAATATCTTCACCAACAAATAGGATAGCCGCATTTTTGCGTCTATCCTGTACTTGCTGTTTCCACTTTTTCTCAAACGAACCTTGTCCAGAACATCGTCGACGATTATCATCCCGCCAGCCTCGACCATGTCATATACGGCGATCAGATCGCGATCGATCCGGCCATCCGCGTCAATCACCAACACCGAGATCTTTTCATCCGCCGGAATTCTGCCCAGACCATCCGGAAGCGTCGACGTTACCAGCGTAACGAACTCGTCGACCGCGAAATGCCGCAGGCTTTCCGTAATGTGATCGACCCGCGCCGAAGATGTCGATATCTGGCGACGAGGTCCGCCCAACATTGGATCGAAGCTTATGACTCGCCCGGGACGGCCGGAATCCTTCAGTCCAAGCGCCAACGCCACAGTCGCCGCGCCCAGCGCAGTGCCAACCTCGACGATCAATCCGCCACGACGCCCAGCTTCATAAAGTGCCTGATAGGCGGCGGGCGAGAGCATACCGTCGCAACGCGTCACAATTTCTTCAAAAATACTCATGGATCCCCCGATCGATGCCCGCCGTGCTTTTGTCATCACTTTCGCTACCAGTAAAGATAGCAAATACAACAATTTATCTTTGTCGTGACGACGTTCTTTGAGGTGAGACCGGCAATTTTTTCCATAGCCACCCCTGACCGCCCAGTCACACCGTCACCACGTCTACCTCTCTTATGACCGTCATAAATTTGCCTCGGATCGGACGACGCGTTTTCCTACATGAAGACGCTCTGGTATGGGCCGCAGGCTCGCAAACGCTCTTTCACTTCGTCAATTTCTTCCAGCACGAACGCGCTCATCCGCGGCGGCAAAACAACGCCAGCGTTTCAACATTCTCAACATTCGGACAAGCGCCGCGCTCTGGCCACACGGTCATTCAAACACGCTCGCTCAAATAGTCTTCAGGGCCATTTGGGCGGCCCATCTCGTGTGAACTTGTGTGAACTTCGGTTCAATCCACGGCCGCGTCGGACCACGATCGACCGAGCGCGCACAGGTGGGACTTTACCGTGACTTTTGGTGCCCCTAGCGGGACGGTGAAAGCCTTAGCCTTCCGCCCCCTTCACCACCGCATCGATGCGCTTCAGCGTCGCGATCAGCCCCGGCATCCATTCCAGCGGCAGCATCACCGGGCCGTCCGACGGCGCGTTGTCGGGGTCGTCGTGCGCCTCCGCGAACACCGCCGCGAC
Organism: Sphingomonas sp. SUN019; assembly: GCF_024758705.1. NCBI lineage: Bacteria > Pseudomonadati > Pseudomonadota > Alphaproteobacteria > Sphingomonadales > Sphingomonadaceae > Sphingomonas > Sphingomonas sp. SUN019. The sequence continues at coordinate 3,792,259 of NZ_CP096971.1, read as the reverse complement.
GCCGGCCGCGACCGCCGCGCGCGCCAGCATTGGCGCAAAAGCCCGGTCGCCGCCCGATGCGCCGCCCAAGCCCCCGGGGGCCTGCACCGAGTGCGTCGCGTCGTACATCACCGGATACCCGGTCCGCGCCATGATCGGCAGCGCGCGCAGGTCGCTGACCAGCGTATTGTACCCGAAGCTCGCGCCGCGTTCGGTCAGGATGATGCGCTCATTGCCGGTCGAGGCGATCTTCTCCGCCACCGCCGCCATGTCCCACGGCGCGAGGAACTGGCCCTTCTTCACGTTCACCACAGCCCCGGTCTTGCCCGCCGCGACCAGCAGGTCGGTCTGGCGGCACAGAAACGCGGGGATCTGCAGGATATCGACCGCCTGCGCGGCGGGCGCGGCCTGTTCGGCGGTGTGGATGTCGGTCAGCACCGGGCAGCCGAGGAGCCCACGAATATCGGACAGGATGCGCAGCCCCTCGTCGATCCCCACCCCGCGCCGCCCGCTCACCGACGTGCGGTTGGCCTTGTCGAACGACGATTTGAACACGAACGGCACGCCGCCCGCGCGCGCCATGCCCGACAGCGCCTCGGCCAGCCGCAGCGCATGGTCGCGGCTCTCGATCTGACACGGCCCGCTGACCAGCACGAACGGCCGCGCATTGCCGAACGTCACCTCGCGCACGCTGACGTCGGTCATGATTTCGCCTTCACGAACCGGCGCAGCAACTGCCCGCGCCACGGCCAGCGGCCGGAATGATAATTCCAGAAGAACCAGCCGAACAGCACGCAACCGATCCACGACGGCAGCGCCATCGGATCGCCCTGCGCGCGCATATACGCCAGGAACTCCCGGTCGACCCGCCAACGATCCTGCTCGGTCCCGCCTCCCGCGATGCCGTAAAGGTTGTCGTGGCGGCGGCAGCCGGCATTGCGATTGTATTTGTGAGCATCGAGAAAGAAGCAGTAATTTCGTTCCCCGTTCGCCATGCGATCGTCTAGGGTTCGGGCATGGCGGGGTTCAAGCGGAAAGTCTTCTACGTCGGCGGCTTCGATCCGCGCGGCGTCCGGTTCTATCAGCAATTGCTCGCCGAACAGATGGCGCGCTGGTCGGACAAGACCGGCGAGGTCGCCACGCAATCGCGCCGCCGCAAGAAATCCGCGATCCGCAGCGACTGGACGATCCGCAACGAAACGCGCGACGTCACCACCGAATACAGCTTCCTGCGCTGGGAAGACATCGTCAGCGCGGCGTGGATCCGCAATCCGCTGGCGCTCGCGGCGCGCGCAATCGGCTACTATCGCGGCATCGCGCGCAACCTGGACATGGCGAAGGCGAAGGCGCTCGGGATCGCGCCGCTGATCACGCTGTTCTATCCGCCGATCCTGACGATCCTGCTGCCGTTGCTGATCGCGCTGCCGGTCTGGGGCATCGCCGCGATCTGGCTGCCGTGGTGGGTGGCGCTGCTGATCGGGTTGGTCGCAGGCGTGCTGCTCGCGCGGCCTCTTCTCACCCGCGTGCATGCGCCGTGGCTGCTGCGCTTCTTCATCTTCAACGGCGAACTGAGCGCGGACGGCGCGACACAGGCCGCGGTCGACGCGCGGCTGGACGAATTTGCGGACGAGATCGTCGGCGAACTCGATGGCGCGTGGGACGAGGTGCTGCTGATCACGCACAGCAACGGCTCGATCCTGGCGGTATCGCTGATGAATCGCCTGCTCGATCGGATGCCCGGTCCGCTGCCCGCGAACTTCGCGCTGGTCACGATGGGGCATTGCATTCCGCTGATCGCCTGCCGTCGCGACGCGACCCGCTTTCACGGCGAGTTGCGCCGCCTCGGCACGCACGATTTCCGCTGGATCGACGTCGGATCGCCCCCCGATGGCGCGGCCTATTTCGGGGTCAATCCGATGCTGATCGTCGGGGCCGAAGCGCGGCCGCGGATGGAATTGCTCTCCCCCAGATTCCATCTGTTCTACGAGCCCGCGACCTATCACAAGGGCTATGCCAACAAATACGAAATCCACTTCGATTATCTGCGCACGGGCGACCGCGTATCGCCGATCGACTATCCCAGCCTGATGGCCAGCCCGCGCACGATCGATCAGTCGGTGGCCGAATTCCGCGCGATCGGATGAGGCGAGGGAGGGTGAAGCAGGCCAACATCGGCGGCGCGGTGATCGACGGGCGCTTCGTGCCCCCCTACCCCGATCCGCATCCGACGAAATCGTCGCTGTTCCGGCGCTTCGTCCGTGGCTGGAATTCGTGGATCCACGTGCTGTTCGCGAAAAGCTACACGATGAAGATGGGGGAGATCCACACTCCCGGCCTGCATATGTACATCGCCAACGATCCGCCGCTGGTGAAGCGGATCATGGACGGGTGGCGCGAGTTTCCGAAGCACCGGTTGCTCGTCCAGACGCTCGATCCCGCGATCGGCAACAGCGTGTTTTCCGCCAATGGCGACGATTGGCAACAACAGCGCGCGATGGTCAATCGCGTGTTCCAGCATACCGCGTCGGGCCGCACGCTGGCGATGATGCAGGACGCCGCCGACGACATCGTCGCACGGATCGCAGCGCTCGACCTGAGCCAGCCGGTCGATCTTGATCCGCTGATGACCCACGTCGCCGCCGACGTCATCTTCCGCACGTTGTTCTCGATCCGGCTGGATGCGCACCGCGCGGAGCAGATCTACCGAGGATTCCACCGGTTTCAGCGCCATGCGCAATCGGCGTCGATGCTGCGCTTCTATCGCCTGCCGACGCTGGGTTACATGGCCGCATCGCGGCGTGCGGCGCGCGATATCCATGCCGCGTTCGCAGAGATCGTCCGCGACCGGTACGACGCCTATCACGCACGGGGGGAGCGAGCGCACGACGATATCCTGCAGGGTCTGCTCGACGCCCGTCACCCGCAGACCGGGGCACCGTTCACGTTGACCGGCGTGATGGAACAGGTTTCGACGATCTTCCTGGCCGGGCATGAGACCTCGGCCAGCGCGATGTGCTGGGCGCTATATTGCCTGGCCGAGGATCGCGCGACGCAGGACGCGGTGCGCGCCGAGGCCGCAGAGCCCACGACCGCCGACGCGCTGAAGCGGATGACGATGACGCGCAACGTCTTCCGCGAGGCGCTCAGGCTGTACCCCCCGGTCAGCTTCCTGCCGCGCGAGGTGACATGTCCTACGCAATTCCGTGACAAGACCCTGCCGGCGGGTGCGATGCTGGTCGTGTCGCCGTGGCTGATCCAGCGCAATCGCGACCATTGGCCCTGCCCGCACGCCTTCGACCCCGCCCGCTTCGACGATCCGGCCAACAAGGCGAGCGTCAAGGACGCGTACCTCCCCTTCGGCCAGGGCCCGCGCGTCTGCGTCGGCGCAGGCTTCGCGACGCAGGAGGCAATGGTGGTGATCGCGGCGATGGTCCGCGCGTTCGACCTTTCCGCAGTGGACGGCGACAAACCCGAACCCGTCAGCCGCCTGACGCTTCGCCCGAAGAACGGCTTGCGATTGCACCTCTCCGCACGCTAACGCGCAGGTTATGCCGGAAGAACAAACCCGGAAGATCGTCCATATCGACATGGATGCGTTCTACGCGTCGGTCGAACAGCGCGACGATCCAGCGCTGCGCGGCAAACCCGTCGCGGTCGGCGGCTCCAGCGCACGCGGCGTGGTGGCGGCGGCGAGTTACGAGGCGCGGGCGTTCGGCGTGCGATCCGCGATGCCGTCGGTCACCGCGCGACGGCAATGTCCGGACCTGGTGTTCGTCAAGCCGCGCTTCGACGTCTATCACGGGATCAGTCGGCAGATCCGCGCGATCTTCGCCGACTACACCGCGTTGATCGAACCTTTGTCGCTGGACGAAGCCTATCTCGATGTGACCGAGGACATCCGCGGCCTCGGCTCGGCGCGCGCGATCGCCGAGGAGATACGCGCGCGGATCAGGGAAGATACCGGCCTGACCGCGTCGGCGGGCGTCAGCTACAACAAGTTCATCGCGAAGCTGGCGTCGGACCAGAACAAGCCCGACGGCATCTGCGTCATCCCGCCCGCGAAGGGCGCGGCGTTCGTCGCGTCGCTGCCGGTCAAACGCTTCCACGGCGTCGGTCCGGTTACCGCGGCCAAGATGGCGCGCCTCGGAATCGATACCGGGGCGGACCTGCGCGACCAGCCGATCGAGTTCCTGCGCGCACATTTCGGCAGCTATTCGGAGTATCTGTTCAAGGCCGCCCGCGGGATAGACCACCGCGCGGTGCGCAGCCATCGGCAAGCCAAGTCGGTCGGCGCGGAGCGGACGTTCGGAACCAACCTGCACGATCGAGATGAGATTGCGGCGGCGCTGTCGACGGTCGCAGAGGCGGCGTGGGTGCGGATCGATCGCAGCGGCACGCGCGGGCGGACGGTGACGCTGAAACTGCGCCGCGCCGATTTTGAAACGTGTACCCGCGCGAAGTCGTTTCCGAACGGCATCGAGGATCGCGCAATGTTCGAACGCGTCGGCGCGGAGTTGCTGGAGCGCGAACTTCCGGTCGAGGGCGGTGTCAGGCTATTGGGGCTGACGCTCTCGGGGATCATCGAGGACAACGCGCCGGATCAGCCCGCCTTGCCGCTATGAAAAGCGTGCGACTCGCCGGAAATCCTGACCCTCTGGACGGCGACTCGCACTTGCGATAGCGTGGTTAACAGACCGGCTGGGGGCAGACGTAATCTTCGAACCGTGGTTCATCGTCGCCGTGCTCGCCAGCTTCGCGGGCTATGCGATCTATCTCGCTGGGCTGAACCAGCGCCTGGTCGAGCCGAACCGCGCGTCGTGGCTGATCTGGGGGAGCGCCACCGCGATCGAGGCGGTGACCTATGCCGCGGTCAACCCCGGCACGCCGCAATCGATCGTCTTCCTGGTGTCCGCCGTCGCCTGCCTTACGGTCGCGCTGGCGCTGTGGCGGCGCTCGCGCTGGAGCGCGCCCGACGCGGTGGAAAGCGTCTGCATGGGCGTCAGCCTGACCGCGATCGTACTCTGGCTCGTTTTTCGCGAAGCGTTCTGGGCGCACATGATCGTCGTCGCGGCGGTCCCGATCAGCTTTTGGCCGACGTGGCGCAGCGTATGGGTGGACCGCGCGCGGGAACGATCGCCCGCCTGGGGACTGTGGACCGTCGGCGATCTCGCCACCCTGCTGCTGGCGACGCGCACGGGTAGCCAGGACGTCGGCGAATATGCCTATATCGTCGTCGAACTCGTCTGCCACGCCAGCGTATGGTTCATGATCGGGCTGCCGACGATCAACCCGTTGCGCTCGTTCGGTTGGCGCGAAGGGCGGTTGCGCGTGCTGGACGCTTACGCCCCGGCGGTGAACCCGTTCTCGGTCGGCGCAAATCATCTCGGCAAGGCGGTGTTCGCGCGCGTCGACTTCATGGAGGGCGAAACCATCGTGCGCTTTTCCGGCCGCCGGATCGCCGCCGCGCGGGTGCCACGCAAGCTGCTGGGTCGCGGCGACCGCTTCCTGCAGATCGCGCGCGACCAGTATCTGGGGCCATCGGGCGCGATCGACGACCTGATCAACCATCATTGCGCGCCGAACGCCGGATTGCGCTTCATGGCCGACGGCGTCTTCCTGATCGCCGCGCGCGACATTGTGGCGGGCGAGGAGATCAACTGGGATTATTCGACCACGCTGTCGGACGGCGGCTGGACGATGAAATGCGAATGCGGGGCGGCGGCTTGTCGGGGGACCATCGCGGCATTCGATACCCTGCCGCCGGATCGGCAGGACTGGTATCGCGCGCGCAACCTGGTCGCGCCGTACCTGCGCGGCGATGCGAAACGGGCGGAGAAGGTCGCCTGAAGCCGAAATTGCCACGTTCGGTCAAACCGTAATCCTCCCCTGCAAGGGGAGGTGGCAGCGCAAAGCGCTGACGGAGGGGTGTCGCGCTATTGAGGGGGTGACACCCCTCCGGCGCTGCGCGCCACCTCCCCTAGCAGGGGAGGATTATCGAACGGGCAAGCTGGATCGTTTTAGAGGTTAGGCCGCCTGCGCCTGCGCGAGCGGCGCTTTCAACGTCAGCACCGCCACCGCGCCGCGCCCGATACCCTCGCTCTCCAGCCGCAAGCCGCCCTCCATCGCGCTCATCGAATTGGCGCACCAATGCAGCCCCAGTCCGCCCGATTTATGCGCGCGTGTGGAAAATCCACGCTGGAACAACGTTGCGCCGACGCCGGGCTCGAACCCTTCGCCGTCGTCGCGGATCCGCACCGTGACGACCGCATCGTTGCAGTCGACGCTGACCGCGATCGAGCCGCTCGCTCGTCCCGCCCCACTGACCGCCTCGGCCGCATTGGCGAACAGATTGCCGATCACCTGGCTCAGGATGACGCGGTTCGCCAGCACCGGATGGGGATGCGCGGGAAAACTGAAGGCGATCGACGTTTCGCCCGAATAGCGCGCGATCGTCGCATTCTGCGCGATGATGTCGGTCACGTCGCAAACGGCGAGCGCCGGGCGTTCGTGCGCGTTCGCCTGTTGCTGACCGATGATTTCCAGCACATGCGCCATCGCGGTGCGCCCAACGCCAAGCTGCTGCTGCTGATCGATCCGCGCCGCCTCCAAAGCCTCGATCGCGGCCAGGACGAACGCGGTCAGCTTCTGCCGTCGCACAGCGGGCAGATCATCCTTGCCCAGTTCCGCCGCGGCGCGATCCAGCGTCATCCGGTCGATCGGCGGGGTGCGCGCCATCCCCTGGCTGATGATCGTCGACACAGGGTTCAGCGCGTTGCGGACGTTGTGCATCACTGCGACCGCACTTTCGGAGCGGCCGAGCGCAAAGCTCTGCACCTCCAATTGTTCGCGCAGATCCTTCAATTGCCGCAGCATCGCATTGAAACTACGTCCCAACGATCCGATTTCGTCCTGCCGGCGATCTTCGTCCAGCAGTCCCAGCGAGCCCGATGCGCGCACCATCTGCATATGCGTTTCGACGCGGTTGAGCGGCTTCAACACCAATTGCGTAATGACGCGGCGCAGCACCAGCAGCACGATCAGCAACAGCAAAGTCGATCCGGCGACCGCCAGCAACAACATGCGCCGCCCCAGCACCGACACGTCGCGCGGCACGACGAAATGCGCACTCGCCACGGCGCGCCGGTCCGCCCCGGCGATCGGCACCGCAATCGCCATCCGCGACAGCGTGTGCGTTTCGATGACCGGCGCTGTCGACAGGTCGATCCGCGCGTTGAGCGACAGCAGGCCCGACAGTTGCCGGGAGGTGATCTGGCGAGCCATCAGGACGTAGCCCCGAGGATTGCCCGTGCCGTCGCTGCGCCGGACCCTGGCGATGCCGACCGCCGCGACGACGTTGCCCATCCGCGCATAGAAACTGGTCGAACTGGCAGCGCCAAGCGCGCGCGCGAAGTCCATCGCGCCGATCGCGGTCACCAGTCGTCGCCGCATCGCATCGTCGCCGCGCCAGCGCGCGATCAGGATGCGGCGATCGTTGCCGACATAGGCCATGCCTTCGACATCGAGATTGTCCATCGCCAACGGGGAAAAGCTCTCCCGCTCAAAAGCCGCGGTCGGATGCGCAATATAATCATAGCTGTCGTTCCAGTCGCCATAATCGCGCACTGCGCTTTCGACTTTCGACCTGTATTCGGCGAGCGCGGCGTGCGTCCGCTCGATATGTCCCGCGACAGCTTTCGCCTCCAGCTGATTGAAGTTCGGTGTAATGATCCCGGCGAGAAGCAGGGTGATGCCGATCGCCCCGGCCACCCCGACCGCAGTCAGGATCAGGACAAGGCGGCCGCCGAGCGAGCGCGGATTGCGCAACCGTTCGATCCGGCCGGACCGCATGAGGCCAGCCATCAGCCGTCGGTCCCGGTGCCCGGTGCTTCGTCGCTGACGTCATCCTGCGACGGATCGTCGCCCATAAACCGCGTCTCCGCGATTTCGCGCGCGACATCCTCGGCGACGGGACGGGAGAAGAAATAGCCCTGCATATGGCTCGCGCCCGCGATGCGCAGCGACTGCACCTGCGCGGCGGTCTCAACCCCCTCGGCGATCACGCCAAGTCCCAGCGCCTTGCCCAGGTGGATGATCGAATGGACGATTGCCGCGCTTTCGCGTTCACGCCCCATGCCGTCGATGAAGCTGCGGTCGATCTTCAGCGAATCGAGCGCGAACTTGCGAATATTGTAGAGCGACGAATAGCCCGTGCCGAAATCGTCGAGCGCGATGCGGAACCCCATCTGGCGCAATTTGTAGAGCGTCTCCGCCGCCCGTTCCGCATCGTCGAAGATGGCGGTTTCGGTGATCTCGATCTGCAGCCGGTGCGGCTCGATCCCGGCGCGCTGCACGCATTCCATGACGTAACCGACGAAATTGTGCCGTCGAAACTGGCGTGGGCTGAAATTGACCGAGACATATTGCCCCGGCCATTGATTGAGCACCGCGAGCGACTCCTTCAGCACCCAGTCGCCCAATTCGTGGATCAGGTTCGATTCCTCGGCGATCGGAATGAATACCGCCGGGCTGATCGGGCCATATTCCTGCGTGTTCCAGCGCAGCAGCGCCTCGAACCCCATCACTTCCAGCTGTTCGCGCGCGACGATCGGCTGATACACCATCGCCAGTTCGCCGCGGGCGATCGCCTGCGACAGGCCGCTTTCGATCCGGCGGCGGACGCGAATACCCTCGTCCATGCTCTCGTCGAACAGCCGCGCGACGCCGCGCCCGTTCCGCTTGGCGTCATTCAACGCAAGGTCGGCGCGACGCAGCAGGTCGACCGGATCGCGCAGGCCGTTGTCGCCCGCGGTGACCAGCCCGGCCGAGGCCGCGCCCTGCACCGAATGGCCGAAGACCTTCATCGTCACCGCGCAGGCATGGACGATCCGGTCGACCGCCATCACCGCGGCCTCGTCGCCCGCCGTATCGAACAGCACGCCGAATTCATCGCCGCCCAGCCGCGCGACCAGCCCGCCTTCGGGCGCCGAACGCTGCAGGATCAGGCACACTTCGCGGATCAGCTCGTCACCCGCCAGGTGGCCCAGCGTATCGTTGACCAGCTTGAACCGGTCGAGGTCGATCATCGCGACCGCGAACATCCCCGGCTGCTTCGCGCGATCGGCCAATGCACGCGTGAACGCCAGGCGATTGGGCGCGTCGGTCAGCGAATCGTGATTGGCGATATGAACCGCGCGGCTTTCGTTCGCGGCGAGTTCGGCGCCCTGCTCCTCAAGCTGCACCACCTGCTGCGCCAGCATCGCGCGCGCGCCGGCGAGTTCACGATCGACCTCCCACCGCTTACCCAGCGCGGTCGCGGTCTGGACGATCTCCGCCAGCTCGAACGGCTTGGCGATGTAGAAGATCTTGTCGGCCGGCCCTGCAACCTTGCTGATCTCGATTGGAGAGTAATCGGAATATCCTGTCACGATAACCAGATTGATCTCCGCATCGAGCGCGCGGATGCGGGTCGCGGTTTCCTTGCCGTCGATACCGGGCGGCATCCGCACGTCGATGAACGCGACCGAATAGGGTTCGCCCGCCGCCAGCGCGCGTTCGACCGCAGCGACTGCGTCCAGCCCCTGCAGGTGGTGATCGCAATCGAACACCGGCGTATCGTCGACCGCGGCCTCCACCGCATCGTCGAACAACTCCGACGCCATCGCGGATAGCGCATTTGCATCCTCGTTCGCGACCGGCGCGAAGCAGCGGCGATAGGAATCGTGCAGCGCGGGCTCGTCGTCTACGATCAGGATGCGCATTCGGTCACCTCGTGCGTCCGGACGACGGACCGCCCGAAACCATTTCGCACGAGTAACGGGACGGGGTTAAGCGGCCGTAAACGATGTTTCGTTGAGCGCGTTGATCCCCAACACGATTGCGCCGAGCGGCCCGGCGTTCGCGCCCAGCGCCGCGGGTACGACATAGCTGTCGGCCTGTTCGATCTCGGCGAGCGGGACGTAGCCCGCCAGCAACGCCTTCATCTGCGCACGGACCCGTGGGAACAGGAATTGGTTCCCGACCATCACCCCGCCCCCCATTACGATCCGCCGCGGCACGCCAGTCAGGACGAGCGTGTAGAGCAAATGCGCGATCGCATGGACGACGCCGTCCCAGGCCGGGTCGTCGGCGGGCAGATCCTGGCCCTTCACGCCGGTCCGCGCGGCGATCGCGGGACCGGACGCCAATCCCTCGCAACACGCGCCGTGGAACGGGCAGCCGCCGATCCAGTCGTCGTCGGGCAAGCGCGGCGGGCGGACGTGGCCAAGCTCGCTGTGCGTCAGTCCGTCAACCGCCCTTCCCCCCGCGACCAGTCCGACGCCGATCCCTGTGCCCACGGTGACATAGGCCAGATCGGCCAGCCCCGCGGCGGCGCCCCAGCGCGCCTCGCCCAACGCCGCGCCAACGACGTCCGTGTGGAAGCCGGTCGGGACGCGATACCTGTTGCCCAATCGCCTGGCGACGTCGGTATGCGCCCAACCCGGCTTCGGGGTAGAGGTGATCGATCCGTATTCGCCTGAACCGCGATCGATCGACACGGGACCGAAACTAGCGATCCCCAGTGCGGCGAACCCGCGCCAGCCGTCGATCGCCCGCTCCAGCGCCGCCAACGTTTCTTCAGGACGCGTCGTCGGCAGTTCGATGCGGTCCTCGATCGCATCTGGCCCGCGCGCCAGGATCGCAACGCATTTGGTGCCGCCCAGCTCGATACCGGCGATCAACGGTGTGTCGGTCAAATGATTCCTTTCACGTGTTCATCACCGCGGCGTCGATCCGCTGCAGCAACGTCACGAACCCATCAAGTTCGGTCTTGCTGAACGATGCGAAGATGCGCGATTCCAATTCCAGCGCCTTTGGTGCGATGGCGGCGTACAGGTCGCGCCCGGCGTCGGTCAGCGACAGATGGTGCGATCGTTTATCGGCCGGGTTGGCGGTACGCGACAATAGACCGCGTTCGACCAGCGCGATCGCGGCGCGGCTGACGGTCACCTTGTCCATCCAGGTACGTTCGCCGATCTCGGCCTGCGTGATCGCCTTAGCCTCGGCGATCACCGCCACCAGGCGCCATTCGGGAATCGTCAGCCCGAACAGCGCTTCGTACGCCCGCGCGATCCGGTCGCTGACCAGATTGGATGTGACCGACAGACGATAAGGAAGGAACCGATCGAGTTCGAGACGTTTTGACATGGCGACGACCGTATCATTTGACACGGGAACGCCAAGCGCCGATATTGGTATCAATTGTTACTAAGAGGCTGCACGATGACCGAAATGCTCTCCGAAAACCCGTTGGGCCTGAACGGATTCGAATTTGTCGAGTTCACCTCACCTGATCCGCAGGCGATGGCGGCGCAGTTCGAACAGCTTGGCTTCGTGCCGACGCACCGGCATCCGTCCAAGAACATCACCCGTTACAAGCAGGGCCGCATCAACCTGATGCTCAACCGTGACGCCGACGGCCGCGTTGCGCAGTTTCGGGGTGAACATGGCGCATCGGCCAGCGCGATGGCGTTCCGCGTCGCCGATCCGGCGAAGGCGATGGAATGGGCGCTGGCGCACGGTGCGACGCGCACGGCCGAGGACGATACCGTGATCGAGGGGATCGGCGGGTCGTATCTGTATTTCATCCAGGACGGCATCGACCTGTACGCCGATTGGGCCGCGTTCGACGGCTGGGAAGCGGCGGAGGCGGAGAACAACGTCGGGCTGGATCTGCTCGACCACCTGACCCACAACGTCCGCCGCGGGCAGATGCAGGTGTGGAGCGAGTTCTACAAGACGCTGTTCGGGTTCGAGGAACAGAAGTATTTCGACATCAAGGGCAAGGCGACGGGCCTGTTCAGCCAGGCGATGATCGCCCCTGACAAGGCGATCCGCATCCCGCTGAACGAGAGCCAGGACGACAAGAGCCAGATCGAGGAATTTATCCGCGACTATCACGGCGAGGGCATCCAGCACCTGGCGCTCACCACGCCCGACATCTTCGACACCGTCGAGCGTTTGCGCGCGCGCGGCGTGAAGTTGCAGGATACGATCGAGACCTATTACGAACTGGTCGACAAGCGCGTTCCCGGCCACGGCGAGGATCTGGAACGGCTGCGCAAGAACCGCATCCTGATCGACGGCAATGTCGGCGACGAGGGTATCTTGTTGCAGATCTTCACCGAGAATATGTTCGGCCCGATCTTCTTCGAGATCATTCAGCGGAAGGGCAACGAAGGGTTTGGAAACGGGAATTTTCAGGCGTTGTTCGAATCGATTGAACTGGATCAGATCCGGCGCGGCGTCATTAAGGTCGACGCGTAAGCGTCGGCCGGATGCGAGCGCGAATGCGCTCGGCCGCGACCGGACGGCACAGCGGAGCCTGCCCAGAGGGCACGGCTTCGCCGGGTCCGACGGGTTGGCGGGCGAGTGGGCTGACACAGGGTAACATCAGGGCATGACCGAATACATCCCCGGCTTCGCGAACCACGTTTCGACCGAAGCGGTCCCCGGCGCGCTGCCGATCGGGCGCAACAGTCCGCAAAAGCCGCCGTTCGGACTATACGCCGAACAACTCAGCGGCACCGCCTTCACCGCGCCGCGACACGAAAACCGCCGTTCATGGCTCTATCGCCTGCGCCCATCGGCCGAGCATCCGCCGTTCGTCCGGTACGATGGCGCGAGGCAATTCGCCCCCGGCACGGTAGCCGAGCCGCTCGCCCCCAATCGCCTGCGCTGGGATCCGATCGCCGAAAGCGCGCCGGGAGCCGACCTGATCGACGGCATGACGACGATGCTCGCCAACCGCGATCCGGCCGATCTGGAGGGCGTGGTGCTGCACTTGTACAGCGCGAACAAGGACATGAACGCGCGAGTGTTCGTCGATGCCGATGGCGAATTGCTGTTCGTGCCTCAGGACGGCCGCCTGACGCTCCTGACCGAACTCGGCCGCATCGACATCGAACCCGGCCAGATCGCGCTGGTCCCACGCGGCGTCCGGTTTCGCGCGCTCCTGCCCGATGGCCATGCGCGCGGCTATGTCGCGGAGAACCACGGGGCGCTGTTCCGCCTGCCCGATCTCGGCCCGATCGGCGCAAACGGCCTCGCCAATCCGCGCGATTTCGAGACGCCCGTGGCGTGGTTCGAGGACCGTGACGAGCCGTTCGAAGTGGTCCAGAAATATCTCGGCAGCCTGTGGACGACGACACTCCACCACAGCCCGCTCGACGTCGTCGCTTGGCATGGCAATCTGACGCCGTGGCGCTACGACCTCAGCCGCTTCAACACGATCAACACCGTCAGCTTCGATCATCCCGATCCGTCGATCTTCACCGTCCTGACCAGCCCCAGCGACGTGCCGGGCCGCGCCAACGCCGATTTCGTGATCTTCCCGCCGCGCTGGATGGTGGCGGAGGGCACGTTCCGCCCGCCGTGGTTCCACCGCAACGTGATGAGCGAGGCGATGGGCCTGATCACCGGTGCGTACGATGCTAAGGCGGAGGGGTTCCAGCCAGGCGGGCTGTCGCTTCACAATCTGCTCAGCGGGCACGGTCCCGACAAGGCGACTTGGGACGCCGCCTCGAACGCCGACCTGAAACCGCACAAGATCGACGGAACGATGGCGTTCATGCTGGAAAGCTGCTGGCCATACAAACCGACGCGCTTCGCGATGGCGCACGCGCAGCCCGATTACGACGAATGCTGGGCCGATTTCCCGAAGGCGAAGCTGCCGTGAGCCGTTGTCCTCCGCCGCGCGGCTGGGGACGTGGCCACCCGGCAACGCGAGAAGCCGCTAGCGCGACGCCAGCTGGACGCCCGGCTTGATCCACTGCGCCACCTGGTCGCCCGCGCCGGTCCGCACAAAACAGGTGCCGCCCCGCGCGCTGTAGCTGCGGCACAGCGCCGCCGCGTCGTTCCGCGCGAAACCGCCGACCGACAGGCGATAGAATTGCCCGGTCTCGGTCTTGATCGGCATACCGGTCGGCGTCAGGTCGCCGTACCCAGCGAAACGGCGCTTCGCCCGCATCCACGCGTCCTTCGCCACGGCGACCGAATCATATGCGCCGAGCTGGACGTAATAATTACCCTTCGCAGGCTGACGCGGAGCGGCGGTGACCGCGGCGAGCTTCGTCTTGAACCTGCCCGTCGCGGCGATCGTCGCAACCTGCACCGGTTCCGCGCGTGCCGGCAAAGGCTGCACGACCTCGGACCGCGGCGCGAAGCCGGGAGTGGCTGCTGACGCCACGACTGGTGCAGCGGATACGGTTTCGGCCGGCGTCGACGGCGCGGCGTCGACCGCCGCTGTTCCGACCGGCGCTTCGACCGGAACAGCCGGTTCCGCCGCCGCCAGCGCGACCGGCGCGGGTGCGTTCAGCGCCAGCGCGACCGGCAGACCGGGATCCTTCACCGGCACCACGCCCAGCAGCGCCGCAACCTGATCGGCCGCGCCGGTCGGCTGCGCGAACGCCGCCCATTCGACGATCCGCTTGTCGGCCAGCACCGGTTCCAGATCGACGCCCAGGATCGAGCGCGAATCCTTCCACCGTCCCGCGAGCGCCAGCGCCAGCGCCAGATTCTGCCGCGTCTTCGTATCCGCCTGGTCGCTCCGCGTCGCCGCGATAAGTACCTCGACGCCTGCCGCCGGATCACCGGCCAGCGCCAGCGCCAATCCGCGATCGCTCGGCGCGATCGACGCGCTGTGCGTTTCGACCGTCTGCCGCGCCTGATCCCACTGTCCTTCGGCGATCTGCGCCAGCGCCATGTTCAGCGCCGCCTTGCCATTCCCCGGCGACAGCGTCAGCACGTCGGCGAACGCGGTATGCGCGGACGAAAAACGTCCGGCCTTCAGATACGCATTGCCCAGCAAGGTGCGATACGCGATCTCGTTCGGCCGCATTGCTACGGCGGCTTCGGCGAACGACACCGCGCGGATCGCATCGCCCTTCGCCAGCGCATTGTTCGCCTTGCCGGCATTCGCCGCAGCGTGCTTGATCGCAGCGCCCTCGCTACGGCTGCTCGCCGATGCGATCCCGCCGTCGTGGGTGCAGCCGACCATCGTTCCGCCGAATACAAGGGCGGACAATCCCAATGTCGCAATCGCGCGCGTCTTCATGACCAATTCCCCGGAGTCGATCAGCGTTGATTTTTCCGCGGCGGAAGCTGGCTGACCAGCGCCTCCACCTCGGGCAATGTCTGGATGAAGCCGACGAGCGCTTCGGTGACGAGCATTTGCGCCGAACGCCCCCGCGTCGCGGTGGCCAACCGCAACCGCAGATGCAGTTCCTCGTCCAGCCGCAGCGTAAACGCCGCCTTCTTCTTGTGCTTGGTTTCGCGCCGCAGCCGCTCGGCCGTACGGACAGAAACATCGGCGACGGGTTCGGCCGCTTCCGGCTCGATCACGGTCAACGCCACCGTCGGCGCTTCGATCTCTTCCTTCAGCGCCTCGCGTTCGACCAGCACCGGCGGAACCGGCGCCTCGACCGGCGCTGCACCCATGTCGTTCCAGCCCAGATCCTCACCCGCGCTCGCCAAGCTGGCGAGGCTTGCAAAACCCTGTGGCCGCATCGCGGGACGCGCCTGACCTTTGCGCGCCAGCAGGCCCGAGGACAGCGACGCCAGCGGCTTCGTGTTCCCGAACATCAGCTCACCACCCGGCGGCCAAAGCCGCCAGTCGAGGGGCGCAGGCCGACGAAATTACCCGCATGGCCGTTCACCGCGCCCGGCGCGGCGAACACGGTGCGGCGGAAATTCTTCTCCAGCCGATCGGACATATAGGTCCACAGCGCGGTGATCTCGGCCGCAGATTTGCTGTTCGGATCGCACTCCATGACCGTCCGGCCGTCGATCATCGAGGCGGCGAAATCGGTGCGCTGGTGGACCGTGATCGGCGCGACCGTACCATGCTGCGACAATGCGACCGCGGCCTCGGATGTAATCCGCGCCTTGGGCGTGGCGGCGTTGACGACGAAGATCAGCGGCTTTCCGGCGCGCTCGCACAGGTCGACCGTCGCGCCTACCGCGCGAAGGTCATGTGGTGAGGGGCGCGTCGGAATGACGATCAGCTCGGCGACCTGGATCACGCTCTGGATCGCCATCGTGATCGCAGGCGGCGTGTCGATCACCGCCAGCTTGAAGCCCTGCTGACGCAACACCTCCAGATCGGCCGCCAGCCGCGACACGGTGGTTTGCGCGAAGGCCGGGTATTCCGCGCTCCGCTCGTTCCACCAATCGGCCAGCGACCCTTGCGGATCGATGTCGATCAGCACGACCGGACCAGCCCCGGCCAACTGCGCCTGTACGGCCAGATGCCCCGACAAGGTGGTCTTTCCAGACCCGCCCTTTTGTGATGCCATCGCGAGAACGCGCATATGCCCCTTCGAACTCCCGCCGTATCCAGCCTGTGCAGTGGCACGGTCCAGGCTAAGGAACGGTTAATCGCACGCGCAGGCTTTGCGTCGGCGCGCGGCTGGGGCATGATGCGCGTGGGAGTTCAAAGGGGTGGACGGCATGAAGCAGGCATTCTTGGCGGCGGCGGCGCTGATCGTGATCGCGACACCGGCGGCGGCGGACGTAAAGGCCGGGGTCGATGCGTGGAGCCGCGGCGACTACCGCAAGGCGGTGGACGAATGGCGCGGCCCCGCGACCGCGGGCGACGCCGACGCGCAATTCAACATGGGTCAGGCGTACAAGCTCGGCCGCGGCGTAGCGGTAGATCAGGCGATTGCGATCGAATGGTATCGCAAGGCTGCGCTGCAGAACCACGCGCAGGCGCAGGACAATTATGCACTCGCGCTGTTCCAGGACGGCAAGAAGGCCGAGGCCCTGCCGTGGTTGGAAAAATCTGTCGCGCGTGATGAGAAGCGCACGCAACTGGTGCTCGGCACGATGCTGTTCAACGGCGATGCGGTGACAAAGGACTGGACCCGAGCTTATGCTTTGGTCACGAGATCCTCGCAGCAGGGCCTGCCGCAGGCGTCACAGACGCTCGCCCAGATGGATCAGTATATCCCGGAGGCGCAGCGCGCACAGGGCATCACGCTCGCCCGCCAATACGAAACGCAAGGCCGCGCGATGGCTGCGGCGGCCACGCCGACTGCTTATGCGCTGGCGACCGCCCCGCCCCCACCGCCGACGCCGACCGGCGCGGTCCGGCGTACCAATGCTCCAACGGCCGAGGCCCCGAACCCGACGGCGACGCCCGTGCCACCAGTCGCGCGCGCCAGGGTCCGTTCGTACCGGGAAGCGCCGAAGCCGGTCGCCGTGGCGCAACCCGCGCCACCCCCCGCTCCGGCGGCGGCCAAGCCCGCGCCTGCGCCCGTACGGGTTGCTGCGGCGGCTAGGCCGCTCCCGCAGCCGACCGCTCGCGGCGGCTGGCGCGTTCAGCTCGGTGCGTTCCGGGACGAAGGAAACGCGCGATCTTTATGGTCGAAGGTCGGCGGTCGCGTGGGCGGCAGCCCCGCTTATGTGAAGGCCGGCGGCGTCACCCGGCTGCAAGCGACCGGCTTCGGATCGAAGGCCGCGGCAAGCGCGGCATGCGCGAAGTCAGGGACGACATGTGTCGTGGTCGCACCGTAACGACATGATGTGACCTGTCGTTGACCTATGCGATGATGTCCGGGATCATCCTGTCTTCCAGCATCGCTATCTCGTCACGCAGTCGCAGCTTTCGTTTCTTCAGCCGCGCCAGTTGAAGCTGGTCGACCGGGCCGTCGCCCGCCAGCGCTGCGATCGCGGTATCGAGGTCGCGATGCTCGATTCGCAGCGTCTGCAACCGCGCTACGATCAGGCCTTCGTCCACATCCGCGCCCTTTTGCTGCCCCGCTACGTCTCTCTAGCAAAGCGCGCGCGATGGATCGCGCAAAATATCGTGCCGCCTTCGCAACATCGCGCAAACGCCGCAATCGATCTCGAACGGCGAAAAATCGGTGAGGACTTTTTCGCCTTCACGTGTTCTACTCTTCGTCCCCCCAACCAAACCCAGGAGGTTTCCATCATGCAGACCGCGCATATTTCGGCTCTCGAGGCCAAACATGCCGTGCTCGATCGGCGCATTTCGGAAGAGGAGCATCGCCCCCTTCCCGACGCTATCCGGCTGGCGGACCTCAAGAAGCAGAAACTGCGCGTGAAGGAAGAAATCGTCCTCGCGCACTGATTTCTACGAACTGATTTTACTGATCGTCACGGCCCGCGGCGCACATATGCGCCGCGGGTAAGGCTCACATTTTCAACTGGCGGGCGATCGATTTGCGTGTCGCGTCGCCATAGGGTGGTTTCAACCCCGCCAGTTTCGCCACATCGCGCTTCGCCTGTTTGTAGACGCTCTTCGCGTGGCTGAACGTGCGGAACCCTTCCAGCCCGTGATACGCGCCCATCCCCGATGGCCCCACCCCGCCGAACGGCAGTTCCTCCATCGATACGTGGAAGATCACGTCATCCAGCGTGACGCCGCCTGAGATCGTGCGATCGAGCACCCGGCGTCGCTCGTCCTCATCCGGCCCAAAATAATATAGCCCCAGCGGGCGATCGCGCCGATTCACCTGCGCGATCGCGTCGTCGATCCCGTCATACCGTCGCACCGGCAGGACGGGGCCAAAGATTTCCTCCTGCATCAACGTCATGTCGTCGGTCACGTCGCGCACGATGTGCAGCGGCATTTTCCGTGAATTGGACCCTGCGAAATCGTCGTTCGACGGATTGACCGTCTCCACGGTCGCGCCCTTCGCGCGCGCATCGTCCAGCCAGTCGTTCAGCCGCTGATGATGCCGATCGTTCACGAGCGAGGTGTAATCGGGATTATTCAGCAGCGTCGGATACATCGCCGACGCCGCCGCCTTCAGCCCCGCGACAACCTCCGCCTCCTGCGCCGACGGCACCAGCATGTAGTCGGGCGCGAGGCAGATTTGCCCGGCGTTCAGCATCTTGCCCAGCGCCACACGCTCGGTGGTCTGCGCGATGTCCGCACCCTTGCCGACGATCACCGGCGATTTGCCGCCCAGTTCCAGCGTCACCGGGGTCAGATTGTCCGCCGCGGCGTGCAGGATGTGCCGCCCGATGCCAGTCGCGCCGGTGAAGATCAGATGGTCGAACGGCAATTCGGCGAACGCCTTCCCCACCTCCGGCCCGCCGCTGACGAACGCCAGTTCGGTCGCATCGAAATACCGACCGACGATTTCTTCGAACAGCGCGGCGGTCACCGGCGTATATTCGCTGGTCTTCACGATCGCGCGATTGCCCGCGGCGAAGATGCCGGCGAGCGGACTCATCACCAGATTGACCGGGAAATTCCACGGCGCGATGACGCCGACGACGCCCTTCGGCTGGAACTCGATCCACGCCTTCGCGCCCAGCAGCCCCAGCGGAAACTGCACCCCGCGCTTTTCGGGTTTCGCCCACCGCTCCAGGTTTTTCAGCGCGTGTTTGATCGGCGCGATCGATCCCGCAATGTCGGTCATCATCGTCTGCTCGCGGCTGCGATGCCCGAAATCCTCGGACAGCGCATCGCAGAAACGGCCGGCATGATCCGCGATCATCGCCGCCGCACGCTTCAGCCGATCCTTCCGCACCGACAGCGGTTCGGGCAGCGCCTCCATGAAGCTTGCGCGCTGCGCCTCGACCAATTCCCGCATTCCATTCTCCCCTTTATGTCGCGCAGCCGATCAGTCCCTGCAACGGCACCACCAGCCCGTCCTTGCCCGGCCGATCGATCCGCAGCGCCGCCTCGGGCACCGCAGCGCCCGACGTCAGGTCGGCCCGCGTCGTGATCGTCATATCGAGCGTCGCGGCCACATCGCCCCCGCGATAGACCGTCGATGCGGCGAAGCCGTAACCGCCGGTCCCGCTCTGCGACGCGCGTGCGACGTCGATCGTCGCGCCATCGATCGCAAAGCGCAACGTCGCCGGATCGGCGGTCGCCATCGCCACCAGATCGCGCTTCGTGGTCGCGGTGAAGAAATAGGCGGCGCAGCCCTTGGCGGGCAGCGCCTGCCGCCCGATCGCCCCGATCGGCAAACCGTCGATCGCGGTCGGTTTCGGTGGGTCGGCGGCCAGCGCGAGGAGCAGCGCGATCATCATCCCCCGGCCGATACCATGACCAGCCACGCCGGGTAAGCCGCGATCGCCAGGAACGTCCCGAACGGCAACGCAGTGTCTCCCGCCACCGCGCGACCGCGAAACCGCTCGAACAGCGCATAGCCCAGCCCGATAAGCGCCGCGATCAGCAGCACCGCGGGCAGCATCCGCCACCCAAGCCAGAGTCCGATCGCGCCATATAATTTCGGATCGCCGCCACCCATGCCGTCATGGCCGCGCAACCGCCGATACCCGAACGCGATCAGCCACAGCGACGCGAACCCCGCGATGCCGCCGATCAGCCGATCCTCCAGCCCCGGCGGCAGCCCGAACAAGCCGGCCGCCAAGCCACCCAGCGCCAGCGTCGCGGTCAGTTCGTCGGGCAGCCACATCTCCGCTGCATCGATCGCCGCCAACGTGAGCAGCACCCACCCGAAGGCAGCCCCCGCCAACCCCTCGACACCCGGCGCGACGAACCCCGCCGCCAGCCCGATCAGCGCTGCGCCGCCCTCGATCCGCCAATGCGTCGGATTGATCCGCGCCCCGCATGTCCGGCATCGTCCGCGTGACATGGCGGCGCTGACGAGCGGCACCAACTCCGCCGCGCCCAGCGTCCGCCCGCACTCGTCGCACGCAGATCGCCCGCGCAGCACCGATCGCCCCTGCGGCCAGCGCACCACGATCGTCGCCAGGAAACTGCCGACGATCGCCCCAAATATCGCCAGCGCGACCGGCCACATGGCGTCAGGCATCGGTCTTGCGGATCAGATAGCGGTAGACGCCGAACAGGTTGATCGCGAACAGCACCGCATTCTGCGTGCCGAGCGCCCCGTCCTTCGCCAGCACCGCCCCCGCGATCCACGCGACCGACGAGCCGAGGAAGATCACGAACCCCCACCCCGTCGTCTTCCGCCCGTAATCCGCCGCGACCATGAACGCCGCGATGATCCCGCTGCCCGAGGCGAACCATTTCAGCGCGGTGGTGAGTGTTTCCATGCCGCTCCGTAGCGGGCTTCCGTCACTTTGTAATTGCCGCCGATCATCTCTAGATCGCGCTCAACCTCTTTCGGAGCCTAAGATCATGTCCGATCCCGTCGTCATCCTCTCCTACGCCCGCACCCCGATGGGCTCATTCCAGGGCAGCCTGTCCGGCGCATCGGCGACCGATCTCGGCGCGACCGCGGTGAAGGCTGCGGTCGAACGGTCGGGCGTCGATAGCGCAGATATCGAACGCATCTACATGGGCTGCGTCCTCCCTGCAGGACTCGGCCAAGCCCCAGCGCGTCAGGCCGCGATCAAGGCGGGCCTCGGCAACCATGTCGAGGCGACGACGGTCAACAAGATGTGCGGATCGGGGATGCAGGCTGCGATCATGGGCGCAGAGGCGCTTGCCGCTGGATCGGTCGACTTGCTTGTCGTCGGCGGCATGGAAAGCATGACCAACGCGCCCTATCTGCTCGCGAAACACCGCGGCGGCGCGCGCATCGGGCATGACCGGATCATGGATTCGATGTTCCTTGACGGGCTGGAGGACGCCTACGAACCCGGCAAGGCGATGGGCGTGTTTGCGGAGGAAACCGCGGGCGAATATCAGTTCACCCGCGGCGCGCAGGACGATTACGCGATCGCCTCGCTCAACCGCGCCAAATCTGCACAGGACAGCGGCGGTTTCGACCGCGAGATCGTCGCGGTCGAGGTGAAGGGCCGCAAGGGCGTCGACGTGATCGACAAGGACGAACAACCGCTAAAGGCCGACGCATCGAAAATCCCCGGCCTGAAACCCGCCTTCGCCAAGGACGGCACGATCACCGCCGCCAACGCTTCCTCGATCTCCGACGGCGCAGCAGCCTTGGTAATGACACGCGAGAGCGTCGCGACGGCGAAGGGCCTGACCGCCGTCGCGCGCATCATCGCGACCGCCGCGCACGCGCACGAACCCGCCAAATTCACCACCGCCCCGGTCGATGCGGTGAAGAAGGTACTGGCGAAAGCGGGCTGGTCGGTCGCCGACGTCGATCTGTTCGAGGTGAACGAAGCCTTCGCCTGCGTCTCGATGATCGCGATGCGCGACCTCGGCATCGATCACGCCAGGGTGAACGTCAACGGCGGCGCGACCGCTCTGGGCCATCCGATCGGCGCGAGCGGCGCGCGGATCATGGCCACCCTGATCGCGGCGCTCCAGAATCGCGGCCTGAAGCGGGGGGTCGCCAGCCTCTGCATCGGCGGCGGCGAAGCGACCGCGGTGGCGCTGGAGTTGGTCGACTAGACGACGCTCGATTGCGAACCAGCGCGCGTCGGATAAGGCCAAAGTTCACACAAGTTCACACCAAACGGGCCATTCGATCGACCATCGCCGACAATGTGAAAGAGCGTCAGAACAAGCGTCCGACAATGAGCTAACACGGGTGTCGGCCTGTAGGAAAGCGCGCTGATCGGGCGACGTTTTGCTATTTCTCCATCAGCCATGCTTCGGCGTCTTCAAGCGTTTCGAAATAGCCCGCATCGCGGCTGTCAGCCGCCCGTTTGGCCTGCATTCTGGCAAGCGATCGCGCCACGACAAAGGCAAGCCGCCGGGACGCCTTGGCCGGATCGGCCAGCACCGACTGAAAGCGCGAGACGCTTTCCTGCGCCTGAATATCCATGCCGCGTATGTCGACCAGCGTGCAATGCTGGTTCGGCCCACATTTCAACTGGCTGACGGCCCGGTCGCGCGCATCGACGAAGCGCGCGATATCGTCTGCGGCGAAGAACCCAAGCATCGTGATGCGGACAAGATCACGCGGCACATCCACCGCTATGTCGAATTCTGGTTTCATGCCGATCAACTATAATCGCAGCACGTCTTCGCCTACCCCGAAATTGCGCGTCGGCCTGAAATGCCTTCGTCATGCCATGATGATCAGGGCCTGACGGCAACTCAGTCCCCCGTGACCGGTGCGGGGCCCAGATCGCCCATTCCCACCGTCCCGCTCGCCATCGCCAGCATCGCGTCGAGGCTCTTCTTCGCGCGCAGCCGCAGCCCTTCCTCGATCTCGATCCGCGGCGTCAGGTCGCGCAACGCGAGGTAGAGTTTTTCCAGCGTGTTCAGCGCCATGTACGGGCAGATGTTACAGTTGCAATTGCCGTCCGCCCCCGGCGCGCCGATGAACTGTTTGGTCGGCAGCGCCTTTTCCATCTGGTGGATGATGTGCGGTTCGGTCGCGACGATCAGCGTGTCGCCGGGAAAATCCTTGGCATAAGCGAGAATACCGCTGGTCGATCCGATATAGTCGGCATGATCCAGGATCACCGGCGGGCATTCGGGATGCGCTACCACCGGCGCGCCGGGGTGCTGCGCCTTCAGCTTCATCAGCTCGGTTTCGCTGAACGCTTCGTGCACGATGCACACGCCCGGCCACAGCAGCATCTCGCGTCCGGTCTTGCGCACCAGATATCCGCCCAGATTGCGATCGGGACCAAAGATCACCTTCTGGTCCGCGGGCAATTGCGACAAAATCTTTTCCGCCGATGACGACGTGACAATGATATCGCTGAGCGCCTTCACCTCGGTCGAACAGTTGATGTACGTCAACGCGATGTGATTGGGATGCTTTGCGCGAAACGCCGCAAACTCGTCCGGCGGACATGAATCCTCCAGCGAACAGCCAGCGTCCATGTCCGGCAGCACGACGATCTTCTCCGGCGACAATATCTTCGCCGTCTCCGCCATGAACCGCACGCCGCAGAACGCGATCACGTCCGCGTCGGTCGCCTGCGCCTTCTTCGACAGGTCGAGACTGTCGCCGACGAAATCCGCCAGATCCTGAATCTCGGGCTTCTGATAATAATGCGCGAGGATCACGGCATTGCGCTCCTTGCGGAGGCGATCGATTTCGGCCCGGAGATCGAGGCTGCGATCGAGGCCGGCGGCGGGCAGATTGAGGCGAGCGTCCATCGCCGGTATATAGGATCGCGGATCGTGCGCGTCACGGGCCTTCCTCGTGACGGCAGCGGAGGGACGCATGGACGACGCTTCTGGGATCTACGCCGCATCCGAAACCGGACTGGCGATCGCCGTGCAGGGGCTCGTCTATCGCACCGATATGGTCGTGCACATTCTTCTGGCCGACGGGCGCTACCGCTACGACTGGCCGGACCAGGGACTGACCGGCGATTCCCGCCACGACGAGCAGAAGAACCCGTCCTTCTGGGGCCGCTGGCACCGCGATGGCGACCGCATCACCGTCGAACGCCCGCAAGGCGCGATCGCGTTCCGGTACATGCAGGACTCGATCATCGGCGAAGACGGCAAGCCCTTCCTTCGGCTCCCGGATCGGCAAGCCGACCTCCGCCTGATCGGCACCTGGACCCGCGAGGCGAGCGCCAGCGACCGCCCGCGGATCACCTTTTCGTCCGGGGAGCGGTTTGCAACATCGGGTGGGCTGCTGGGGCTGATCGCCATGCCCGATCTCGTCGCGGACTGGGGACCGTATCCACCGGATTCTCTGTTCCAATGGCCCGATGGTGGCGGCCGCTGGACGCTCGACGGCTACACCCTCACGCTCCAGCGCGATGACGGCGCGGGGCTGAATATGCTCGCGCTGGCGGCATCGGCCAACCGGTTGCGGCTGGGCTACACTTGGTTCAACCGTTCGGCCGGGTAGGCAGCGGAATTATTGATCGCGCAATACTTCGTCCAGCGAGCGGCTGACGTCCCAGCGTTCGCCGCCCTCCACCGGATCGTCGGCAAAACGCACCTCGACGGTCGCGTCCAGCCCCGCCGCAGCCAGCGGGGCGGCGAACAGAGCGGCGATCGCGGCGCGCGCGTTGTTCCTGGCGGCGGCGATGTTTTCGGGCTTGCGCGCCTCATCCGCCGCGACGCGGGTTGCAGCGGCCGACGCCTGCCGCTGCATCGCCGTCATCGCGGCGCGCGTGACGAACACGCCGCTGGTCTGATCGATGTATGTCTTCGCCTCGTCGACGTTCGCCCGCTCCACGCGAACGTCAGGCGCATCGACCAGGAGCACCTTGCGCGCCTCGTCGTAGCGGAAATCGCGTGGGGTCAGCGTGCCGACGTCGACGAAGTAATTCACCTCGAACGGGGCCTTGATCACGCGCTGCGACGTCAGCATCCCGAACCCGCGCGTATCGGAGCCGACGCCCTGCACGGTGCCCGACAAACGGCTGACGCGCAGGTCGCCCGCCTTCGACAGGGTGGCGGCGACGACTTGCGCGACCGCAACCCCGCTTCGCTCCCTTTCGACCGTGACGGTGTAGCGTTCGGTCCACGTGCGATAGCCGACCACAATCGCGACCACGACGACCGCCAGCAGCACCAGCCCCGCGACCGCCTTTGCAATGCCGCTATGCGCCGCGGTCGGATCAGCCACGCGCACGCCAGTCTGCGCCGTCCGCCACCACCAGTTCGCGCCGCTCCAGATCGATCAGATGCGCCAGCACCGATCGCTCCGCCGCGGGGTACAGCCGCTTGTCGACCCCGACGTACATCGTCTCGACCATCGCCGGGATCGCGTGCGTCCCCGCCTTCAGCAGCCGCAATATCTGCCCTTCACGCTGCTTGCGGTGCCCGAGCAGCCCGCGCACCAGCCGCTGCGGACGGTCGATCGCGTCGCCGTGGCCGGGGTAATAAACGCGGTCGTCGCGTCCCATCAGCTTTTCTAGGCTCGCCATATACGCGGTCATGTCGCCGTCGGGGGGCGACACGACGCTGGTCGACCAGCCCATCACGTGATCGCCCGAAAACAGCGCGCGCGTTTCCGGCAGCGCGAAGGCGAGGTGGTTGGAGGTATGCCCCGGCGTCGCGATCGCCTCCAGCGTCCAGCCGTCGCCGGACACCCTATCGCCCTCGCTCAGCACGCGCTCGGGGGCGTAGAGCGCATCGAACGCGGCATCGGCGCGCGGCCCGTCGTCCGAAAGATGGAACGACGCAGCCCCGACGACCGGCGCGCCGGTCTCCTGCTTCAACCGGATCGCGCCGGGGGAATGATCGCGGTGGTGGTGCGTGATGACGATTGCGGTAACCGGGCGGCCCGCGATTGCGGCGATCAGCGCGGCGTGGTGCGCCTCGTCCGCCGGACCCGGATCGATGATCGCGAGATCATGCGTGCCGACGATGTGCGTCTGCGTGCCGGTAAAAGTGAACGGCGACGGGTTGGGTGCGAGGATACGGGTGACCAGCGGTTCGAGCTGGATCGGGGTTCCGGTCTGCGGCTCGTCCATGCGTGCGAAATGGCCGCTACCTCTTGGTAAAGCAAGGCCGGTCCCACGCTTGCCGCATGGCGACCGGACCCCTCCTCCCCGAACTGAACTTATGCGCTGAACTTATGCTTCGTCGCCGTGCTCGGCCTCGCGCTCCATATCCGCAATCGCCGCGTCGATGTCGTCGCACGCTTCGCGCCGCGCCTCTTCGGGCAGCGCGCGATTGTTCGCCATGCTCGCGCGGGTCGCGCGCATTCCCTCGATCGCGGAACGCATCGCGTCGCGCCGGATGCGCGCGGCGTCGACCGACACCAGCGCCGCCTGGCGTGCAGCCGCTTCGGCTGATCGCGCCGCCGCTTCGCCCGACCGCGCCGCATCTCGCGCCATCCGCTCGATCCGGTCGGTGCAGATGACCATTGCACTGTTCCCGTCGCGGCTGGAGCGGACGATCATGTTCCGGCCCCGGATCCGGCCGCTCGCGTCACGATCGCAATTCTGCGAGGTGACGGTCGCCACGGCGATCTTCACGCCATCGGGGCTATACACCTGCGGCGGAACCGGCGGTACGGGGGGAACCGGTGGCGCTGGCGGCGCGGCAGTGACCGGCGGCGGCGATGGCATCGGCGGTACCGGCGGGACCGGAGGAAGCTGGACCGGATTGGCCGCAACATAGGCATCGGCCGCCGCGCCCTCATAGGTGCGGGTCTTCCCGTCCTGCACGATCACGACGCGGTGACGCCGTTCGCCCGACGCAACGGGGGCGGGCGGAATGGGCGGCGCATCCAGTTGCGCCAGATCGACCCCCACCGCATCGCGGATCGTCTCCGCCGCCTGCGTGCCCGATGCGGTGACGCCCAGCGCCGCTAGCGTCAGCGCCGTTACCCCCGCCATGCCCGCCAGCACGCGTCCACGTGTCGTCCTGTCCGTACGCAGCATCCTCAATCTCCCCTTCAAGGCGTTGATGGTATGGAGGTGGCACGCGGCAGAGATCACGCCGCCGTGCGCGGCCTTTACGATCGCGCAGGCATAAGCGTGACGGTCCGCGGCACCGCGCCCGGCCAGCACGCGCGCGTCGTTCGCCATCTCCTGATCCGCGCGAAACGTATGGAAAGCGACCCACGCCAGCGGGTTGAACCAATGCAGCGCCAGCACCGCCAGCGCGACCCAGTTCGCGATCAGATCACCGCGCGCGTGATGCCCAAGCTCATGCGCCAGCGCGAGGTCGCGTTCGTTCGCATCATAACGCGCCGCGAAGTCGCGCGGAAACGCGACGAAACGGCGCGCGACGCCGAACGCCAGCGGCCCGGCGGCGGCGGCGCTCTCGACGATCGTCACGCCGTCGACCCGATCGGTCTCGGTCGCCTGCGCCAGCAACCGCCGCTTGAAGCCCCAATAGCGCGCCAGATGCCACAGCAGGAACGCCGCTGCGCCCACCGCCCATAGCGCCGCTACGGTCGCCCCGGAGATCGGACTGCTGCTCGCCGCGGCAGTGTCGGCGGCGACCGGCGCGATGAAGACCGTCACCTGTTCCCCCACCTGCGACAGCGGCGTGATCGGCGCAGCGACGCCCTCGCGCCACCCCGACGGCAGCGGCGGCAACGCGAGCCGCAACACCGGCAGCGCCCACAGCGCATAGGCCACTTGCGGGCCGAACGTCCGGCGCACCGGCGCGCGGATCAGCAGCACGAGCGCGATGAGCAGCGCCGAAGCAATCAGGGCCTCGATCGCCCAGGCGATCCCCGCCCCGCTCATTGTTTCAAATCCTTCAGCAGCGCCTCGATCTCGGCGATGTCCTGCGCGGTCAAATCATCGCGCTCGGCGAGGTGCGCGACCAGCGGCGTCAGCTTGCCGCCGAACAACCGGTCGATCAGCCGCCGCGACTCGCCGGCGACATAATCGCCGCGCTGCACCGCCGGGCGATAGAGATACCGCCGCCCATCCTCCTCATGTCGAATCGCATTCTTGGCGAGGAGCCGCCCGAGCAATGTCTTGACTGTGTTGGCGCTCCAGCCGCGTGCCGGGTCGACGCGTTCCGCCACGTCCTGCGCGGTCAACGGGCTGTCGTCCCACAGCACCTCCATCACCGCATGTTCGGCGTCGCTGATGCGTTCGGCCACGATTCGCTCTCCTAATGACTACGACTGTAATCTCATCGATTACGGACGTAGTCAATAGAGGCAGCGCGTCGCCGGGGCTGTGTTTGAAAGAAGATGTCGGGAAAACTTACAGGCGGACGATGTCACGGTCAGGCGTTAACCAGCGAAACCCAGCAAATCCGTCACGCCGCAGCGTTGGCACACGCCCTGCATCATGTCCGTCGCACCGAGCGTGGTTACGCTTCAGCCGGGCGGGTGCGTCGCTCTCTTCGATCTCGCGACGCCCCGCCCGCACCCGGTGCCTCCAAGAAAGTCAGGCCTGCTTCGCGCCCTGGAACAGCTCGGCCAGCTCGCCGCTTTCGTACATTTCCATCATGATGTCGCTGCCGCCGACGAACTCGCCGCCAACATACAATTGCGGGATCGTCGGCCAGTCCGAATAGGCCTTGATGCCCTGACGGATCCCCTGATCCTGCAGCACGTCGACACTTTCATAATCGACGTTCAGCTGGTCCAGGATCGCGATCGCGCGGCTGGAAAAGCCGCATTGCGGAAACAGCGGGCTGCCCTTCATGAACAGCACCACGTTGTTGTTCTTCACGACCGCTTCGATCCGGTCGTTTGCATCGTCGCTCATCGCTTAATCCCTCGCGAAAATCTTTGTCAGGGCTATTTCGGGACGGCGGTGGTCAGTTGCAATGCGTGCAGCACGCCGCCCATCCGCCCGCCGAGCGCGGCGTAGACAGCCTGGTGCTGCTTAACCCGCGGCATCCCCGCGAACGACGCAGCGGTGACCTTCGCCGCATAATGGTCGCCGTCGCCCGCCAGGTCGGTGATCTCCACCGTCGCGTCGGGAATGCCGGTGCGGATCAGCGTCTCGATCTCGTCGGCCGCCATCGGCATTACTGCGCTTCCATCAGCTGACGGCGCGCGGCGACGGTCTGCTCCTCCATCGCCTGCCGCACCTGCGCCTCGTCCGCCGCGACGCCCGCCGCGTTCAGGTCCGCGATCAGCTTGCGCACCACATCCTCATCGCCGCCTTCGTCGAATTCGGCATGGACGACCGTCTTGGCGTAGGAATCGGATTCCTCCGGCGTCAGCTTCATCAGCCCCGCCGCCCAAGCCCCCAGCAACCGGTTGCGCCGCGCGATCACGCGGAACGCCATTTCCTCGTCCCGCGCAAACTTGGTTTCGAAAGCGCGCTCGCGGTCGTCGAAAGTCGTCATGGCAGCTCCGTTGAATATCTCCCACCGAGTTAGGCGTACGCGAAGCGCCGCGCAACGCCCGTCACCGGGTCGGCGTCACTCCGCCACCCGCACCACCAGTTTCCCGATCGCGCCGCGCGCCGCCATCTTGGCGATCGCGTCGCCGCCGCGTTCGAACGGGAAGACCTCGGTCACGCGCGGCGCGATCTTGCCCTCTCCCCACAGGTCGAACAGCCGCTGGATGTTGGCGCGGTTCTTCACCGGCTCGCGCGCGGCATACGCGCCCCAGAACACGCCGCACACGTCGCAGCTCTTCAGCAGCGTCAGGTTCAGCGGCAGCTTCGGGATGCCCGCGGGGAAACCGATCACTAGGTACCGCCCCTCCCACCCGATCGACCGCAGCGCCGGTTCGGCATAGTCGCCGCCGACCGCGTCATAGACGAGTTGATATCCGTCCTTCCCGCCCTTCTCCTTGAACGCCTCCGCCAGCGCCTTGGATTCGTCCTTCGAAAACGGCCCGCGGCCATAGATGATCGTTTCGTCCGCGCCCGCATCACGCGCCGCCTGCGCCTTTTCCTCGCTCGACACCGCCGCGACGACGCGCGCGCCGAACGCCTTGCCCAGTTCCACTGCCGCCAGCCCAACGCCGCCCGCCGCGCCCAGCACCAGCAGCGCATCGCCCTCCGCGATATGCCCGCGATCGACCAACGCATGGATCGTCGTGCCATAGGTCAGCAGCATCGAAGCGCCTTCCTCGAAGCTGCGCTCGGCCGGGATCGGATAGAGCGCCGCCTCTTTGAACAGCACCTTTTCGCTGAGGCCGCCCATCCCGGTATTGCCCATCACGCGGTCGCCCGGCGTGAACGCGGTCACGCCCTCGCCCACGCTCTCGACCACGCCAGACACCTCGCCGCCGGGCGCGAACGGCCGCTGCGGCTTGAATTGATATTTGTCCTCGATCACCAGCACGTCGGGGAAGTTGATCGCGCACGCCTTGATCGCGACGACGACCTCACCGGGGCCAGCCACCGGATCGGGCAGCTCGCCGATTTCCAGCGTTTCAGGTCCGCCCGGCGCCCTCGACAGCAATGCTCGCATTTCGGCTCTCTCCCGCAATCCACGGGCGGTGCTCGGACAGCATCGCCTCGTAATTTGAAATCGCGGTATCCCTTGCCAGCGTCAGCCCGACCTCGTCCAGCCCCTCCATCAGGCACTGGCGGCGGAACGGGTCGAGATCGAAGGAAAAGCGGTCTTGGAAGGGCGTGGTGACCGTCATCGTCTCCAGATCGATCGTGACCGAATCCGTCTTGGCCACCTCGATCAACCGGTCGATCGCTTCCTGCGGCAGAACGACGGGTATGATTCCGTTCTTGAACGCATTGCCCGAAAATATGTCCGAGAACGACGGCGCGATCACCGCCCTGATCCCCATGTCGCCCAGCGCCCAGGCGGCGTGCTCCCGGCTCGATCCGCATCCGAAATTGTCGCCCGCGATCAGGATCGGCGACCCCGCATAGGCCGGATCGTCGAAGATATTCCCCGGATCCTTGCGCAATGTCTCGAATGCGCCCTTGCCAAGTCCCGTTCGCGAGATCGTTTTCAGCCAGTGTGCGGGGATGATGACGTCGGTGTCGACGTTCTTCGCCCCCCACGGATAGGCCTTGCCCGAAACCTGCGAGACGGGCGCCATCAGCGCGCCGCCTTCGGAAAGGCCGGCAAATCATCGACGTCGTCGGGCTCGTGCTGGATGATGATCGTGGCGCGTTGATTGACCGCGATCTCACGAAACCGCCCGCTCGACGCCAGCGTGTCGGCGCGGTTCGTGTTGAACGCAGGCACCTGATTGTAGCGGAAGCTTTCGGTCGCGTGGAACTGGTCGCCCGATAGCAGGACCGGCCCTTTCTCGCGCAGCTTCACCAGCAACGCATGATGCCCCGGCGTGTGTCCGGGCATCCCGAGCATCGTCACGGTCCCGTCGCCGAACACATCGCGGTCGCCCGCAAAGGGATCGACCTTCGCCTGCTTCGCACGCCACGGGCCGAAAGCCTTCGGGGAACGCTTGCGACCTTCGGCGCTGTCGATGACCGCCCAGTCCTCCGCGCCGATCAGCAGCGTCGCCGCGGGAAAATCCCCCGCCTGGCCGGTATGATCGTCGTGATAATGGCTGATCCCGACATAGCGTACCGCTGCGGGGGACACGCCGATCGACCGCAATTGATCGACGATCGTGGTCGTCAGGGTCGCCTTGTCCTTGCCATCGGACACCGTCTTGCCGAGCATGTCGCGCGACAGCCCGGTATCCCACAGCATGTAATCCGCGCCGTGCTTGATCAGATAGCAGCTGTCGACGAGCTTGTATGATTTGCCGTCATACCGTCCGGTATCGCTGAACGCTGCAAATCCCGATGTCTCGATCCGGCCGCAGTCAAGCCGCCACAATGCTATATCGACGGCAGCCGGCGGCGCGGCCTGTCCCATCAGCGCCACCGCGGCGATCAGGGCCAGGCCCGCGCGGCGCACGCTTAGCGCGCCTTCTTCACGAAACTCGCAGGCTTGGCGATCGCGGCGTAGGCCGCCACCCCGCTCAGTACCGATCCAGCGATCAGCAGCACCAGAATCTTCTTCATTGTCCCGACCCCATTTTATTGTCGTTACGTCATCAACTCACGCACATCGCTCAACCGGCCCGTCACCGCCGCCGCCGCCGCCATCGCGGGGCTGAGCAGATGCGTTCGCGCCCCCGGCCCCTGCCGCCCGACGAAATTGCGGTTCGAGGTACTGGCGCAGCGTTCGCCCGGCGGCACCTTGTCCGGGTTCATCGCCAGGCACATCGAACACCCCGGCTCGCGCCATTCGAAGCCCGCCTGCGTGAACACGCGGTCGAGCCCCTCGGCCTCCGCCTGCCGCTTCACCAGCCCCGATCCCGGCACCACCATCGCGCGCACCCCGTCGGCCACGTGGCGACCGCTCGCGACCGCGGCGGCGGCGCGCAAGTCCTCAATCCGGCTGTTGGTGCACGATCCGATGAACACGTGCTGGATTGCGACGTCCTGCATCCGCGTGCCCGGCGTCAGCCCCATGTAGTCGAGCGATTTGCGCGCCGCATCCTGTTTCGACGGATCGGCGAAACTCGTCGGTTCGGGCACCACCCCGGTGATCGACACCACATCCTCGGGGCTGGTCCCCCACGTCAGCGCGGGCGAAATATCGGCGGCGTCGATCACGACCGTCTTGTCGTAGGTCGCACCCGGATCAGTCGTCAGCGTGCGCCACCACGCCACCGCTTTGTCCCAATCCAGCCCCGTCGGAGCCATCGGCCGGCCCTTCAGATAAGCGAAGGTCGTCTCGTCCGGCGCGATCATGCCCGCGCGCGCGCCACCCTCGATCGACATGTTGGCGATAGTCAGCCGACCCTCGATCGACATCTCGCGGATCACCGATCCGGTGAACTCGATCACATGCCCGGTCCCGCCCGCCGCACCGATCTTGCCGATGATCGCCAGGATCACGTCCTTGGGGCTGACGCCGAACCCCTGCGTCCCGTCGACGCGGATCTCCATCGTCTTCGACTGGGCGAGCAACAACGTCTGCGTGGCGAGCACATGCTCGACCTCGCTCGTCCCGATTCCGAACGCCAGCGCGCCCAGCGCGCCGTGCGCCGAAGTATGGCTGTCGCCGCACACCATCGTCGTGCCCGGCAACGTGAAGCCCTGTTCCGGCCCGATCACGTGGACGATGCCCTGTTCGGCGGCGAGCGCGTCGATATACGGCACGCCGAATTCGGCGACGTTGCGCCGCAGCGTATCCAGCTGTTCCGCACTCTCCCGATCCGAGATCGGCAACTCATGGCCCGCAGCATCGACCCGCGGCGTGGTCGGCAGGTTGTGATCGGGCACCGCCAGCGTCAGATCGGGCCGCCGCACCTTCCGCCCCGCTGCGCGCAACCCCTCGAACGCCTGCGGGCTGGTGACCTCGTGCACCAGATGGCGATCGATGTAGATCAGGCACGTCCCGTCGTCGCGCCGCTCGACGACATGCGCGGCCCAGACCTTTTCGTATAGCGTGAGCGGTCGGCTTGCCATGATGCACCGCGTCATTAACCCAAATCGCCGCGAACGCAATTATCGCGTCGCAACGCGCTCCTTCGGCGAAACATAATGTGCGTCATGCGCGACCGGCGACGCCTGCCCCATTCGCAGCGCCTCCAACACTGCCGCGAAATGGGTCTTGCAGCGAAAGCCGAGATCGCGCTCGATCAACGCAGCGTCATATACGCGGTCGATCGTCGCGGGCAGCGCCCAGCCGCGCGCGGCATAAAGCGCCGCAACATCAGGAAAATACCGCGCAATCACCGCAGGCGCATCGTGCCTCAACGCGGCAGCATCACCCGGCGCGAACGGCGTCGGCGCGGAAACGATGTACGTCCCGAACCCGACACCCGGCGCACGCTCCAGCGCCGCGAGATGCGCGTCCGCCGCATCCTCGACGGTCAGCCGACGGTGCAGCAACTCGTTCGCCTTCATGTTCTCGCCCGGCAGCGCGCGGTGCGTGTCGTCCTCCTCGGGAAAGAACCGCCCGGTGCGCAGGATGACGATCGGCAATCCGTCCTCGTCATGCACCAACCGGCACAACCGCTCTGCCGCCAGCTTCGTCACGCCATAGATGTTCCGCGGGGTCAGGGGGCTGAGCGTCTCGTCGATCCACACCGCCGCGTCGCCCGCGCCCGCCCGAATCGCATGGCTGATCATCAGCGAGGTGGTCGAGGTGAATACGAACCGCTCGCATCCGACAGCGACCGCGGCTTCGAGCAAATTCAGCGTCCCCGTCACGTTCACGTCGACGAACGTCTGCCGCGGATAGCGCACGATGTCGGGCTTGTGCAGCGCGCCGCCGTGGACCACCGCATCCACGCCACGCGCGAACGCCGCATCGACCACCGCGCGATCGGCGACCGATCCGATCACATCGGTATCCGGCCCCGCCGCCACGTCCAGTCCCGTCACGCGATGCCCCGCCGCGCGCAATCGCGGGGCCAGAAAGCGCCCGAGCCAGCCCGACGATCCGGTCAACAATATGTGCATGGCAGGTGTTTACCCGCGCGAGGGAGCGTTTGGCGAGCCTGCGAGTTTGCGCGAGATCGAATCCAGGGAACGGACCATGGCCAGCCTCGCACCGCCCGTTCCCGCCATCCCGCCGCGCGCCGCCCCCGACGACGCGCGCCGCCCGCTCGATGCGCTGAATTTCTTCCTCGCCGACGTGCGCGATGGCCTTGGGCCGTACCTCGCGATCTATCTCGTCGCGGTGCGCGGCCCGGCGCACGGCTGGAACGAGGCGACGGCTGGCATGATCATGACGATCGCGGGGATCGCCGGGCTGTTGGCCACCACGCCCGCGGCGCGTTGGTTGATCGCATCGATGCCAAGAGCGCCTTGCTGGTCGCCGCCGCCGTGGTGGTGACGCTGGCGTCGGTGTCGCTGCCCTTCGTCTCCGGCTTCACCGCGGTCGCGGTCACGCAGTCGCTGGCGGCGATGGCGGGTGCGGTCTTTGCCCCCGCAATCACCGGCATCACGCTCGGCATCGTCGGCGCGAAGGCGTTCACCGCGCGCGTCGGGCGGAACGAAGCGTTCAACCACGCCGGCAATGCGGTCGCCGCCGCACTGGCCGGCGGTCTGGCATGGAAATTCGGCCCGCAAGTGGTGTTCTGGCTGATGGGTGGTCTCGCCGCGCTGTCGATCGCCGCCACGCTGTCCATCCCGGCGAAGGCGATCGACCACGACGTCGCGCGCGGACTTGATACCAAGAAGGGCGAGGATCATGGCCCCGCGCCGTCGATGTGGCAGACGCTGACGCACACCCCCGCGCTCGCGATCTTCGCGGTTTCCGCCTTCGCCTTCCACCTCGCCAACGCCGCCATGTTGCCCTCGGTCGGACAATTGCTCGCGCGCGAAGTCGGCGGCGGCCAGGCGACCTCGCTGATCGCAGCGTGCATCGTCGGCGCGCAATTGGTGATGGTCCCGGTCGCGGTCATCGTCGGCAAATACGCCGATCACTGGGGGCACAAGCCGATCTTCCTCGTCGGTTTCGCGGTGCTGGCGCTGCGCGGCATACTTTACACTTTCTCGGACGGCGCGGCGTGGCTGCTGTTCGTCCAGCTGCTCGACGGCATCGGCGCGGGCATCTTCGGGGCGTTGTTTCCTGTCGTGATCGCGGCGGTGACGCGCGGCAGTGGTCGTTTCAACGCAGCGCAGGGCGCGGTGTCGACGGTCCAAGGCCTGGGCGGCGCGCTCAGCACGACGCTGGCGGGGACACTGATCGTGTTCGGCGGATACAACCTGGCGTTCCTGGTCCTCGCCGCGATTGCTGCCGTTGGCCTTGCGCTCTACTGGTTCGCGATGCCGGAGACAGCGGAACGATCGTAACGCTGCAGGAACGCGACGCTGTCGGCCAGCACTGGGGCCTTGCCGCGGAACGGCTTCGACAGCGCCATCGCGACGTCCTCATGCCCGAGGCCGTCATATTCGCGCTCGACGACGGTCGCGCCGACCGCCTTCAGCTTCGCCGCCAGATTGCGCGCATTCTTCGGGCGGACGGTGGTGTCGTTCGTGCCGGTCACCAGCATCAGCGGCGGCGCATCGGCGCGCGCAAAGG
Organism: Sphingomonas sp. SUN019; assembly: GCF_024758705.1. Taxonomy (NCBI): domain Bacteria; kingdom Pseudomonadati; phylum Pseudomonadota; class Alphaproteobacteria; order Sphingomonadales; family Sphingomonadaceae; genus Sphingomonas; species Sphingomonas sp. SUN019. The sequence continues at coordinate 3,756,087 of NZ_CP096971.1, read as the reverse complement.
CAATCGGCTGCGTCTCCGTCGGCCGCGGCCACTGCCCCATCGCGTCGATCGCACGCCCGGTGAAGGGATAGAAATCATACGGCCCGGACAGCCCGACCGCCGCCTTCACCACGCCCGGCGCGACTCCCGCCCCACGCAACCAGCGCGGATCGAGCGCCAGCAGCACTGCGGTATGCGCGCCCGCCGAATGCCCCGCCAGCGCGATCCGCGCCGGATCGCCGCGATACGCCGCCGCGTGATCGCGCGCCCACCGCACTGCCTCCGCGCCATCCTCCAGAAACGCCGGGAAGCGCACGTCGGGCACCTTGCGGTAATCGGGCACCACAACGACGAACCCCGCCTTCGCATAGGCACGCGCGGCAAACGCATAGGCCGCCCGATCGCCCTTCACCCAGCCGCCGCCGTAATAGAAGATCAGCACCGGCAGCCCCTTGATCGGACCGCCCAATGGCCGCCACACGTCCAGCGTCTGGCCATGCGTACCGAACGGGATCGCGGTCCCGACGCGCGACGTGCCGCGCCCGCCACCGACAATCCCGTCGAGGAAGCTCAGCAGCGACGGCGGCGACGCCGACGCCGCGGTAAGCCCGATCCCGGCGATCACCGCGACGACGATCGCCAGGATCCGGCGCCGCATCAGGCGTCGTAGGCCGCTGTCGTCTTCGCCGCCACGTCGTCCGCGGTCACGCCCGGCGCCAGCTCGACCAGCTTGAACGCGCTGTCGTGATCGACGCGCTGGAACACGCACAGATCGGTCACGATCATGTCGACCACGTTCTTGCCCGTCAGCGGCAGGGTGCAGGCGGGAATGAACTTGGGCGAACCATCCTTCGACGTGTGCTCCATCACGACGATGATCTTCTTCACCCCAGCGACCAGGTCCATCGCGCCGCCCATGCCCTTGATCATCTTGCCCGGAATCATCCAGTTCGCGATGTCGCCATTCTCGGCCACCTCCATCGCGCCCAGCACGGTCAGGTCGATATGCCCGCCGCGGATCATCGCGAAGCTGTCGGCGCTGCTGAAATAAGCGGAGTTCGGCAATTCGCTGATCGTCTGCTTGCCCGCGTTGATCAGGTCGGCGTCTTCCTCCCCCTCATACGGAAACGGCCCGATCCCGAGCATCCCGTTCTCCGACTGCAGCGTGACCGTCATCCCCTCGGGAATGTTATTCGCCACCAAAGTCGGGATGCCGATGCCGAGATTGACGTAATAGCCGTCGCGCAACTCCTTCGCCGCGCGCGCCGCCATCTGGTTGCGATCCCAAGGCATCAGTTGCTCCGTTTCGTTGGTGTGATGGTGTTGAACTGCTCGCGCAATTCCTTGCCCAGACCGTCGACGATCGCCTGCAGGGACGCGTCCTCGTCCAGATTTCCAGCCTGCGCATAGGCCTTTGCCGCGTGGCGCGCCGTATCGGCCAGCAGATACCCGAACACCTCCGGATCGGCGAGCACCTCCGCGTCGATCAACACGGTCGACCCGGCATTGTTGGTCACCCAGATGCGCGCAACCTCGGCCGATTGATCGGTCAGCAAACCATCGGGAAGGTCGATCGCGCCTGGCTTGTCGCGACTCACGGTGCCGGGCTCCATCTCTTGTCGGCCGGGAAAATCTCGTCGCGCGTGCCGCGCAGCGCGCTGCCATAGGCCGGGTTAGGCAGGATGAACCATCCCGCGCCCCATTTGGTCGAGATCGGCGACGCCATTGCCGCCGCGCGTCGAGCGCCCGGGGTCTGCCCGCGATTGAACAGGTCGCTGAAATCGCCGAGCTGGTCGCCGCCCATCGCGATCACGCAATACCGCCCGGCGATCTTCGCGCGACGCCCGTCCTTGAATGATCCGTCGCCGTCGTCGCCCTTCAGAAACAGCGTATCGCCATGCTTCGCCAGACCCAGCCCCGCGGCGGCGATCGCCTGTTCCGTGGCGGTCGCATGGGCGGCCGAACGATTGGTGTTGAACACCACCGTCACGCCCATCGTGCGCAGCGCCTCCAGCGCCACCGCCGCGCCCGGCACCGCCGCGCTCTTGCCGATGCCCGTTCGCTCCCACGCGGCCCAGCGCGCTTCGTCGAACGCCGCACCGCCCGCGGCGTCATATTCAAAGCCCAGATTCAGCAGCACCGTCTCGTCGACGTCGAATACCGCCGCCAGCGGCTTGTCCCCGCACGGCGCGAAGGTCGGCGCGGCCAGCGTCGTTCCGGCGGCAAGCACGACGCTGTCCGCCGGTCGCGCCGACGCCTTCGTCGCGACGTAGCGCACCAGTTCGCGCCACGCCTGCACCGACACCGCCGCCGCCTCGCCCGATCCGTACAGATACTGGATGCCCGCAGGCGCATTCACGCCAGACGGCGCGGCATCGGCGGCGGTCGCCACCCCGCCGGTGGGCGGCGGCAAGACCGATCCCTGCGGCAGCAATGTGACCTTGCCCGGCCGCGGCGGATCGCTGGCGACAGCAGGCGGCGCAGAGGCCGGCTTTGACTGCCCTCGCTCGGCAGCACCCTTGCCGATCACCCCAGCCGCCGCGACCGGAATCACGGCCGCCACGCAACCGGACAGCACCCACATCCCTCCGGCCAGCGTCACCGCGATCGGCGCGCTGCGTTTCACGCCGCCGCGGCCTCGCGCGGGCGCGTCAGGCGAAATTCGATCTTCTTGTCATACGGCGCGCCGACGATCATCCGCTTCACATAGATGCCGGGCAAATGGATATGGTCCGGGTCGAGCGAGCCGACCGGCACCACTTCCTCCACCTCCGCCACGCAGACCTTGCCCGCGGTCGCCATCGGCTGATTGAAATTGCGCGCGGTCTTGCGGAAGATCAGGTTGCCCGTCTCGTCCGCCTTCCACCCCTTGATGATCGCCAGGTCGGCGCGGATGCCGCGCTCCAGGATGAATTCCTCGCCGTCGAAGGTCTTCACTTCCTTCCCCTCGGCCACCTGCGTGCCGACGCCGGTCTTGGTATAGAAACCCGGAATCCCCGCCCCGCCCGCACGGCAGCGTTCGGCCAGCGTCCCCTGCGGACAGAATTCCACCTCCAGCTCGCCGCTCAGATACTGCCGCTCGAACTCCTTGTTCTCGCCGACATAGCTGGAGATCATCTTCTTCACTTGGCGGCTGCGCAGCAGTTTCCCCAGCCCCTCGCCGTCGATCCCGGCATTGTTGCTGGCGATCGTCAAACCCGTGGTGCCCGCCGCCTGGATCGCGTCGATCAGCCGCTCCGGAATCCCGCAGAGGCCGAACCCGCCCGCACAGATCGTCATCCCGTCGAACAGCAGGCCATCGAGCGCGGCGGCGGCATCGGGATAGAGCTTCTTCATGCGACGGTCTCCGAAGATGTTGGCGCAGGCGTTACCGATGCGCGTCGCGTGCGGTCAACCCAACCTCCCGCAAGCGATCAGAACAAGCCCGCCTCTACCCCCAACGCCGCCGCCAGATCGGCCAGCGCCTGTTCCTCGCCATCCACCTTGATCGCGGTCATGCCCAGCGCGGCGGCGGGTTTGCAGTTGATCCCCAGATCGTCGAGGTACACGCATTGATCCGGCGTCATGCCCAGATGATCGCACATCATCGTGTAGATGCGCGGGTCGGGCTTGCGGATACCGACCTTGCTGCTCTCCAGTACGCAATCGAACCGCTCCAGCACCGCGCGCATCTCGCGCGCCTTGTCCGCCGATCGCGCCATCCCCGCGCCTTCGCCCGCGGGCACGTTGTTGGTGATGCAGCCCAGATGATAGCCGTGGCGCTTCAGCCAATCGAGCGCGTGCACCATCCGCGGCCGGATATCGCCCGCCAGCACCGCCAGCACGTCCTCTCCGCGCAATTCGTGGCCCAGCGCCTTCGCTTCCTCCGCGAACGAGGCGTCGAACCCGGCCGAATCGATCTCCGCCCGCTCGAACCGCGCCCAGGCGTTGTCTTCCGGGGCCAGCGCATTCACCTTGCGGATGAAATCCTTTGGCAGCGCGCGTTCGCGCTCCAGCCGGTTGAAGGCCTGAAACGGCGACGAGGTGATGACCCCGCCGAAATCGAAGATGACCGTATTGCGCATTGAGTCGCTCGTAACGGCGCGCGCGCCTCAGGCAAGCCCCGCCACGATGACGCTCGCACGCGGATCGGCGGTGCCCGTCACCGCCTCGCGGTACGCCACCAGCGCGCCGTCCGCGCCTTCGCGCCGGTCCAGCCGCGTCAGATCGCGCACATCGCGCATGAAACGCCCCCAGCTTTCGCCGATCGCCGCGCGAAACGCGTCGCCGCCCCATTCCGCGCCGCGCTTCTCGATCCGCGCCGGTGCGAAGAAAAACGCCATCCGCGGCCCCTCGCCGGTCGCCTCCCAATGCGTCTTGCCGACCCCCATCGCAAAGGTCAGCGATTCGTCCAGCCGCGCCGCGACCTCGGCGGCGACGGCGGGATTGCCCGCAAAATCGATCAGCGCGGTCTCCCCGCCAATCGCAATCTCGCCGACCGCATCATAGGTCACGACGCGGTCGTACAGCCCGGTCTCCGCGACGAACGCGGCGCTGCCGGGCGAGGTCAACCCGATCAGCAACGGCCGCTTCGTCTGCTCGCGCATCGCGTGCGCAAAGCCGAGCGCGGTCTTGCTCGACGCCGCGGTCGCGATCACCTGCGCCAGATTTTCCTGCTCGTCGAACAACTGGTCCGCGATCAGCCAGCCGGTCAGGTACAGCGGTCGGAACACCGGCCAGTAATCCCGGTCCGCCACATCATAATCGTCGAGCGCACTAACGCGCTGGTAGCGGTTGTAGAACGCCGGCAGCGCCTGCCGCCGCGGCATCGCATCGACGAAGCCGACTGCGCCGACCCGCTCAGGCCGCAGCACCGCATGGCTCGCCAGTGGCCAGTATCCGTAGAGTTCCTCGCCCTCCGCCAGACCCGGCACGGTCGACCGCGTCACCCGCGCGAATCCCCACACCGGCAACCGCCCCGGCGCGCCGCGATCGCCGAAGAAATCCCAATAGCCCGCATCCGGCCCCAGAAACCCCATCGGCTTGCCCAGCGCAGCATAGGTCACGTTATTCGCGGTCATCGCGAACAGCTCGACCGCGACTTCGATCTCACCCTCCGCCAACGGTTGCTCCGGCGCATCCGACACCACCGCCTGGGTGATGTCGTCGCGGTCGATGTCGATGGCCCAGCGTGTCATGCGGCGATCCTGCCGCGCCGATATGTCACCCTCATGTCAGTATTCCAGCGTCAGCCCCGGCCGCGCCCAGCGCGTCTTCACCAGCCGTCCGGTTCCCGACAGCGTGATCCACGCGTCCATCATGTCGTCGCCGCCGAAACAGATGTTGGTCGTGAAGATGTCGTCGGTCGCGACGAATTCGACCAGCTCGCCGGTCGGCGACACCACGCTGATCCCGCTCTCCCCGATGGTGGCCACGCAGACGTTGCCACTCGCCTCGACGGCCAACGAATCGAAGAATTTATACCCCGCCGGACGATACAGCGGAATGCCCGGCCCGCCCGGCCCCGCATCGCCCGCAACCTTGCCCGGCGCGGTCACGTTGAACTTCATCAGACGGCAGGTGTAGGTTTCGGCCGCATACAGCGCGGACCCATCGGGCGACAGGCCGACGCCGTTCGGGTTGTTGCTGGGAAACACCACCTCTTCCAGATGGCTCCCATCGGCCTTCGCATAGAAGATGCCAACGATGTCATGCGCCCGGGCGGCGTAATCGACCTTGCCGTGATCGGTGAACCAGAACCCGCCATGCGCATCGAACACGATGTCGTTCGGCCCGCGCAGCACGCACCCGAAATCGCCCGATTTATACAGCACCTCGACCGCCCCAGTCGCCGGATCGATCCGCTCGATCCGCCCGCCCGAATAATCCGACGCGATCCCGTGGGGCGCGAGGTATCCATTGGTCTCGTTCCACTCGAAGCCGCCGTTGTTGCAGCAATACAGCAGCCCGTCCGGCCCCATCGCGAGCCCATTCGGCCCCCCGCCCGGCTCCGCCACCGTCTCCTTGCGCCCATCGGGATACACCCGCGTGATCCGCCCCGGCTCGATCTCGACCAGCACGATGCTCCCGTCCGGCATCCACACCGGCCCCTCCGGAAAGCGCAGGCCATCGGTGACGGTCGTGAAGTCGGGCATCCAGTTTCTCCTATTTTCACCATTGTCATTCCCGCGAAAGCGAGAACCCATGGCCTTTGCGCGCATCATTCACGACGCGGGCGATCGCCGCAAGGTCACGAGATGGGTTCCCGGGTGGCCGGGAATGACGTTAGGAGGGAGCATGACCAAACTCAGGACCGGCGGCCGTATCCTCGTCGACAACCTCGTCGCGCAGGGCTGCGACCGAATTTTCACCGTGCCGGGGGAAAGCTTCCTCGCGGTATTGGACGCGCTGCACGACACGCCGCAGATCGACCTCGTGACGTGCCGGCAGGAGGGCGGCGTCGCGTTCATGGCCTGCGCCGACGGCACGCTGACGCACCGCCCCGGCATCGCCTTCGTCACCCGCGGCCCCGGCGCGACCAACGCCAGCATCGGCGTCCACGTCGCGATGCAGGATTCGCAACCGATGATCCTCTTCATCGGCGACGTCGACCGCGGCACGAAGGACCGCGAGGCGTTCCAGGAAATCGACTTCCCGGCGATGTTCGCGCCCATCGCCAAATGGGCCGCGAAGATCGACGACGCCCGCCGCATCCCCGAATACATCGCCCGCGCTTATGCGACCGCGATGAACGGACGGCCGGGACCGGTCGTGCTGGCGCTGCCGGAGGATATGCTGCTCGATGAGGTCGAGGCGGTGGACCGGCCCAAAGTCGATCCGCTCTGGCCACATCCGGACCCCGATTTGCTTGAGGAGATGCTCCGCCTGACGTCGCTGGCTGAGCGTCCGGTCGCAATCATCGGCGGTGCCGACTGGACTGAACAGGCCGGTCGGTCGATCTCGAATTGGGCGATAGCGGCGGGTGTTCCGCTGATCGCGGCTTTCCGTCGGCAGGATGCAGTGTCCAACGATTGCCCCGTTTGGGCAGGAAATCTTGGCTACGGCCCCAACCCCAAGCTGGCTGAGCGAGTGCGGGAAGCCGACCTGTTGCTCGTCATCGGCGCTCGGCTCGGAGAAGCCACCACCGATGGTTACACGCTCATCACCCCCGACCATCCGGGGCAGAAGCTGGTCCATATTCACCCAGACGCAACGGAATTGGACCGCACTTACCGCGCAGACCTCGCGATATGCGCCGGGCTTACCGCTTTCGCCGAGAACCTGACCCCGTCTGCCGATAAGCAGCATTCCGCCGGTGTGGAAGCCCACGCCGAATACCTCGACTGGACCACCCCCAAACCGCGCGACCTGAAGATGGACCTTGGCCCATGCGTCGCGACGATGCGCGACAAACTTCCCGCCGACAGCATCATCTGCAACGGCGCCGGGAATTACAGCGGCTGGTGGCATCGCTACTGGCGCTACGCCGGTCCCGGCACGCAACTCGCCCCGACCGCAGGAGCGATGGGCTACGGCGTCCCCGCCGCGGTCGCCGCGAGCTTGCGCCGCCCCGACCGGCAGGTCGTCGCGCTTGCGGGCGACGGCTGCTTCCTGATGAACGGTCAGGAATTCGCCACCGCGGTCCAGCACGGCTGCAACATGCTGGTGTTGGTCATCGACAACAGCGCCTACGGCACGATCCGCATGCACCAGGAACGCGAATTTCCCGGCCGCATCGCGGGCACGCGCCTCGCCAACCCGGACTTCGCCGCGCTCGCCCGCGCCTATGGCTGCTGGGCCGACACGGTCGAAACCACCGAAGATTTCGCCCCGGCGCTCGATCGTGCGATGGCTGAACCCGGCGTCCGCCTGCTCCACATCAAGACCGACGTGGAGGCGATCACTGCCGGAACGACGCTGAGCGCGGTGGCCCGGCGCTGAACAAGAGAAGGGCCGCCCCACCTTCGTAGGACGGCCATTCGATCAGCCGGGTGACGGCTTCAGCGCCAAATCAGATATCGTCGCCCAGCGCGCCCTTGATCTTGCCGGCGGTCTGCTGGGCCTTGCCCTTGGCTTCCTGCGCCTTGCCTTCGGCATCCAGCCGGTCGTTGCGGTCGGCACCGTCGCCGGCCAGGCCCTGCTTGGCCTTACCGATCGCTTCGTTGACGTTGCCTTTAACCTTATCGACGAATTCGCCCATATTGGCCTCCATCACGCTTCGGGGACGACCATTCGCCCTCGCTATCCCGTGAAGCAAAAACCAGCGAATATGCGGCTTGTTCCGTGACAGTTCCGATATTTGCGTTGATTCAAATCAAGCCCGCCAGCGGGCTCGACGGATCGGCGTAGCGCCGCACCCCCATCCGGCCCGCACGGTACGACATCCGCCCCGCCTCGACCGCCGACCGCATCGCTGCCGCCATCAGGATGGGGTCTTTCGCCTCGGCGATCGCGGTGTTCATCAGTACGCCGTCACAGCCCAGTTCCATCGCCACCGCCGCATCCGACGCCACGCCCACGCCAGCATCCACCAGCACCGGCACCTTCGCGCCCTCCACGATCAGCCGGATCGTCACGCGGTTCTGGATGCCCAGCCCCGACCCGATCGGCGCGCCCAGCGGCATGATCGCGACCGCGCCGACGTCCTCCAGACGCTTCGCCGCGATCGGATCGTCGACGCAGTAAACCATCGGCAGGAAGCCGTCCTTCGCCAGCACCTCGGTCGCGCGCAGCGTCTCGACCATGTCGGGATACAGCGTCCGCGCCTCTCCCAGCACCTCCAGCTTCACCAGATCCCAACCACCCGCCTCGCGCGCCAGGCGCAGCGTACGGATCGCCGATTCAGCATCGAAACAACCCGCGGTGTTGGGCAGATAGGTTATGCGCTTCGGGTCGATGAAGTCGGTCAGCATCGGCGCGTTCGGATCGGACACGTTCACCCGCCGCACCGCCACGGTCACGATCTCCGCCCCGCTGGCTTCCACCGCCGCCGCGTTCTGCGCGAAATCCTTGTACTTGCCCGTGCCGACGATCAGCCGCGACCGGAACGTCCGCCCGGCAACGGACCAGGTATCCGCGTCCACCGGGCGCGCATGGTCGCCACCCCCAACAAAATGCACGATCTCCAACTCGTCGCCATCCTCCACCATCACGCTCGCCAGCGTCGACCGCGGCACGACCTCCAGATTGCGCTCCACCGCGACCTTTTCGGGCACCAGCCCCAGTTCGGTCGCCAGCGCCGCCAGCGAAAGCCCGGCGGCGACGCGCTTGTGTTCGCCGTTCACGGTGATCGACACGGTTCCGTCGGTATGCGGCATTGCGACTCCAGACTGACACGAGCGGATTTGCCCGCCCGACCCGCGCGATATAGGAAGCGTGCGCACCCCGCCGCAACCGAAAGCCCGCCCTTGGTCAACACCGTCTTCGTCCTCAACGGCCCGAACCTGAACCTGCTCGGCACCCGCGAGCCGGAAATTTACGGCCACGACACGCTGGACGACATCGCCGGGCAGCTGGAGGATCGCGCACGCGAACTGGACCTGACGATCGACATGCGCCAGTCCAACCACGAAGGGCATCTGGTCGACTGGCTGCACGAGGCGCAGGCGTATGACGCGCGCGCCGTGCTGCTGAACGCGGGCGCCTTCACGCACACCTCGATCGCGCTGTACGATGCGATCAAGGCGGTGAAGACGCCGGTGATCGAGGTCCATTTGTCGAACCCGCACGTCCGGGAGGACTTTCGCCACGTATCCTATGTCGGGCGCGCGGCGCGCGGGACGATTGCCGGGTTCGGCGCGCTGTCGTACCTGCTGGCGCTTGAAGCCGCGGCGCGCATCTGACACAGCGCGCGCCCGTATCAGGGGAACTGGGGTCGCATGGCCGATAATTTTGATTCAGACGCGATGAAGGTCGATATCGACCTCGTCCGCCAACTTGCCGAACTGCTCGACACCACCGCGCTGACCGAGATCGAGGTCGAGCACGGCGACCGCAAGATTCGCGTCGCACGAAAGGCCGCCGCCGCGGCCGCGGTCCAATACGCGCCGCCGGCCGCTCCAGCGCCGGCCGCGCCGCACACCGCCGTCGCCAGCGTCACGCCCGCGGAATCCGCACCGCCCGGGCCAGCCGCGAACGCGGTGCGCTCGCCGATGGTCGGCACGGTCTATCTCTCCGCCGAACCCGGCGCCGCGCCCTTCTCCGCGATCGGCAAGACCGTCGCGGCGGGCGACACGCTCGTAATCGTAGAGGCGATGAAAGTGATGAACCCGATCGTCGCGCCCGCCGCAGGCACGATCACCGCGATCCTGGTCGAAAACGGCCAGCCGGTCGAATTCGACCAGCCGTTGGTGGTCGTAGAGTAATCATGCCGCAGATCACCAAACTGCTGATCGCCAACCGCGGCGAGATCGCGCTGCGCATCCACCGCGCGTGCCACGAAATGGGCATCCAGACCGTCGCGGTCCATTCGACCGCGGACGCCGACGCGATGCACGTCCGCCTCGCCGACCAGGCGATCTGCATCGGGCCGCCGTCCGCCACCGACAGCTACCTCAACATACCCAACATCATTTCCGCCGCCGAGATCAGCGGCGCGGACGCGATCCATCCCGGCTACGGTTTCCTCAGCGAAAACGCCAAGTTCGCGGAAATCGTAGAGGCGCACGACATCGTCTTCGTCGGCCCGAAACCCGAACACATCCGCACGATGGGCGACAAGGTCGAGGCGAAGCGCACCGCGGGCGCGCTCGGCCTGCCGCTCGTGCCCGGCTCCGACGGCGCGATCAGCGACCTAGCCGAAGCGAAACGCCTCGCCGAAAACATCGGCTATCCCGTCATTATCAAGGCCGCATCCGGCGGCGGCGGGCGCGGGATGAAAGTCTGCACATCCGAAGACCAGCTCGAAACCCTAATGCAGCAGGCCGGGACAGAGGCGAAGGCGGCGTTCGGTGACGCCACCGTCTACATGGAAAAATACCTCGGCAACCCGCGCCACATCGAATTCCAGATCTTCGGCGACGGAAAGGGCAACGCGATCCACCTCGGCGAACGCGACTGCTCGCTCCAGCGCCGCCACCAGAAGGTGCTGGAAGAGGCCCCCTCCCCTGTCATTACGCCCGAAGAACGCGACCGCATGGGCGGCGTGGTCGCAAAGGCGATGGCCGACATGGGCTATCGCGGCGCGGGCACGATCGAATTCCTGTGGGAAGACGGCGAATTCTACTTCATCGAGATGAACACCCGGCTGCAGGTGGAACATCCGGTGACTGAGGCGATCACCGGCCTCGACCTGGTCCGCGAACAGATCCGCATCGCGGAGGGTCACCCGCTGACGCTGCGCCAGCAGGACGTCCAGTTCCGCGGCCACGCGATCGAATGCCGCATCAACGCCGAAGACCCGCGGACCTTTTCGCCGTCGCCCGGCCTCGTGAAGGGTTACCACGCCCCCGGCGGCATGAACGTCCGCGTCGATAGCGGGCTGTACGCGGGCTACAAGGTGCCGCCCTATTACGACAGCATGATCGCGAAACTGATCGTCTACGGCACCACCCGCGCCGGCGCGATCCGCCGCCTCCGCCGCGCGCTGGAGGAGTTCGTGATCGAAGGCCCGGTCACCACCATCCCCCTCCACCGCGCGCTGATCGAGGATCCGGAGTTTCAGGAGGGCGCGTACACGATCAAATGGCTGGAGGAATGGCTGGCCAAGCAGGGGGCGTAGGGACGCTCGCCCGGTCGCCTTCCCATCCCGCCGTCATTCCCGCATAACCACCAATTCCCTCATCCGTCATTTTCACGAAGGCGGGAATGACGGGTCGTTGAATCGAAGCAGCCGGCCCAACCTCCACACCCGTCACCTCAGCGAAAGCTGGGGTCTCCCAATTGGCTGACGTTGCGCGCACGTCAAGGAGATGCCAGCCTGCGCCGGCAAAACGGCTTGGGGCGGGGTCGGGGGAAAGAATGCGCAAATTCACCGCATGGGCCGCCCTCATCCTCGGCCTGCTATTCCTCGCGCTCTTCATCTTCCGCACCCCGGATACCGACCCGGCCGCCATGCGCGCCAAATACGCCGCACCCCCATCGCGCTTCCTCGACATCGGGAACGGCCTGACCATCCACTACCGCGACACCGGCCCGCGCAACGCGCCCGCACTAATCCTGCTCCACGGCTCCAACGCCTCGCTCCACACCTGGGAACCGTGGGCCGCACGCCTCGACAAGACCTACCGCGTCATCCGCCTCGACCAGATCGGCCACGGCCTCACCGGCCCGAACCCCACCAGCGACTACACGCAGCGCGCGTTCGTCAAGACGCTCGACCGCTTCACGCAGAAACTCGGCCTCACCCGCTTCGCGCTCGCTGGCAATTCGATGGGCGGCGGGGTCGCCTGGGGCTATGCGCTCGCGCACCCGGACAACGTGTCCGCGCTGATCCTGGTCGATTCGGTGGGGCAACCCGAACCCGACGGCGGCAAGGCCCCGCTCGGTTTCCGCATCGCCCGCATCCCCGTGCTGCGCGATCTCGCCGCGATGGTCACCCCGCGCCGCCTGATCGAGGACAGCCTGCCCGGCGCGTTCGCCGACCCGAGACTCGCCGACGACGAACAGATCGACCTTTACTGGAAATTGCTCCGCTACCCCGGCAACCGCCAGGCGACGATCGACCGCTTCGCCACCCCGCGCTCATCAGCCACGCCCGAAATGCTCCGCCGCCTGAAAATGCCCGTCCTGATCGAATGGGGCGAAAAGGACGCACTGATCCCCGTCTCCTCCGCCCGCTGGCTCGCCCGCGCGATCCCCGGCAGCCGCCTGATCGTCTATCCGAACACCGGCCACATCCCGATGGAGGAGGCCCCAGACGCCAGCGCGCGCGACGCCGCCGCCTTCCTCGCCAGCGTGGAGCCAAGCTGATGTTTACCGGCCACTACGCCCCCGCCGTCCTCGCCGCCGCGCTCCCCCGCGCGCGCGAACGCGGCCTCGGGGTCGGCACGCTCTTTATCGCCGCGCAACTCGTCGACCTCGCGTTCTTCAGCTTCGTGCTGCTCGGCGTCGAGAACATGCGCGAGGTGCCGGGCTTCACTGCGATGAACCCGATGGACCTGTACCATATGCCCTACACCCACAGCCTGATCGGCGCGCTGGGCTTCGCCGCGGCATGGGCGATCGGTGCGCGGCTGCTGCGGTGCGACTGGCCCGCGGCGTGGATCGGTGCCGCCGTCGTCGCGTCGCATTGGCTGCTCGACCTGCTCGTCCATGCGCCCGACCTGACGCTGACCGGGGTCGGCCGCCGCTACGGCTTCGGCCTATGGAACCATCCGACGATCGAGATGCCGCTCGAACTCGGCCTGATCGCGCTTGCGCTGGTCTTCTACGCCTCCCGCACTCGCGCCACCGGCTGGCAGGGCAAGGCGTCGCTCATCACGCTGATCGCGATGCTTGCTCTGCTACAGGCGGTCAACTGGTTCGCCCCGCAATCGCCCGTCACCATCGATCCCGTGCCGCCCGCGACCCCGCTGACCGCGCTCGCCGCTTATGCGATCCTCACCGCGCTAGCGTGGTGGACCGCCGCCACGCGCGCGCCCGGGGCTGGACCTGCCGTCCACTCGCTCTAAAGGCGCTAGCCATGACCATGCTGGAACCGGGCCGCAATTGCTGGCGGATCGAACGTGCGGACCGGGCGGCGGTGATCGTCGACGCCGATGCCTATTACCGCGCCGCACGCGAAGCGATGCTCGACGCAAAGCATCAGATCATGCTCGTCGGCTGGGATTTCGACGCGCGCATCAAGCTGGCGTGGAGCGACGAACATCCCGAGGCCCCGACCGAGGTCGGCGATTTCATCGGCTGGCTGGTCCGCCGCACGCCGGGGCTGCAGGTCTACGTGCTGCGCTGGGACAAGGGCGCGCTGAAGACATTGTTCCGCGGCAAGACATTGTGGACGCTCACCAAATGGCGCTTCCTGCGCGATCGCATCCACCTGCTGCTCGACGGCGCGCACCCCGTCGCCGCGTCGCAGCACCAGAAGATCGTCGTGATCGACGATTGCCTCGCTTTCTGCGGCGGGATCGACATGACCGACGAGCGTTGGGACACGCGCGAACACAACGACGACGAACCACACCGCCGCTCCCCGCGCGGCAAGCCCTACAAGCCGTGGCATGACGCGACGACCGCGCTGACCGGCCCGATCGCGAAGGCGCTGGGCGACCTGTGCCGGATGCGCTGGAGCTTGGCTGGCGGCACGGAAATCACGCCGCCGCCCGTGTCCCACCACGTTTGGCCCGAAAGCATCATCCCCGATTTCGAGGGCGTCGACGTCGCCATCTCGCGCACCCAGCCGAAGCACGAGGACGGCCCCGAAGCGCATGAGATCGAACAACTCTACATCGATCTGATCGCGCGCGCGAAACGCCGTATCTATGCCGAGAGCCAGTATTTCGCCTCCCGCAAAGTGGCCGAGGCGATCGCCAAGCGGCTCGACGAGGCCGACGGTCCCGAGATCGTCATCGTCAACCCGACCGCCGCGCAGGGCTGGCTCGAACCGATCGCGATGGACACCGCGCGTGCGCGGCTGGTGCAGGCGCTCCACCACCATGACCGCAACGGCCGATTCAAGATGTACCACCCGATGACCGCGGGCGGCGAAGGCATCTACGTCCATGCCAAGGTGCTGGTGATCGACGACGACATCATCCGCGTCGGTTCGTCCAACTTCAACAACCGCTCGCTCCGTCTCGACACCGAGTGCGACGTGACGATCGAACACATCGGGGACGCCATCCCGACGATCCGCGACGGCCTGATCGCCGAACATCTCGGCGTCGACGCGGCCGAAGTCTCACGCCGCCTGAAGGACGGATCGATGATCGCCGCGATCGAGGAACTGCGTGGGGCAGGCAAGACGCTGATCCCCTACGAAGTCCCCGATCTCAATGCGGTCGAGGAATGGCTCGCCGACAACGAAGTGCTCGATCCCGAAGGGCCGGGCGAGATGTTCGAAGGCTTCTCTAAGCGCGGCCTGCTCCGCCGCCTGAAACACCGGATGCGCCTGCCCAAGCGGCGCGGGGTGACGCCGCCCGCCCGCCACGCTATGCGCGCGCCATGACCGAAATCACCGCCCAGATCGTCGCCGACCACGGCCTGTCGATCGACGAATACGACCGCGTCCTCAGCGCGCTCGGCCGCACACCGAACATGGTCGAACTCGGCATCTTCTCGGTCATGTGGTCCGAGCATTGCAGCTACAAATCGTCGCGCATCCACCTGAAGAAACTCCCCACCACCGGCCCCCAGGTGATCTGCGGCCCGGGCGAGAATGCGGGCGTGGTCGACATAGGGGACGGCCAGGCCGCGATCTTCAAGATGGAGAGCCACAACCATCCGTCGTACATCGAACCCTATCAGGGCGCGGCGACCGGCGTCGGCGGCATCCTGCGCGACGTGTTCACGATGGGCGCGCGCCCGATCGCGAACCTGAACGCGCTGCGCTTCGGATCGCCGACGCATCCCAAGATGCGCCACCTGATCGCGGGCGTCGTCCACGGCATCGGCGGCTACGGCAATTGCGTCGGCGTGCCGACCGTCGGTGGCGAAGTGAACTTCCACCCCGCCTATGACGGCAACATCCTGGTCAACGCGATGACCGTCGGCATCGCGAACACCGACAAGATTTTCTACTCGGCCGCCAGCGGCGTCGGCAACCCGATCGTCTATGTCGGGTCGAAAACCGGTCGCGACGGCATCCACGGCGCGACGATGGCCTCGGCCGATTTCGGCGAGGATGCCGAGGCCAAACGCCCCACCGTCCAGGTCGGCGACCCCTTCACCGAAAAACTCCTGATCGAGGCGTGCCTCGAACTGATGGCCAGCGACGCGATCGTCGCGATCCAGGATATGGGCGCGGCGGGCCTCACCTCGTCCAGCGTCGAGATGGCCAGCAAGGGCGGCGTCGGCATCGAACTCGTCATGGACGATGTGCCGCAACGCGAAACCGGCATGACCCCGTATGAGATGATGCTGAGCGAAAGCCAGGAGCGGATGCTCATGGTGCTGAAGCCCGGCCGCGAGGATTTCGCGCAAGCCATCTTCACGAAGTGGGAACTCGATTTCGCTGTCATCGGCCACGTCACCGAAGCCGGTCCGGATGGGGGCCACATGGTCCTGAAATGGAAGGGCGAAACCGTCTGCGACATCCCGCTAGGCCCGCTCGCCGACGACGCCCCGCTCTACGACCGCCCGCACGTCCCCACGCCCCCCGCGAAAGCGTTGGTGAACGTCCCCGAAAGCCGCGACATCGCCGCCGACCTGCTGACCCTGATGGCCAGCCCCGACATCGCCAGCCGCCGCTGGATCTGGGAGCAATATGACCACATGGTCGGCGCCGACACCGCGCAGCGCCCCGGCGGCGACGCCGCGGTTGTCCGCGTCCACGGCACGCCGAAGGGGCTGGCCATGACCACCGACTGCACCCCGCGCTACTGCTTTGCCGATCCGGTCGAGGGCGGCAAACAGGCGGTGGCGGAGGCGTGGCGCAACCTGACCAGCGTCGGCGCGACCCCGCTCGCCATCACCAACTGCCTCAACTTCGCCAACCCGCAACGCCCCGAGATCATGGGCCAGATCGTCGGCTGCCTCGACGGCATGAGCCAGGCCTGCCGCGCGCTCGACTTCCCGATCGTGAGCGGCAACGTCAGCCTCTACAACGAGAGCAAGGCCACCGGTGGCGGCAGCGCCATCCTCCCCACCCCCGCGATCGGCGGTATCGGCCTGCTCGCCGACTGGACGAAGAGCGCGACGATCGCCTTCAAGGACACCGGCGACGTCATCCTTGCGGTCGGCACGCGCCGCGGCGACCTCGGCCAGACGCTCTGGCTGCGCGAAGTCCACGGCCGCGAAGAAGGCCCCCCGCCGCGCGTCGACCTCGACCTGGAACGCAAGACCGGCGACCTGATCCGCGCCGCGATCACCGCCGGGCAACTGACCGCGGTGCACGACGTATCCGACGGCGGCATCGCGGTTACGCTCGCCGAAATGGCGCTCGCCGGCAACATCGGCGCGATGATCGACCGCAAACAACCGTTCGACTGCGCACATTCGTTCTTCGCCGAGGATCAGGGCGTTTATATTGTCACCGTCGAGGACTCGGCCCTGATGGACTTCCTCCATGCCGCGCTGGACGCGGGGGTGGAAGCAGAACCGCTCGGCCGAACCGGCGGCAAACGTCTGATCTTCGAACGCCCCAACCGCGACGACGTGGTGTCCCTGGACGCGCTGCGGGAGGCGCACGAAGGGTTCTTCCCGAAGCTGATGGGTGCGGACGCCGCGCTGGCGTAACTATTTCGCCAGCTTGTCGACCTTGTCCTGCAACGACGCCAGTTCCGCCTTCAGCGCGGCGATCTCCGCGTCCTTGCCGGCATGCGCATCGTCGCCCTTCACCGGCGGTTTGAACGCGCTGGCGGCGGCTTCCAGCATCGCCATGTTGCGCTTCGCCATTTCGGCGAACGGCGATCCGGCGAACGCGCCCTCGACCGCGGATTTGAACTGTGCGTGGTTGCGGCGGAAACTGTCCATCGACGCGTCGAGATAGCCCGGCACCATCGCCTGCATCGAATCGCCGTACATCGAGATCAGTTGCCTCAGGAAGTTCACCGGCAGCATCGTCTGCCCGCGGCTTTCCTCCTCCATGATGATCTGGGTCAACACGTTGTGCGTGATATCGTCGTCGGTCTTCGCGTCGACCACCTTGAACTCGCGCCCTTCACGCGTCATCGCGGCGAGATGCTCGAGCGTGATGTAGGATGAGCTTTCGGTATTGTAGAGGCGGCGATTGGCGTACTTCTTGATGATGACCGCGCCGTCACCGTTATGCTGCTTCTTCATCGAGGCCCCCGGACCGTGAGATATGTCGTGGGTACAGCACAACTTGCCGCACCGCAACACGGCCCCAGGCCCTTGCCCTTGTTCCTGGATATGCTGCGCGAACAGACCGCAGCATCGCCCGAGCGCCGCGCCGCAGCACTGGCCGGTTTGAAGCGGTATCAGGATGCGGTGCGCCCCGCCGCGACGCGCCCGATGCCCGCACGATTCCGCAAGGGCGCGGCGCGATTGCGCGACTATGGCGGCGACGGGCGTCCGGTCGTGTTCGTACCGTCGCTGATCAATCCGCCCGCGGTGCTCGACCTTACGGCGGAACGTTCGATCGTGCGGTGGATCGCCCGGCAAGGGTTTCGCGCGTGGCTGCTCGACTGGGGCACACCGAATGCGGCGATGCGCAACCTCGACGTGGCGGACCATGTCGACCGGGTGCTGCTGCCGCTGATCGCCAAGCTGCCCGAACCGCCGTTGCTGGTCGGATATTGCTTGGGCGGGACGATGGCGCTGGCGGCGGCGGCGCGCGGCAATGTTGCGGGTCTGGCGACGATCGCGGCACCGTGGAATTTTGCTGGTTACGGCGATGCAGCACGCCACGAGATGGCGGCGCTATGGGCCGCCGCGCGCCCGACGTGTGAGGCGCTGGGGCTTGTGCCGATGGAGGTGCTGCAGTCGGGGTTCTGGAAGCTCGATCCAGCGCGCACGATCGGCAAGTACGAAGCGTTCGCGACCATGCCCGACGCCGAGGCCGCGACCTTCGTCGCGCTGGAGGACTGGGCCAACGCAGGCGCTCCGCTGACGCTGGCGGCGGGACGCGAACTGTTCGAGGATTTCCTGCGCGACGATCTGCCCGGGCAGGATCGCTGGCGTGTCGGTGGGGAAAGAATCACGCCCGGTGCTCTTCGCTGTCCCGCGATCGAATTCGTCTCGCTCAGCGACCGGATCGTTCCCGCCGCCAGCGCCGCCGGCCTTTCCGAACGCCGCGATTCGGGTGCGGGCCATGTCGGGATGGTCGTCGGCAGCCGTGCGCGGAGCGGATTGTGGGAACCGCTGGCGGACTGGCTTCGCGGCGTTGCAGCATCTACATAGCCGCCAAACCGGATAAGGAGTTCCGCCCGTGGACGTCGTCATCACCGCCGCAAAGCGCACCCCCGTCGGCAGCTTCCTCGGCGCATTCGCCACGACGCCCGCGCACGAACTCGGCCGCATCGCGATCGAGGCCGCGCTGGAGCAGGCTGGCGTGTCGGGCGACGATGTGAGCGAAGTCATTCTGGGTCAGGTGCTTACCGCGGCGCAGGGCCAGAACCCGGCGCGGCAGGCGTCGATGGCGGCGGGCGTGCCGAAGGAAATCCCGGCGTGGGGCGTCAATCAGGTCTGCGGTTCGGGCCTGCGCGCGGTCGCGCTGGCGTTTCAGGCGGTGCAGACCGGTGACGCGAAGATCGTCGTCGCTGGCGGCCAGGAGTCGATGTCGCTGTCGGCGCACGCGCAAAGCGTTCGCGGCGGGCAGAAGATGGGCGACCTCAGCCTGGTCGACACGATGGTCAAGGATGGCCTGACCGACGTGTTCAACGGGTATCACATGGGCATCACCGCGGAGAATCTGGCCGAGCAATATCAGGTCACCCGCGCCGATCAGGACGCCTTTTCGGTAGCCTCACAGAACAAGGCCGAGGCAGCGCGCGCGGAGGGCCGCTTCAAGGACGAGATCGCGCCGGTGACGATCAAGGGCCGCAAGGGCGACACGGTCGTCGATCAGGACGAATATATCCGCGCCGGGGCGACGATCGAGGCGATGCAGGGCCTTCGCCCCGCCTTCAAGAAGGACGGCACCGTCACCGCCGCCAACGCCAGCGGCCTGAACGACGGCGCGGCGGCGTTGGTCATCATGAGCCGCGAGGAGGCCGAACGCCGCGGGAGCCCGATCCTGGCCACGATCAAATCATGGGCGTCGGCCGGGGTCGACCCGTCGATCATGGGCATCGGCCCCGTCCCCGCCACCCGTCGCGCGCTGGAAAAGGCGGGCTGGACGATCGACGACCTCGACCTGATCGAAGCCAACGAAGCGTTTGCGGCGCAGGCGCTGTCGGTCGGCAAGGAACTCGGCTGGGACGCGTCGAAGGTGAACGTCAACGGCGGCGCGATCGCGATCGGCCACCCGATCGGCGCGAGCGGCGCACGCGTGCTCACCACGCTGATCTACGAACTGCAACGTCGGGGCGGGAAGCGCGGGCTGGCGACGTTGTGCATCGGCGGCGGCATGGGCATCGCGATGTGTATCGAGCGCGCCTAACCCTTTATTTCCGCGACTACCCCGTTGTTGCAAAAATGCGACACGATTCATTCATCTGGTATTAATTGAGACGAATTGCGCCGTGGGCCATTGTGCCGACGGCGTTTTTTGGGTTGTTGGCCTCATCTCGGTCCGGCGGACCGATCCAGGGAGCCTCACAATAATGAAAACGTCGCGTACTTTGCTCGTCTCGAGCGCAAGCGCCATTGCGCTATTCGGTGCGAACCTGGCCGCCGCACAGGCTGGCGCGCCGGTCGAAGCAACCCAGACGACCAACCAGGCCGTCGATCCGACGGTCGAACAAGCTGGCGACGTCGCTAGCGGCGACGTCGTCGTCACCGGGTCGCGCATTCGTTCGCCGAACCTCGAATCGACGTCGCCGATCAGCGTCGTTTCGGGCGCCGAGCTGTTCGAGACCGGCCAGGTCGCCGTCGGCGATACGCTGAACGACCTGCCGCAGCTGCGCAGCACGTTCAGCCAGGCGAACTCGACCGCGTTCCTCGGCACGCGTGGAATCAACCTCCTCGATCTGCGCGGCCTCGGCACGCAGCGCACGCTGGTGCTGCAGAACGGCCGCCGCCACGTCGCAGGCGACATTCTGGTCAACGGCGTCTCGCCCGACGTGAACACGTTCCCGACCGACCTGATCGAGCGCGTCGAAATCCTGACCGGCGGCGGATCGTCGATCTACGGGTCGGACGCGATCGCGGGCGTCGTCAATTTCGTCCTGAAGAAGGACTATGAGGGTCTGCAGCTGCGCGGCCAGTCGGGCGTCAGCGCCGACTATAAGGATGCGGGCAACCAGTATCTGTCGCTGCTGGCGGGCAAGAACTTTGCAGACGGCCGCGGCAACGTCGCGATCAACCTGGAATATGCGCATCAGTCGCGTTACTTCGCGGGCGATCGTCCGATCGGCCAGAACGACGCGTTCGTCGTGACCGACACCGACCCGGCCGGCACGGCCAACGGTTCGGACGGCGTCTTCGATCGCACCTATTTTCGCGATATCCGTTCCGCGACGATCTCCGAAGGCGGCCAGCTGGGCCTTGCCCAGTCGCGCACCAACCCGCGCTGCGGCGCGGACGCGCTCGGCAACCCGTTCACCTGCGGCTTCCTGTTCCGTCCCGACGGTACGCTGGCCGCGCAGACCGGGCAGCGCGTCGGCATCGGTCCGAACGGCAACTACATCGGCGGAAACGGCTATTCCGGCCGTGAGCAGCAGCTGAAGCTGCTGGCGCTGTCGCCCGACGTGAAGCGCTATTCGGCCAATCTGCTCGCTCACTTCGAGATTTCCCCGGCCTTCGTGCCCTTCGTCGAAGCGAAGTACGTCCGTACCGAAGCGTTCGGTTCGCAGAGCGGCCCGTTCTTCAACCAGGGCGTCAACCTGGAGAACTCGCCCGGCCTCGCGCGCGATCGCATCCGGCTCGACAACCCGTACCTGACGGCGCAGGCGCGCACCGTGCTGACGCAGAACATTCTGGCGGCCGGCGTCGATCCGAACAGCACCGCGACGACGCCTGCGGCACTGACCGCAGCGCAGCGCGCGGCGATTGCGGACGGATCGTTCCGCTTCGCGCTGCGTCGCAACTTCGTCGAGCTGGGCATCCGCGACGAGCAAATCCGTCGTGAGACGTACCGTGCGGTCGTCGGCGTGCGCGGCGATTTCAACGACGATTGGAACTACGAAATCTCGGCCAACTATGGCGAGCATCGTGAACGCAACATCATCGACGGCAACATCAGCCGTCAGCGTTACCTGCTGGCGGCGGATGCGGTTCGCAACGCAGCCGGGCAGATCGTGTGCCGTTCGCAGATCGATCCGACCGCAGCCGGCGTCGACCGTGCGGGCAATGCAGCGCAGCTCGCCGCCGACGTCGCGGCCTGCGCCCCGATCAACCCGCTCGGCGAAGGCAACATCAGCCAGGCGGCGCGCGATTACCTGACCGTTCAGTCGCGGGCGGAAGGCAAGATCACCCAGTTCGTCGCCTCCGGCTTCGTCGCTGGCGATCTCAGCCAGCTGTTCGAACTGCCGGGCGGCCCGGTGTCGTTCTCGGTCGGCGCCGAATATCGTCGTGAAACCAACTATTACGATCTCGACGACTACACGCAGGCCGGATACGCCTTCTACAACGCGATCCCTTCGTTCGACGCACCCGCGTTCGAGGTGAAGGAAGTGTTCGGCGAATTGCGCGTGCCGATCCTGAAGGACATGCCGTTCTTCCACGAACTGACGATCTCGGGTTCGGGCCGTATCGCCGATTACAAGGGCGCAACGGGTACCGTTTACGCCTACAGCGGCGGCGTGGAGTGGAGCCCGGTCGAGGACATCCGTTTCCGCGGCACCTATTCGCGCTCGGTTCGTGCGCCGAACCTGTCCGAACTGTTCTCCGCACAGGGCCAGAACTTCGCGCCGCTCTTCGTCGATCCGTGCTCGGAGCGTAACATCGCCACCGGTTCGGCGACCCGTTCGGCCAATTGCACCGCAGCGGGCCGTCCGGCCGGCTACGACTACGTGTACCAGTCGTCGCTGGACATCATCAGCGGCGGCAACCCCGATCTGCGTGAAGAAAAGTCGGATTCGTACACCGCGGGCGTCGTGGTGCAGCCGCGCTTCATCCCCGGCCTCTCGATCTCGGCGGACTATTTCGACATCACGGTCGATAACGTCATCACCTCGGTCTCGGCGCAGCAGATCGCCAACCTGTGCTACGATTCGGCGACGCTCGACAATCCGTTCTGCGGCCTGTTCCAGCGCGCTGGCGCATCGGGCGGCGCACGCGGTGAAATTCCCTTCCGTATCCTGGAAGGATCGCTGCTGCAGTCGACGCTGAACTTCGCAAAGCTGAAGGCGCGCGGCGTGGACGTGAATGCGTCCTACCGTCACACGTTCGATTTCGGCCAGCTGAACCTGGGTGCGATCTGGACCCGCACGATCCAGCGCGATTCGTTCACCAACCCGGCGAATCCGGATTTCCAGAATCGCATCCTCGGCGAACTGGGCGATCCGAAGAACCAGGTGAACGTGAACGCGTCGCTGAAGACCGGCCCGATCACCATCGGTTATCAGGGACGCTACATCGGCCCGATGTACCTCAACACGTATGAGGATTATAACGCGCTGAACGGCCTGCCGCCGCAGAACACGGACTATGCGCCGGTCAAGTTCTACACCGAGGTGTTCTATCACGACGTTCGCGTGAACATCGAAGCCGGCGACAAGTTCGACTTCTACATCGGTGTCGACAACGTCGCCAACCGCCTGCCGCCGTTCGGCCTGACCGGTATCGGCGCCGGCTCGGCGATCTACGACATCCGCGGCCGCTATGCCTATGCAGGCTTCGTCGCGAAGTTCTGATCGATCGATCTAGATAACTGGAAGGGCCGGGCTAACCCCCGGCCCT
Source organism: Sphingomonas sp. SUN019 (assembly GCF_024758705.1). NCBI lineage: Bacteria > Pseudomonadati > Pseudomonadota > Alphaproteobacteria > Sphingomonadales > Sphingomonadaceae > Sphingomonas > Sphingomonas sp. SUN019. Next base: position 3,732,570 of record NZ_CP096971.1, on the reverse strand, counting down.
TTTCTTTTGTCGGTTTCGCCTGTTACGGCAAAGGGCATGACCACCCCATTCCCGAGTGACGTCGATCGGCTTGCCGCGGCCGGCGCAACCGGCGACGTCGCCGCGCTGATGCAGCTCGCGGTGTTGCGGATGACGGGCCGGGCGACCGCGCGCGACCTTCCCGAGGCCCGGCGATTGCTGCGCGAAGCGGTGACGATCGGCCATGTCGACGGCGCGTTGATGGAAATCGCGCTGACCGCCAACGGTTCAGGCGGTCCGGCAGACTGGCGTGCGGCGCTCGCCTTGCTGGAGGTGGCGGCGACGGCCGATCCGGTCGCAGCCGCGCAACGCGCGCTGTTGGCTGCGATGAAACTGCGGAAGGATGGCGCACCCGAAACCGCCCCGGTTGGTGCGGCGCTTAGTCAGTCGCCAACCATCAGCCTGTTTCGCGGGTTTCTTACCCCCGCCGAATGTCAGCACGTCGCGTCGGCCGCTTCCGCGGTGATGGAACCGAGCCTCGTCGCCGATCCCGCCACTGGCCGCGCCATCGCCAATCCGGTGCGACGCTGCGACAATGCCGTGATCGGTCCGACGCGCGAGGATCTGGTGGTGCGGGCGATCAACCTGCGCATCGCCGCGGCCAGCGGGACGGCGGTCGAACAGGGTGAATCGTTGACCGTCCTGCGCTACGGTCCCGGTCAGGAATTCAGGCCGCATCACGACGGTCTGCCCGGCGTCGCGAACCAGCGTATCAAGACGATGCTGATCTATCTCAATCAGGGATTCGCTGGGGGCGAAACGCGGTTCATGGCGAACGGACTGACCGTCACGCCACGTGGCGGGGATGCGATCCTGTTCGATAACGTCGATGCGAGCGGCCGGATCGATCCGCGATCACAGCACGCCGGTCTGCCCGTCACACGCGGCGTGAAATGGCTCGCGACGCGCTGGATCAGGGCCGCGCCGCTCGATCCGTGGGCCGCCTAACGCCACAATCGATCGAACCGCGCGCCGAGGCCCGTCAGCAGTTCGTATTGCGACATCCCGGATACGCGCGCGGCGGCGGGGAGGTCGGGGTCGAAGGTGATCCAGTCGCCCTCCCCGACCGCGAGCGCGGCGCTGATGTCTAGCGCGGTCAGATCCATCGATACGCGGCCGATCACCGGCAGCCGCGCATCCCCGGCCCACGCGGTCCCGCAGTCGGAAAAGCCGCGGAAATAGCCGTCGGCATAGCCCAGGTTGACGATCGCGACGGGCGTATCGGCGGGCGCAGTCCAGGTGGCGTTGTAGCCGACGGTCTTACCACGTCGGACGGTACGGCGTTGCAGAATCTGCGCCTCGATCTGCACCACGGGCCGGATCGTGTCGGACAGCTCGCCCCGCGGCACGCCGCCGTAGAGCGCCAGGCCGGGACGCGTCAGGTCGAACGCAAAGTCAGCCCCCAGCGCGATCCCGGCCGAATTGGCGAGACTGAGCCGCCGCGCGTTCGTCCGGCCCGCGAGACCCGCCAGCAAATCGCGCTGGCGGATATTCATCACCGTGTCGTCGTCGGCGCAGGCGAGATGGCTCATCAACGTCTCGACCGTCAGGCCGTCGAGCAGCCCCGTCGCGATATCGTCGACCGATACGCCGAGCCGGTTCATGCCGGTGTCGACCATCACATCGCACGCGCCGCCGTTCGCCGCCTTCCAGCGTGCAACCTGCGCGAATGTGTTGAGCACCGGGCGCACGCCCGGCAGCCCGACCTGCGCCATGTCCTCGGCCCGAACGCCGTGCAGCACCGACACTGTTCCTGGCATTTGACCGAGCGCCACCGCTTCGGCCCAGGTGGCGACGAAGAAATCGCGGCACCCGGCCGCGCGGAGCCGGGCGACCACCGCCCGCGCGCCAACGCCGTATCCGTCCGCCTTCACCGCCGCCCCGCACGCCGCGCGGCCGCTCATCCGGTCGAGCGCACGCCAGTTGGAGACGAGCGCGTCGCCGTCGAGCGACAATCGGCAGGGGGAATCGGTCATCGCGGGCGGCGTTAGACGGCTGCGGGCGCTTTCACCACACCCGCCGTGCCGCGCCGGTCCTCCTTCAACCCGAACAAGGTGACGATCAGCGCCATCGCGACGATGACCCAAGTGTACCAGAGGCCCGCATAGGGATCGCCGGTCTTCGCCACGATATATTGGCTGATGAAGGGCAGGAACCCGCCGAAATAGCCCGTGCCGAGGTGATAGGGGATGGACAGCGACGAATAACGGATCGCGGGCGGGAACATCTCCGACAATAGCGCCGCGACCGGGCCATAAGTGACGCCGGACAGCGCGCCGATCGCCAGGATCGCGACCAGGATCAGCAGCGTGTTCGCCACCGACGGCTTCACCTTCGCCAGATCATATCCGGCCGCGGTCAGCGCCGCGTCGAGGCCGGCGGGCGTGCGATCGGCCACCGGACTGCCGCCGATCGTCACCAGCGTGACCGGCGTCACCGCCTTGGTGTACGCGACGCCCTTCTTCGAGAAATAATCGAGCAGTTCGGCGCACGTATCGGCCTGTTTCGCGGCGAACGGACTATAGTCGCAATGCGGTCCCGACACGACGACCGGCGCGCGCTGTGCGGCGCGCGCAAGGCCCGGATTGGCCGCTGCACCCATCGCCCAGAAGATCGGGAACAGCAGGATCAGCGTCATGACATAGCCGATCACGATCGGCCATTTACGCCCGACCCGGTCGGACAATTTGCCGAACAGAATGAACCAGAACAGCCCGGCAAGCGCCCCTGCCCCCGCAATCAACTGCGCGCTGGTCTCCTCCACCCGCATCGTCGTCTGCAGGAACGACAGGACCGAAAACATCGCGGTGTACCAGATCACCGTCAGCCCGGCCGCAATGCCGAACAAGGCGACGACCATGCGCTTCAGATTGCCGGGATAGGTGAAGCTTTCGACCAGCGGGTTCTTCGCGGTCTCGCCCGCCGCGCGCATCGCCTTGAACACCGGGCTTTCGCTCAACTTCAGGCGCATCCACAGCGAGATCGCAAGCAACAGGATCGAGAACAGGAACGGCAGTCGCCAGCCCCACCCCGCCCACGTTTCGGCGGGCATAACGCCCTTGAAGAACAATACGACCGCCAGGCTGAGGATGAACCCGCCGACGACACCAGCCTGGATGAAACTGGTGTAGAAGCCCGATTTTCCCGGCGGCGAATGTTCCGCGACATAGATCGCCGCGCCGCCATATTCGCCGCCGAGCGCCAGGCCCTGCGCGATCCGCAGCAGGATGATCAGCACCGGCGCGGCCATGCCGATCGCGGCATAGGACGGGATCAGCCCGACGCCCGCGGTCGCGACGCCCATCAGCGTGATCGTCACGAGGAAGGTGTATTTGCGCCCGAGCTTGTCGCCGAGATAGCCGAACAGCACCGCGCCCAGCGGCCGGAAACCGAACCCGACCGCGAACCCGGCCCAGGCGAGCAGGGTCTGCACGACCTCGTTTCCGGCCGGGAAGAACGTCCGTCCGATGATCCCCGACGCGGCGAGTGTGCCGTAGATGAAGAAGTCGTACCATTCGAACACGGTGCCGAGCGACGACGCGGAGATGACGAGCCGTATCTCTCCGGGCGTCGGTGCGGCGGGCGGCGTTTCGGTGTCGGTCATGAAATCCCCTCGCTCCCGGTTTAGCCGCGAGGACCGGGGCGACAAGCGACTTTAGGCTTCGCTCACCAGCAGCTTGTCGATGCGGCGGCCGTCGAGGTCGATCACTTCGAACTTCCAGCCCTGTTCGACGAAGCTCTCGCCCTCCCCCGGCAGATGGCGGAATACCGCGAGCGCTAGACCCGCGACGGTCGCATAGTCGCGGTCCTCGGGCAGGTCGATGCCGAGCCGCTCGGCCAGCGCATCCGCCGCCATCGTGCCCGCGACCAGCAACGACCCGTCGTCACGCTCGACCACGTTCGGACCGTCGTCATGATCCGCATCGCTCGCAAATTCGCCGGCGATCGCGGCAAGCAGGTTCGCCGGGGTCACGATCCCCTCGAAATGCCCGTATTCGTCATGGATCAGCGCCATCGGCACCTCCGCGCGACGGAGAGCATCCAAAGCATCCATAGCGTCGATCTGATCAATCACCACCGGAGCTTTGCGCACCAGTTTCGCCAGGTCGAGCGTCTCCCCGCGGAACAGCGCCATCGCGACGTCGCGCGCCTGCACCACCCCGATCACCGCATCGACCGACCCCTGCGCGACGGGCAGGCGGCTGTGCGGCGTCAGCAGCAATTGCGCGCGGATGCCGGCGTCGTCCAGGCTGACGTCGAGCCAGTCGACTTCCGTGCGGGGGGTCATCACCTCGCGCACGGGCCTGTCAGCCAAACGTACGACGCCGGAAATGATCGAGCGTTCGTGTTCCTCGATCACGCCCGATTTCGACGCTTCCGCGACGATCAGATGAAGTTCCTCTGCGGTGACGTGTTCTTCCGATTCGCGGTTCATCCGGAGCAGCCGAAAGATCAGCGCACTGGTCGCGTCGAGCAACCAGCCGAGCGGCGCGGTGATGATGGCCAGCCATTGCATCGGGATCGCGACAATCGCAGCGATCGGTTCGGGCTTGCGCAGCGCAAATTGCTTCGGGACCAACTCGCCGATGATGAGCGACGCATAAGTGGTCAGGCCGATGACGATCGCAAACCCGAGATTTTCGGCGAGATGCGGCTCGATCCCCCATGCCTCAAGCCGCGCCGCGGTCGGTGCGCCAAGGCTCGCGCCCGAATAGGCGCCCGCGATGATCCCGATCAGCGTGATGCCGATCTGCACGGTGGACAGGAACTTGCCCGGATCGGACGACAAAGCGATCGCCGCCACCGCGCCCTTTCGCCCGGTGCGCGCCATCGCCTCCAGCCGCGCTTTCCGCGCAGAGACGATCGCGAGTTCGCTCATCGCGAACACCCCGTTCAGCGCCACGAGCGCGAGGATGATGAGGACGTCGATCCAGGGGAACGGCGGTAACATGGTCGGATGATCTCTTGGCGGGAAAGCGCCGCGCCCACAACCTCCCGCGTCAGCTATTGTTCAGTGCGCAGGTGGAACAATCGTATCGCGGGCCGTGTTGAGCGGCGCGAACGACACAGAACGACACAAGGGTTCAGTCCACATGCATATCCATTCGAAGTTTCTCACCGCCGCGGCCACCGCCGCGCTGGCATTCACCAGCGCCTGCACCACCGACCCTGTCACCGGCGAGCGCCAAATTTCCAAGGCGGCGATCGGCGGCATCGGCGGCGCGCTGGGCGGATATCTGCTCGGCGATCTGGTCGGCGGTCGGCGTGACCGGACGGAAAAGATCATCGGCGCGGGCATCGGCGGCATCGCTGGCGCAGGCATCGGCGCGTACATGGACAAGCAGGAACGCGACCTGCGCGCCCGCACCGCGGGCACCGATGTGGAGATCACGCGCCAGGGCGACGACCTCTTGTTGAACATCCCGAGCGGGATCAACTTCGCCTATGACAGCGCGACCGTCGCCCCGCAGTTCCAGCGCACGCTGGATCAGGTTGCGGGCGTGCTGGGCGAATATAACCGTACCTACATCGACGTGTACGGCCACACCGATTCGACCGGCAGCGACGCCTACAACCAGTCGCTGTCGGAACGTCGCGCCGGGTCGGTCGCGAGTTATCTGTCGAGCCGCGGTGTGCAGTCGGCGCGAATCGGCACGCGCGGCTTCGGCGAGACGCAGCCGATCGCGTCGAACGAAACCGAGGACGGCCGCGCGGAGAATCGTCGCGTCGAGATCAAGATCGTACCGATTTCGCAGGATGAGGTGCGATAGAGCGGGAAGGATCAGGCTCGTCCTCATCCGTTCGTCCTGAGTAGCGGCTGAGCCTGTCGAAGACGCGTATCGAAGGACAGCGTCCGGGCATGTCCTTCGATACGGGCTTTCGCTTCGCTCAGGCCCTACTCAGGACGAACGGAAGGTGGGAATTCTCGGCGTGAGATGATTGCCGTCAGCGCCGCTCGGCAAAAAAGCTGCGAAGCAACTCGCCCGCTTCGCGTTCGCCGATCCCCGCGAACACCTCGGGGCGGTGGTGGCACGTCGGTTGCGCGAAAAAGCGCGGGCCGTGTTCCACCGCCCCACCCTTCGGATCGCTCGCGCCGTAATAGATGCGTGCAATTCGAGCGTGCGCGATTGCCCCGGCGCACATTGCGCAGGGCTCCAGCGTCACCCACAGATCGCAATCTTCCAGCCGATCGCGGCCCAGCGTAGCCGCAGCCATCCGGATCGCCCGCATTTCGGCGTGTGCAGTCGGGTCGTTCAACGTGCGCGGCGCATTGGCCGCGATCGCAATCACCCGCCCGTCCAGCACCACCACCGCCCCCACCGGCACCTCCCCCGCCGCCGCCGCATCACGGGCGGCGTCGAGCGCGGCGCGCATCGGGGGCGGGAGCGGAAACATCGCGGCGGGGCTACCCTGCCCCGCGCGCCGCCGCTAGCGCGACGTTATTGCGGCGCGGCGGTATTGTCGGCGGGCTTCTGGAGGGTGATCGACGGGACTTCGACGGTCTTCTTTTCGGTGCCTACATTGATCCGCGCGACATCGGCCTCGAATTTCGGCGCCTGGACCACCGCGCGCTGGGTCTGGTCGATGTTGACGAGCCCGAGCGCCATCGCGCCGACGACGACGAGGGAGGCGATGCCGACCAGAACGAGTAATGCACGCATGACCAAATCCCCTTGATACGATAGCGCAACAACGTCGGTGCGACCCGCGGGGTTGCATGGCCCCGCCGGGTTGACGTGCGCCGCCTTCCTGTTTAGTGGCGCACGCTTTCCGGGCAACCCGATATTCAGGACGAAATCATGTCGCGCATCTGCGAGCTGACCGGCAAGGGCCGGCAGGTGGGGAACAACGTATCCCACGCCAATAACAAGACCAAGCGGGTGTTCCTGCCGAACCTGCAGAACGTCACGCTGATCTCCGAATCGCTCGAAAAGAGCGTGAAGCTGCGCGTGTCGACGCATGGCCTGCGTTCGGTCGAGCACAATGGCGGCCTGGACAATTGGCTCGCCAAGACCAGCGACGAAAAGCTGTCAATCAAGGCGCGCCGCCTGAAGCGCGACGTCGTCAAGAAGCGTTCGACGACGACCGCAACTGCGGCGTAACACGCTACTTCGTTCGATGGTGTGACACGGCCTGCCGTCCCCATGGGACGGCGGGCCGTTTCGCGTTTGAGGTCAAACCCGCAGCCGGAATTTCATCAGCAACGTGCGTCGCACCGGCATCGTATCGTTGTCGGTGACGATCCACAGCATCGTGCGCCCCTTCTCTCGCGTGATCGCCAATCCCTCGCAGTTTTCGCTTACCAACGATGACGGCAATGTCGCGATCTCGCGCCCCGTCACCATCACCCCCGGCCGGATCGCGACACGCGGGATGAGCGTGATCTTTGCCGAAAAGGTCAGCGGGAATCGCCATCCCCTGTTGAGGATCAGCAGATCGCCGTTCGGTAGAAGCGCAGCATCGCTCGGATCATATCCCTTCGGCGGGCGGTAGCCGAAGGACGACACCGTGGTGCCGAGCGCCGTCGGATCGCCGGAGAAGATCAAGCCGCGTCGCGCACCGCGCCGCTGCGCGCGTTCCGCGATCACAATGAATCGCCCATCGCGCAGCCGAACCAGCGATTCAGCCCCGCTATTCATGCGCCAGTTGGCCATCGCGCGCGGCTTTTCAAAAGCCTCGGCGCGCCCAAAGCGCGCGCTGTAGCGCCAGATCGCATTGGCGCGCTCGAACCCGACCCACGCCTGTCCCGTCGCCGGATCCAGCGCCATCGATTCGCTGTCACGGTCCTGCTTTTCCCAACCCGTACCCGGCCCGTCGGGCAGATAACTCGATCGCACGTCCTGCAATCGCCCACCGCGAACCGCAAAGTGCAACAGGTTCCCGCCATCGCTCAACAGCGAGGCGCGACCGTTGCGGATCGCGATCGCCGAAAAGCCGCCGAAAGCGGGGGCATAACTGGACAGTGCCAGCGCGCCGACAGGCTCCAGCGCGCCGAGAAGCCGCGGCCAGCCGCTTTCGGGCGTCCAGGTCCGCGCGCGCACCGCGCCGTCGCGATCGAGCAACGGCAGCCGTTCCGCCCCAGTCCACCCCGGGACGAACAACAGTATCAGCAGGATCGACCAGAGGATGCGCATCGCCGCCGCTTACACGCTTCATCCCTGAACGAACGATAACGAGCGCATTCAGCATCGGTTCGCGGCGAATCGGGCAGAACCCATTTCATCGAGACGGCATCCGCCGCTTCGAAAACGATTTCGTCACGGGAGACGCTACGATGTTCAAGCAGCTTTCACTCGCCGGCGCCGCCCTCGCAATGGGCGCGGCCGCTATGGTCCCAGCCACCGCCGACGCGCAGCGTTACTACGGCGACCGTTACGAGCGCGGTTATGACCGTGGCTATGACGGTTATGACCGCGGTTACGACCGTCGCGACTATCGCGATTACCGCGGCAACGATCGGCGCTACAACAACCGCCGCTATCGCAACCAGCGCTGCAACAGCGGGACGACGGGCACGATCGTCGGCGCGATCGCCGGTGGCTTGCTGGGCCGCACGATCGACAGCCGCGGCGACCGCGCGCTCGGCACGGTGCTCGGCGGCGTCGGTGGCGCAGTGGCCGGCAATGCGATCGGGAAGTCGAACAACCCGCGCTACTGCCGCTAACCTTCTACCAGTTTAGCCGTCCTGTGACGGCTTCCGAACTCCCTCTGGTCGCGTATCGAGGGCGCGGGCCGGTCTTCCGAAAGGAGGGCTGGCCCGTTGTTTGTGCGTAAGGGTCGGCTTGCCTATATCGCCGGACGCGGCCTAAGCGCCGTGATCCACCCTTACGCAAAGGCCCATCATGTCCGCCATGTTCCGCATCACCTTGCCCGACGGTTCCGTCCGCGAGGTTGCGCCCGGAACTACCCCCGCGGATGTCGCAGCGGCGATCGGGCCGGGGCTGGCCAAGGCGGCGCTGGCGGCGAAGATCGACGGCGAGGTGCGCGACCTGAACCGGCCGTTCGAGCGCGATACGAATCTGGCGCTGGTCACCGCGCGCGACGAGGCCGACGCGCTGGAACTGACGCGACACGACTTGGCGCATGTGATGGCGGAAGCGGTGCAGCATCTGTTTCCGGGCACGCAGATCACGTTCGGTCCCGCGACCGATGATGGCTTCTATTACGATTTCGCGCCGAAGGATCGGCCGTTTACCGACGAGGATCTGCCTGCGATCGAGGCCGAGATGCGCGCGATCATTGCTCGCAACGAACCGTTCGTGCGCGAGGTCTGGACGCGCCAGCAACTGATCGATCGCTGGAACCAGCAGGGCGAGACGTTCAAGGCCGAATGGGCCGCCGAACTCCCCGAGGGCGAGGAACTGACGATCTATCGCCAAGGCGAATGGCTCGACATGTGCCGCGGGCCGCACATGGCCTCTACGGGCAAGCTCGATCCGCAGGCGTTCAAGCTGACGCGCGTATCGGGCGCCTATTGGCGCGGCGATCAGAAGAACGCGATGCTCAGCCGTATCTACGGCACCGGCTGGCTGAACAAGAAGCAGCTCGACCAGCATCTGTTCCGGCTGGAGGAAGCCGCCAAGCGCGACCACCGCAAGATCGGTGCGGAAATGGACCTTTTCCACCTCCAGTCGGAGGCGCAAGGATCGGTGTTCTGGCACCCGAAGGGCTTCATCCTGTGGCGGCAGTTGGAGGCGTATATGCGTCGCCGTCTCGATGCTGCCGATTATGAAGAGGTCAAGACGCCGCAGCTGATGGACGCGCGCCAGTGGGAGCAGTCCGGGCATTGGGGCAAGTACCGCGAGAACATGTTCGTCGTGCCCGACGAAATCCCGAATACCGAGGATGAGGGCGCGGTGCTGTCGGGCGAAGGCGATCTGATGGCGCTGAAGCCGATGAATTGCCCGGCGCACGTCCTGATCTTCAAACAGGGGATCAAGAGCTACCGCGACCTGCCAATCCGCATGGCAGAGTTCGGCTGCTGCCACCGCAACGAACCGCACGGCGCGCTGCACGGGATCATGCGGGTGCGGCAATTCACGCAGGATGACGCACATATCTTCGTGCGCGAGGACCAGTTGATCGGCGAGGTCCGCAAGTTTTGTGACCTGCTCGATTCGGTGTATCGCGATCTTGGGTTCGAGAAATATGCGATCAAGCTGGCGCTGCGGCCCGAGAAACGTTTCGGTTCGGACGCGATGTGGGACTGGTCCGAACAGTCGCTGCGCGATGCGGTCGCCGCGGCGGGTCGCGACACGCAGGAATATGGCTGGGAGGAACTGCCCGGCGAGGGTGCCTTCTACGCGCCGAAGCTGGAGTTCCACCTGACCGATGCGATCGGGCGGACGTGGCAGGTCGGCACGATCCAGACCGACACGGTGCTGCCCGAACGGCTCGACGCTGCGTACATCGGGGAAGACGGCAATCGCCATCGCCCGGTAATGCTGCACCGCGCGATCCTGGGCACGTTCGAACGCTTCATCGGCATCTTGATCGAACACCACGCGGGGCGCTTTCCGTTGTGGCTCAGCCCGGTGCAAGCGGTGGTCGCGACGATCGTGTCGGATGCGGACGATTACGCGGAGACGGTCGCGGCCCAACTGCGCGCGGCGGGGCTGCGGGTCGAAACCGATCTGCGCAACGAGAAGATCAACTACAAGGTGCGCGAACATTCGCTGGCGAAGGTTCCGAACCTGATCGTCGTCGGCAAGCGCGAGGCAGAGGAAGGCAAGGTCGCGCTGCGGACGCTCGGCAGCCAGGCGCAGACGATCCTGACGCTGGACGAGATCGTGACGCGGCTGCGGAACGAGGCGACCCCGCCCGATCTGATAACTGGCACCGCCGTGTGACAAATATGACGCGTCTTGTGCGGATACGACACGCAACGCCGGACATATAATGACACGCTGCCCCCTCTCGGCGTAATAGTGCCGAGACGGCCGCAAAAGGTCGCGATCGGGAGGGGAATGCCATGCGTCGTTCGATGCTGTCGTTGTGCCTGTTGTCGTCCGCGACATTCCTGACCATTTCACCCGCGGCGGCGCAGGACGCGCCGCCGGCGGTGCCGGACACCCCGCTAGACGCGACCGACCCGGACGAAGTGCTGGTCACCGCGACGAGAAGGACGGAGGCGCTGTCCGACGTCCCGATCGCGATTTCGGCGGTGACCGGCGCGACGCTGCAGAATACCGGCGCGACCGACGTGCGCGCGCTCAATCAAGTCGCACCGTCGCTGCTGGTGTCGGGCGCGACGAGCGAGGTAAATTTCTCCGCACGCATCCGCGGGATCGGCACGGTCGGCGAGAATGCGGGCCTCGAAAGCTCGGTCGGGCTGTTCATCGACGGCGTGTATCGCAGCCGCACCGGCGTCGGCCTGTCCGAACTGGGCGATATCGAACGGGTCGAGGTGTTGCGCGGACCGCAGGGCACGCTGTTCGGGCGCAATTCCACCGCGGGACTGATCAACATCGTCACCAAAGGCCCCGAACTCGGTCAGTTCAGCGGCAAGGGATCGGTCAGCTACGGCAACTACGACTTCTGGCGCGTCGACGGCGCGCTGAATGCACCGCTCGGCGAAAGCGCGGCGGTGCGGGTCGACGGCGTGTGGCAGCAGCGCGACGGCTTCATCAAGAACGTAACGCCGGGCGAACCCGACATCAACGACCGCGACCGCTGGCTGGTGCGCGGGCAAGTGGCTTTCGAACCGACAACAGATCTGAAGATCCGGCTGATCGGCGATTATTCGAAGCGCGACGAGAATTGCTGCGGCGGCGTGCTGCTGGGCCCGGTACGCAATCTGACCCGTCAACCGGACGGGTCGGTAGCGCAAAGCCCGAACACCCTGCTCCCGCTGTTGCTGACGCTGGGATCGAACAATCCGCTGCCCAGCGATGGCCGTTTCGTGCGCGCGCAAGCGACGACGCCGGGCACCACATACCGTTCGGACAGCAAGGATTGGGGCGTGTCGGGCGAGGTGAACTGGAATCTTGGCGGCGCGTCGCTGACCTCGATCACAGCGTATCGGGACTACAAGAACAAGCAGGGGCAGGACGGCGATTTCAACGCGCTGGGCATTCTGGACCGATTCAACCTGGATCGCCGCTTCCGCCTGTTCACGCAGGAACTGCGGCTTCAGGGCGAAGCGTTCGACGGGCGGCTCGACTGGTTGGTCGGCGGCTATTATTCGAACGAGAAGCTGGATGTGTCGGACGATATCCGCTTCGGCAAGGATTTCGAGAAATACGCCAATTGCACGCTGTTCGGCAGCGTGCTGCCCGGTGCGGTGCTGCCGTCCAACGCATCATGTGTGAACGTGCCCGTGGTTCAGGCCACGATCGCCGGACTGAACACGTTGCCCGCCAACGATCCACGGCGTGCCAACATCGGCCTGTTCAGCGCGCTGATCGCCAATCCCGCGCGTCCCGGTTTCGGATCGATCGCCGCGGCGCTGGGCCAGCCCAACCTTGCGATCAACGGTACCGGCAACAACGGCAGCTCGTTTCGGCAGGACAGCGAGAATTACGCCATCTTCACGCACAACAGCATTGATATCATTCGCGATATGCTGACGCTGACGGTCGGCGCACGCTATACGAAGGAAACCAAGGATCTGGCAGCGGCCGCCAATTTCACCAACACGATCTGTTCGCTGATCGTCAATTCACCGTTTCAGGCGCTCGCGGCACTCCCCTGCGCGATCAACGGCAGCGCGCCCAGCCTTCCCGCGGGATCGGATGGCACCCGTTTCAAGGATGACGAAGTGACCGGTACGGTTGTGCTGTCGTTCAAACCGGTCGACAGCGTGCTGATCTACGCCTCCGCATCGAAGGGGTATAAGGCGGGCGGGTTCAACCTGGATTATTCCGCGCTCGATCGCAATTGTTCGATCACCGCGGGTTCGGCCGCCCAGAATGCCGCCTGCGCGACGCTACGCGCGCTGCCCGCCAACACGCAAGGCAATGGTCGCGCCGAAGCCAGCGACCTGCGGTTCGAAAGTGAAAAGGTCGATGCGTATGAAGTCGGGCTGAAGTGGAACGGCTCTGGCATCGACATCAATCTCGCCGGTTTCTACCAGAAATATACCGATTATCAGCTCAACACGTTCAATGGTGTGAACTTCGAAGTCACCAACGTGCAGGGGTGCAAAGACGATCTGAACGGCGCGGACCGCGATGCGTCGCCAATCACGGGCGGCTGCTCATCCGAACGACTGCGCCCCGGCGTGATATCGAAAGGTTTCGAGATCGAGGCGTTCCTGCGGCCGGTGCGCCACCTGGCGGTCAACATGGGACTGACCTACACCAATGCGTCTTATCGCAGCGATCTGGTCGGTACCCGCGGGCGCCCCCTGTCACCGGTGCTGTTCCAGTTGCCCGGCAACAACGTATCCAATTCGTCAGACTACGCGGCGACCGCCGGGATCAGCTGGACCCCGCCGATCGGGGACTCCGGAATGACCGGCCTCGTCTATCTCGATACGCGTCTGCAAAGCGACACGAACACCGGCTCCGATCTCGACATCGAAAAGGTGCAGGACGGCTTCGTCGTGGTGAACGGCCGGATCGGCCTTTACACCGACAAACGCCGGTTCGGCGTCGAACTGTGGGGCCAGAATCTGCTGAACAAGAAATTTTTCCAGATCGGCGCGGATATGCCGCTGCAGGGAAGCGGCACCTACGCATCGGTCGCATCGCCCGCGTCGAGCGGCTTTTCGGGCACAGCCAACCAATTGTTCGTCGGTTTTCCGGGAGAGCCGCGGACCTACGGCATCACGGTGCGCGGCAGCTTCTAGACACGACGTTTCATGCCCTCGACCGCTGCCCGGAAGCGAGCGGCGGCCGTTCGCGTTTCGCACCTTCCGATTTGGTCGCGAAGCACCTATATAGAACGTTCAGACAAGAGCAGGAGAATCCCCCATACGTCCTCCCACGATGCGCCGGCCAAACCAGGCGCCGCCGATGAACGGCCCCCGCTTCAACGAATGGATTCAAAGCCAGAAGGTTCGCGTGATCGATCACGAGGGCGAGAATCTGGGCGTGATGTTCACGCGCGAAGCGATGGAGCAGGCGAAGGAGGTCGGGCTCGATCTCGTTGAGGTTTCACCCAACGCCGACCCGCCGGTGGCCAAGTTCCTCGACGTCGGCAAGTTCAAGTACGAGGCGCAGAAGAAAGCCAACCTCGCGCGCAAGTCGCAAAAGACGCAGGAGATCAAGGAGATCAAGATGCGTCCGAACATCGACGACCATGACTATGACACCAAGATGAAGAAGGTCGTCGAGTTCATCGGCGAAGGCGACAAGGTGAAAGTCACCATGCGCTTCCGAGGTCGCGAGCTCAGCCACGGCCAGCTCGGCATGGCGGTTCTGCAACGTGTGCAGGCCGACACAATCGAGATCGCCAAGGTCGAGGCCTATCCGCGGATGGAAGGGCGCCAGATGCTCATGGTCCTGTCGCCGAAGTAAATTTTTTCGCGTTTCTGCGTGAAGCGGGCCGTGCGTCGATGCGACGTGCGGCCTTTTTCTTGTGTGCCGTAGCGTCAAGCGTTCGCAGCGTTATGGCCGAACCGGTCTCTTCGTGGCCATAGCGCGACACCCCCATTCGAAAACCCATTCGACAACAAGAATAATCTCGACGTCCACGCCTGACGCTCTAATCGCGCTCTCAATACCTAATGTTCAAAAAAAGCCTGGGAGAGCTGGTAGCGATGCGTCTGACCAAAATTCTGCTGTCGAGTGTTTCGATCGTCGCCGCCGTTCCGGCCATCGCTCAGGTCGAACCCGCCGCGCCCGCCGCCCAGCCCGCGCCTGTCGCGCAGGAGGCTGCCCCCGCCGCCGATGACAATACGCAGGACATCGTCGTCACCGCGCAGGGCCGCGCGCAGGCGCTGGCCGACGTGCCGGTCGCGATCTCCGCGGTGAATGCCGAGAGCCTCGCATTGTCGGGCGCGAACGACATCCGTCAGCTGAACCAGCTCGCGCCGTCGCTGCTCGTGTCTTCGACCGGTTCGGAAGCCAACGGCAGCCCCCGCATCCGCGGCATCGGCACGGTCGGCGACAATCCCGGCCTGGAAAGCTCGGTCGTGGTGTTCATCGACGGCGTGTATCGCTCACGCTCGGGTATCGGCCTGAACGAACTCGGCGAGATCGACCGGATCGAAGTGCTGCGCGGACCGCAGGGCACGCTCGGCGGCCGTAACTCGTCGGCCGGTCTCATCAGCATCGTCAGCAAGAAGCCGTCGTTCGAATTCGGCGCGACCGGCGAAGCGACCTATGGCAATTACGACTTCATGCGTCTCTCGGGCAGCGTCACCGGCCCGATCACCGAGAAGCTCGCGGCGCGGATCGACGGCGTGTACGTCAAGCGTGACGGCTTCTACCGCGACGAAACCAACGACACCGACGTCAACAACCGCGATCGCTATTTCGTTCGCGGCCAGTTGATGTTCGAGCCGACATCGGATGTCAGCTTCCGCCTGATCGGCGATTACAGCCGCCGCACCGAAGCGTGCTGCGCGGCGACCTATGTCGACAACAGCGTCAATCCGGCGATCGGCAACCTCAACAATCCCGCCACGCCGCTCACGACCGGCCTCGCGAACGGCAACAACATCATCAACGTGCTGCGCGACCTGGGTCAGAACCTGGGCGCGTTCAACCAGGGCTATTCGCGCGACATCTCCGTCTCGCCGGGCCGCAACTACGAAGGCACGACGCAGGATTGGGGCGTGTCGGGGCAGCTCGACTGGAATCTGGGCGGGGTCAATCTCACGTCGATCACCGCCTATCGCGATTACTACAACACGCAGGGGTCGGACACCGATTACGGTTCGGTCGATATTCTGTTCAACGCTGCCGATGGCAACAACCGTCGCCAGTTCCGCACCTTCACGCAGGAATTGCGCCTTCAGGGCAGCCTGTTCGACGACAAGCTCGACTGGCTGATCGGCGGCTTCTATTCGAACGAGAAATACCGCGGAAAGAGCAACCTGCGCTTCGGCAGCCAGTACGGCCGCTTCGCGACGTGCCGCATCATCTCGGGCGGCGGCCTGGCCGCCCTCTATTCGCCGACCAGCACGGGTTGCGTCGCGCCGGGCGTCGGCCCCGCGACGTTGGCGTCGCTAGGCCCGGACATTGCGGCAGGCTTCGTGACGCTGGACGGGATCAACAATCGCGGGTCGACGGTCGACCGCTACAGCCAGAACAGCCGCAGCTTCGCCGCGTTCACGCATAACATCATCCACCTCACCGACCGCGTCGACCTGACGCTGGGCCTGCGCTACACCGACGAGCGCAAGCGTTTCGCGGCGACCTTCGGCAACGACAACACCGGATGTACGACGCTGCAATCGTCGCTGACCGGCGCATTGACCAGCACGAACGCGACACGACGCGCGTTGGCCGCCGCCCTCATCGGCCTGGGTTGTCAGGGCAACTCGACCGCCGAACTGAACGGCGTCAGCATCAAGGACAAGCGCGCCGAAGACGAGTTCACGGGTACCGCGATCCTCTCATGGAAACCAATCGACGACCTCCTCGTGTATGGCAGCTTCTCGCGTGGTTATAAGGCGGGCGGGTTCAACTTCGACCGCTCGGCGCTGAAGACCCCGATCGCGCTTAACTCGGCAGGCGTTCCGACGACGACCTTCGCCGCATTGGGCGGCGCACAGGCGCTCGTGCAAAACCTTCAGTTCGAGCCGGAAAAGGTGAATGCGTTCGAAATCGGCGCGAAATATTCGACCGGTCCGTTCAGCCTGTCGGTCGCCGGCTTCCGCCAGGAGTTCAAAAGCTTCCAGCTGAACAC
The DNA here is from genome assembly GCF_024758705.1 of Sphingomonas sp. SUN019. NCBI lineage: Bacteria > Pseudomonadati > Pseudomonadota > Alphaproteobacteria > Sphingomonadales > Sphingomonadaceae > Sphingomonas > Sphingomonas sp. SUN019. Next base: position 3,715,752 of record NZ_CP096971.1, on the reverse strand, counting down.
GTTCGACGGCACCGTGTTCATCGTGCAGAACGTCAACGGCTGCACCGAAAGCCTCAACGGCGGCGATCGCGATCAAAGCAAGTTCGCCGCCGCACCCAACTTCAACGCCGGTGCAGCCGCGACGGGCGCGTGTGCAGCGGACAACGTCGGTTATGGCGTCGTGTCGCAGGGCGTCGAACTCGAGGCGTCGCTCGTTCCTATCCGCGACTTCCGCGTTTCGGCGGGCATGACCTATGCTGACACCAAGTACCGCGACAATCTGGTCGGCAACAATGCCGGCGGACCACTCAACCAGGCGCTGCGCAAACTGCCGGGCGATAATCTGTCGAACGCGCCTGAACTGGTGGTGACCGGTTCGGTCGCGTGGACGCCTGACCTGGGCAGCAGCGGCCTGTCGGGCCTGTTCTATGTCGATACGCGGATGTCGAGCGACTATAACACCGGCTCCGACCTGTTCGCGCAGAAGGAGCAGGACGGGTTCGCGCTGTTCAACGCGCGCGTCGGCATCCGTGGCCCGAACGAAGCATGGGCGGTCGAATTCTGGGGCCAGAACATCTTCGACAAGGACTATGCGCAGGTCGCTTTCAACTCGCCGTTCCAGGAAGGCGCGGCTACCGCGTCATTCCAGGATCCGCAGTATCCGGGCGGCCGTCAGATCTTCTCGCAGTTCCTTGCCGAACCGCGCACCTATGGCGTGACGTTGCGCGGCAAGTTCTGATTGATTGAACTGAGAAAAGAGGCCGGTCCGCTCATCGCGGGCCGGCCTTTTCTATTGCGCTGCGGGCGGCTCCCACAGTTCGACCGCATTGCTCTCCGGATCGTGGATACGCGCAAACCGTCCGGTTTCGGGCGCATCCCATTCCACGCGCGTTTCGACCGCGATGCCCGCCGCGCGCAGCGATGCGAGCAGCCCATCGAGATCGGTGACGCGCAGATTGATCATGAACTGCTTGTCGGCGGCGAAATAATCGGTGTCGGCCTTGAACGGTGCGAACACGACCGGACCGCCCTGCACCTGCCAGAACCATTCGTCCGGCTCGCCCTCGCCCGTCGCGTTGCAGCCCGCGCCGACCCCGAGGTGATCGCGATACCAGGCGTTCAGCGCGTCGGGATCACGTGAGCGAAAGAACAGTCCGCCTATTCCCAGCACCGGCATGTCGGCTCTCCCACCTGACGATCAGGCAGCCAATTCTATCGCGACCCCGCTCGCGGCGTCCAGCAATCGCTTTTCCAGCGCCTTCAGCCGCGCCGTGCTGGCGATCTTGTCGCCGGTCAGATCGGTCAGATAGAAAGTATCGACCGCGCGTTCGCCATAGGTCGCGACGTGCGCCGAATGGATCGTCACCTTCGACTGGAACAGCGCAAAGGCGAGCTGATTAAGCAACGCCGGCCGGTCGCGCGCATTGACCTCCACCACCGTGAAGCGATTCGACGCCTTGTTGTCGATCAGCACGTTGGGCTCGATCCGGAACGCGTCGGCGCGGATTCGCGGCAGCGGGCGCGCGCCGAGGCGATCGGACAGTCGGCCGCGATTGGCCAGCGCGTCGGCGATCGCCGTCTTCAGCCGCCCGAGCTGCTGCGCCTCGGCAAACGGCCGCCCGACCGGATCCTGGACGAGGAAATTGTCGAGCGCCATGCCGTCGCGCGTCGTGTGAATGCGCGCGTCGATGATGTTGCCGCCCGCGACGTGAATCGCGCCCGCAATGCGGTAGAAGATGCCAGGGTGATCGGCGGCATAGACGGTCACCAGCGTCGCATCGCGCCCCGGATATACCTGCGCGTCGATCGCAAGCTGCGCATCGCCCACGCCCGCGACGAAGCGCGCATTGTGCGCCAGCACGTCCTCGGGCTCGGCGATCCAATAGGGTTCGGGCAATCGCCGCACGTAAGCGGCCAGCGTCGCCGCATCCCAGCCCATCGTCGCGGCCAGCCCATCCTGCTTGCCGGCTAGCCGCTCGGCGCGACCCTTCTGCTTGTGCCCCAGCCGCAGCACTTCCTCGCCCGCCTCGAACAGATCGGCGAGCAACTGGCGTTTCCATCCATTCCACGTTCCGGGGCCGACCGCGCGGATGTCGACGACGGTCAGCGCCAGCAGCAGTCGCAGGCGTTCCGGGCTTTGCACGACCGCCGTGAAATCCAGGATGGTCTTGAAGTCGGACAGGTCACGCTTGAACGCGGTGGCCGACATCAGCAGGTGATGCCGCACCAGCCATGCGACGGTCTCGGTCTCGGCCGGGCTCATCCCGAGCCGGGGGCACAGCCGCTCCGCGACCGCCGCGCCGAGCACCGAATGATCCCCGCCGCGACCCTTTGCGATATCGTGCAGCAGCACCGCGACGTACAGCGCGCGCCGCGAAACGATCTGGTCGAGGATCGCGGTGGCTAACGGATGATCCTCCTTTAGCTCGCCTTTTTCGATCCGCGCCAGCAACCCGATCGCGCGGATCGTGTGTTCGTCGACGGTGTAGTGATGGTACATGTCGAACTGCATCTGCGCGACGACGCGGCCGAAATCGGGCACGAACCGCCCGAACACGCCCGCCTCGTTCATCCACCGCAGCACCAGTTCGGGATCGCGCGGCGACGACAGCAGATCGAGGAACAATGCGTTCGCGCGCGGATCGTCACGGACATCGTCGACCAGCTTTGCATCGCGCGTCGCCGCGCGCATCGCCAGCGGGTGAATCTCCAGTTTGTGCAGATCGGCGAGCTGGAAAATCTCGATCAGCCGCACCGGGTCTTCGGCGAAGAAATCGTCGCGCGGCAACGCCATCCGGCCGCGATCGAGCACGAAGCCATTGAGCTTGCCCGGCCGCCGCCGGATCGTCGGCAAACCGAATCGGCGCCCGCGCGCCGCGAACTGCTCATCGAGATGCGCGAAGAAGACGCCGGTCAGCGTGCCGACGGTTTTGGCCTGCAGAAAGTAATATTGCATGAAGCGTTCGACCGGGGCCTTGCCCGGCCGGTCGGAGAACCGCATCCGCTCAGCGACCTCGCGCTGCACGTCGAACGTCAGGCGGTCCTCGGCCCGCCCGGCGATCAGGTGCAGATGGCAGCGCACCGCCCACAGGAAATTGTCGGCGCGGTGGAACAGACGGTATTCGGCCCTGGTGAACAGGCCGGTCCCGACCAATTCGGTCGCCCGTTGAACGTCGTAAACGTATTTCCCGATCCAGAAGAGCGCGTGGAGATCGCGCAGACCCCCTTTCCCCTCCTTCACGTTCGGTTCGACGACGTAGCGTGTGTCGCCCATCTTGATGTGCCGCACGTCGCGTTCGGCCAGCTTGTCGGCGATGAACTGACGTTCGGTGCCGCGCTGCACCTCGGCCTTGAAGCGGCGTGACGCTTCTTCGTATAGCGTCTCGTCGCCCCAGACGTAACGCCCTTCGAGCAGCGCGGTGCGGATCGTCACGTCGCTTTTCGCCTGCCGCACCATCTCGTCGAGCGAGCGGCTGGAGTGGCCGAGCTTCAGCCCCAGATCCCACAAAGCGTAGAGCATCGATTCGATGATCTGTTCGGCCCACGGCGTCTGCTTCCACGGCGTCAGGAAGGCGATGTCGACGTCGGAAAACGGCGCCATCTCCCCGCGCCCATACCCGCCGACCGCGATCAGGGTGAGGCGTTCGGACGCGGTCGGGTTACTGAGCGGGTAAAGCCGCTGAGTGGCGAAGTCGAACAGGACGCGGAGCAGTTGATCGATCAGGAATGCTTGAGCGTTCGCGGCTTCCAGCCCGCGGGAGGGGTGTTCGATCAGGCGGCGGGCGATTTCCGCTCGGCCTGCGTCGAGGGCTTGTTTCAGGATTGCGGTAGCAAATTGTCGGAGCTGGCTGCGGTCTGTGCCCTCAAGGGCCGCCAACGCATCGGCGAGCGCGCGGCGGTCGACTATTGCGCGACGATGGGGGAGTGTGTCGAAGCGGCCGGTCATGGGGTGGGCCTAGCGGGAAAGAGGACGACGGCAAAGCCGCCGTCGGACGGGTTCGGCTACTGGCCGACCCGCCGTCCGTGCCGGGCCGCGCGCTTTGCGCAGCGGCGCAGGCGTGGCCGCGCCTCGGCCCGTCAGTACATATGCTGACCGCCGTTGATAGAGAGCGTGGAGCCGGTAACGAATCCCCCCTCTTCCGAACAAAGGAACGCGACCCCTCGCGCGATCTCGTTAGCCTGTCCCAAGCGACCGACCGGGATTTTCGCGACGATCTTTTCCAACACATCGGCCGGAACCGCTGCGACCATGTCGGTGTCGATATAACCCGGCGCGATCGCGTTGACCGTCACCCCGGCACGCGCGCCTTCCTGCGCCAGAGCCTTCGTAAAGCCGTGGATGCCTGATTTCGCGGCGGCGTAGTTGACCTGGCCGTATTGCCCGGCCTGCCCGTTGATCGATCCGATGTTGACGATGCGGCCCCATTTGCGTTCGCGCATGCCAGGGAACACCGCCTTGGCCATGTTGAAACACCCGCCCAGGTTGGTGTCCATCACCTCTTTCCACATCTGATAGGTCATCTTCAGGATCGTTCCATCGCGCGTGATCCCGGCGTTGTTGACGACCACGTCGACCGGCCCGAGTTCATCGGCGACCTGTGCGCAGCCCGCCTGGCAGGCGTCGTAGTCGCCCACATCCCATTTGTACGCCGCGATTCCGGTGCGGGCGGTGAAATCCCGCGCACGCTCGTCATTGCCGGCATAATTGGCGGCGACGGTCATGCCCAAGTCCTGCAGCGCGACGCTGATCGCCTCGCCGATCCCGCGCGTGCCTCCGGTAACGATCGCTACGCGTGCCATAAACCTCTCCCGTTTCTAATCTGCGTTAAGGCTAAGGAAGCGATACCCAGCCCGCAAGTTCCCGCGCGATGATTCCGCGCAGCATTTTGATACCGGGCGCGCCATCGTTCAGGCACGGGAGATAGGCGAACCTATCGCCCCCGGACTCGATGAACGCATCGCGCCCCTGCATCGCGACCTCCTCCAGCGTCTCCAGGCAATCGGCGGAAAAGCCCGGCGCGACGACGACGACGTTCTTCACACCCTGCGCGGGCAAACCCTTCAGCGTCTCGTCGGTCGCGGGTTCGAGCCATTTGGCGGGGCCGAAACGCGACTGGAAGCTGATCGTCATCGGCCGCCCCATCGCCTCCCCCAGCAACCGCGCGGTCTTCTGGCACTGGCAATGATACGGGTCGCCCAGCGCCAGCGTGCGCTGCGGCATGCCGTGGAAGCTGGTGACGATCGCGTCGGGCGTGAAATCCAGGCCCGCGAGATTGGCTTCGATGTCCTGCTTCAGCGCATCGATATAAAGCGGATCGTCGTGATACGGCGGCAGCGTGCGGATCGCGGGTTGCCAGCGCATGCCGGCCAGCACGCCGAACGCCTTGTCATGCGCGGTCGCGGTCGTCGCGGCGCAATATTGCGGATAAAGCGCGGCGAGCAGGATGCGGTCGCAGCCTGCGTCCTTCATCGCGGTCAGCCGGTCGGGGATCGACGGCGTGCCGTAGCGCATCGCCCAGTCGACCAGCACGTCGTCTCCGAACGCGCCCTGCAGCGCGGCGTTCTGCGCCTTGGTGATCGCGGCGAGCGGCGATCCGTCGGGCCGCCAGACTTCGGCATAGGCGGCGGCGGATTTCTTCGGCCGCGTGTTCAGCACCAGCCCGCGCAGCACCGGTTGCCAGATGATCGGCGGCAGTTCGACGACGCGACGATCGGACAGGAATTCGCCGAGATAGCGTTTGACCGAGGCAGGATCGGGCGCGTCGGGTGTGCCGAGGTTGATCAGCAGCACGCCGACCTTGCGCGGGAGAATCGCCGGATGGCCGGTGGGGATCATCCGCCTGCGCTTAGCGGCAGGTTGCGCAAGCGAACACCCGTTGCCGCGCGCAACGCGTTGGCGATCGCGGGCGCAACCGCGGCCATGCCAAGATCGCTGACGCCGCCGGGATCGGCGGCGCTCGGCACCAGTTCGACGATGATGTCGGGCGTATCGGACAGGCGCGGCAGGCGCAGGTCGCCGAAGGTGCGCGCGTCGGCCAGATTGCGTGTCACGCCGGTCGCGGCACCAGTCGCCATCGCCATGCCGAAGATCAGCCCGCCCTCGATCTGCTGACGCACCACGTCGGGATTGATCTGCCGCCCGCAATCGACCGCGGCGACGATGCGGTCGACGCGCGGGCGTCCGCCATCGTCGAAATGCGCCTCCGCCAACACCGCGATATAGCTGCCCGCGAGCGTGTGGCACGCGATCCCCTGCCCGCTGCCCGCCACGCCGCCATCCCATCCGCCGAGCGACGCCGCGGTCGACAGGCAACGCGCGAGTCGCGCGTCGCCGCCGAGCATCCCGATGCGGAACGACATCGCCTCGGTTCCCGCGGCGTGCGCCAGTTCGTCGATGAAGCATTCGGTGAAGAATGCGGTGTAGCCGTGCGCGCCGCCGCGCAGATGCCCGGTCGGCACGCCGATCTCGGCCGGGTGGTGGTCGATCGCATAGGCCGGGAGCCGATAGACCGGCGTCGCGCCCGCCATCGCATAGCCGTCTCCACCGGCGGGCAGTTTCAACGCGGCGCGCGCGAGCGGATCGTGCGGCATCAGCCGGGCGGCGAGATCGCGGCCGGTGCCGGGCGTCGCGATCTTCGTTTGCCACCCGAGGATTGCGCCGTTGGACGCGAGCCGCGCGGTCATGCGGGCCTTTGCAGGCGCGCGGAAACGGTCGTTCATCGTCGCTTCGGCGCGCGACCAGGCGAGCGATACGGGGCGCTTGATCGCGACCGCGATGATCGCCGCCTGCACCGCGGCGTCATGCTCCAGCGCCGCGCCGAACGATCCGCCGATCAGCATGGGATGGACCGTCACCGCCGCTTCGCCGACGCCGATCGCGGCGGCTGCCGAAGCACGCAGGAGACCGGGCGCTTGCGTCGGCGCCCACAGTTCGAGACGATCGCCGTGCCACCATGCCGCCGCGCTCGGCGTCTCGATCGCGGCATGAACGCCTAGCCCGGTGCGGTATTCGGCGGTGATGACACGCGCGCCGCGGAACGCCGCCGACAGATCGCCGACCGCCGCGACGCGCGTGCCGGGGCCGTCGAGCGCGGCGTCCAGCGCGGCCTCGATCGAAGCGTCGTCGATCACATTCCCGCGCGTTTCGAAGCGCGGCGCGAGCGCGTCGAGTGCACGGTTCGCCGCCCACCAATTGTTCGCGACGGCGGCGACCCAGCGCGGATTTTCCACGACTGACAGAACGCCGCGCACACGATCCGCCGCCGCCTTGTCGACGCGCATCAGCCGGCTGTCGCCGATCGGCCCCTGCCGGACGCTGGCGAAGACCATGTCGGGCAGGCGCACGTCGGCGGCGAAGTTCGCCGACCCATCGACCTTGGCGGGGGCGTCGAGCCGTGGCAGCGATTCACCCGACAACCGTCCCTCGTCGCCGATGCGCAGCGTCAGTTCGTCGGGCACCTCGCCCCCCGCAGCCTCGACCGCCAGATCGCCGAAGCGAAGCTTGCGATCGCCGTTGACGACGAAGCCGTCGGCGGTGTCGCACGTCTGCCAGTCGACCCCCCAGCGCGCCGCCGCGACCTTGCACAACAGGATGCGCGCCGCCGCCCCCGCCTCGCGCAATGGCGTTTCGAACATCCGTACCGACGTCGACCCGCCGGTCAGCATCAAACCGGACCGCGTCGCGTGCTCGCGCCGGATCGCTTCGGGTACGTGATCGAAGACGCCAGCGAACAATGTGCCGGCGGCCAGCGGATTGGCGTAGAGCGGATTGAGCGGCGCGGCCTCCACGCCAACCGTCCGCCAGTCCGCCCCGAGTTCGTCGGCGACGATCTGCGGCAGCGTCGTCCACACCCCTTGCCCGTGCTCCGCCTGCGGCACCGCGACGGTGATCCGGCCGTCGGACGCGATCTTCAGCCACGCACCGAACACGGTTTCGCCCTTGGCGGCGGTAAGGTTCGGGGCGTAGTCGCGCGGCCACACTGCCCACGCGACGATCAGCCCCACGCCTGCGCCCCCGGCGACGAGCAACTTGCGTCTGGTCAGGGCTGTCATTGCGGCCAGACCCTTTCCGTTCGTCCTGAGTAGCCATTGAGCGAAGTCGAAATGGCGTATCGAAGGACAAGTGCTTCGATACGAGGCTTCGACAAGCTCAGCCTCTACTCAGCACGAACGGAAATGGGAATGACGCGCTTTGCCAATGGGCAGGCTTACGCCGCCTCGGTCGCGGCAAGTTCGCGGTAGGTCTTGCGCAGACTGACCTTGTCGATCTTCTCCGTCCCCAGCCGCGGCAAGGGATCGGTCGCGATCCAGATGCGGTGCGGCACCTTGAACGCCGCAATCCGGGTGTGGAGGAATTGCGTCAGATCCTCGACTTCCAGCGCCCCGGCCTCGCTCAGATGCACCACCGCGCCGGGCACTTCGCCGAACTTTTCGTCAGCCAGGCCGAACACCGCCGCCTCCGCGACGCCGGGGTTCTCGTACAGCGCCGCCTCAACCTCCTGACAGCTGATATTCTCGCCGCCGCGGATGATGATGTCCTTTTTCCGATCGACGATGAACAGATAGCCCTCCGCATCGAGATAGCCGATGTCGCCGGTGCGGAAATAGCCATCGTCGGTATAGGCGGCGGCGGTAGCCTGAGGGTTGTTCCAATATTGCTGGAAGTTGCAGACCGAGCGGATGCACACTTCGCCGCGCTCGCCCTGCGGCAGCGGCTGGCCCGCGTCGTTCAGGATCGCGAGATCGACCAATGGCAGCGACGGGCGACCGGCGGAATTTGGCTTGGCGAGATAGTTGCTGCGCCAATTGCCCGTGCCGACGCCGTTCGTCTCGGTCAGGCCGTAACCGATCAGCGGCGCGCCCTCCATTTCCTCGTCAATGCGGCGGACGTGCTCCACCGGCCGCGGCGCGCCGCCCGCGGCGATGTCGGTGACGGTCGACAGGTCGTATTTGCTGCGGTTTGGGTGGGTCAGGATTTCGAAGCTCATCAGCGGCACGCCGACGAAATAAGTGATCTTCTCCCGCTCGATCAGCCGCATCGCCTCCTCGGCATCCCATTTCGGCATCAGCACCAGCTTGCGCCCCATCGCGAAGCTTTGCAGCATCACGGGCACTTCGGCGGTGACGTGAAACAAGGGCACGTTGAGCAACGTCGCGGGTTGCAGGTCGCTGGTAATTCCGTCCTGCGCCGCGATCGTCATCATCATGATCGCCGAGCCGAGATAGTTGAATACGCCCTGCGTAACCTGCCGGTGCGTCGACAGCGCGCCCTTCGACTGGCCGGTCGAGCCCGACGTGAACAGGATCGTCGCGTGATCGTCCGGCGTGAGGTCGGGCAGCGCGTCGCCCGTGCCCTTGGCCAGGATCGGGGCGATGGCGGTCGCCAGCGGTTGCAGGTCGTCGAATTCGATCACCGGCGTCGCCAGCCCGTCGATTGCGGCCAGCCGCCGGACGCGTGGCTGATCGGCGAAGACCAGGCTGCAATCGACATCCTCGATCGCCGCGCGCAGCTCGTCCGATTGCCACCAGCCGTTGAGCAGGGTCGCGACACCGCCTGCCATCAGGACGCCCATATACAGCACGATCCACGTCGGTGAATTGCGCGCCGCGATTCCGACGCGGTCGCCCCGCTTAACCCCGTGTCCGGCGACCAGCGCGCCCGCGACCTGCTGCGCGGCGGCGTACACGTCGGCAAAGGTCAGCCGCTCGTCGCCTGCGACCAGAAATTCGGCGCCACCATGCTGCGCGGCGAAATGCGCGAAATACGCCGGAAGCGTCGGCGGCGCGGCAGCGATGACCGGCAAACTCACCCCGAACCGCTCGACCGATCCCAGCGCGAGCTGTCCGTCCTCGGCCGTCAGCGCGGCCAGCGTCGCGTCCATCTTCAGGTCGAGTTCGGTCTTCATGCGTCTCTCCGCTTGGTCTTGTCGTTTGACCCCTTTATGCAAGCGCCGAACCCTGGGGGAAAGCCTTGATCCTGCCTGCTCTCGCCGCATCTGCCGGCCACATCCGCTTCAGCGACCTCGGGCTGCATCCCGATGTCTTCTCGGTCGGCTTCTTCACGCTGCGCTGGTACAGCCTGGCGTACATCGCCGGGATTGTCGTCGGCTGGTGGTATCTGCTGAAGCTGCTGGAACAGCCGGGCGCGCCGATGGCGCGGCGTCATGCCGACGATCTGGTGTTCTATGCAACGCTCGGCATCATCCTCGGCGGGCGCATCGGCTACGTGCTGTTCTACGCGCCCGATATGCTGACCAGCCCGTTGCGCATCCTGCGGCTGTGGGATGGCGGGATGTCGTTCCACGGCGGCGTCATTGGTGTGTCGCTGGCGATCATTCTGTTCGCGCGTAAGAACGGGCTGCAGTGGCTGCGCATCCACGATTATGTCGCGTGCGTCGTGCCGTTCGGGCTGTTTTTCGGGCGGCTCGCGAATTTCGTGAACGGCGAATTGTGGGGCAAGCCCGCCGATGTGCCGTGGGCGATCGTGTTCGAACGCGGCGGCGGCGAGGTCGCGCGGCATCCGAGCCAGCTGTACGAGGCGGGGCTGGAGGGGATCGCGCTGTTCGCGATCCTGTGGTTCTTCTTCTGGCGGACGAAGGCGCGGTATGCTCCGGGCAAGCTCGTCGGCATCTTCCTGGTCGGATACGGCTGCGCGCGATTCTTCGTGGAGTTCTTCCGCGAACCCGATTCGCAATTCCAGGGCACGTTCTTCGCGACGACGATCCACATGGGGCAGTTGCTGTGCATCCCGATGATCCTGGGCGGCGCGTTCCTGATCGCGACTGCCAATCGCCGCCGTCAGCGCGTGGAACCGATCGCCGGGGGCGAAAGCGTCGCGTGAGCGAGGCTGCGACGGTCGAGCCGCTGCTGGCCGAACGCCTCGCCCGCGCGATCACGCTGGGCGGGCCGATCCCGATCGCGCAGTTCATGGCGGCGGCGAACGCGCATTACTATGCGACGCGCGATCCGCTGGGCGCGGGCGGCGACTTCACGACTGCGCCCGAGATCAGCCAGATGTTCGGCGAGTTGATCGGCGCGTGGTGCGCCGATTTGTGGGACCGCGCGGGACGACCCGACGTTGCATGGGTCGAGCTGGGGCCGGGGCGCGGAACGCTCGCCGCGGATGCGTTACGGGCGATGGCGAGCGCAGGTCTGACGCCCGAGGTGCATTTCGTCGAGACCAGCCCGACGCTGCGCGCGGCGCAGGCCGAACGCGTGCCGACTGCGACATGGCATGAGGACTTGTCCACGCTGCATGATGATCGACCTTTGATCGTGGTCGCGAACGAATTCTTCGACGCGCTGCCGATCCGTCAGATCGTCCGGCGCGGCGAGACATGGCATGAGCGGCTGGTGGCGTGTCAGGATCTGTTGTTCCTGCCGATCGCCGGAAAGCAGATCCCCGACGAGGTGATTCCCGAACATCTGCGCGGTGCGGCGCCGGGCGCGATCATCGAAACCTCGCCCGCCGCGGTCGCGATCGTGCGCGACCTGGCGCAGCGAATCGCGACGCAGGGCGGCGCGGCGCTGGTGATCGATTACGGCTATGAAGGCCCGGCGGTCGGCGACACGCTTCAGGCGGTGAAGGCCCATTCCTATGCTAATCCCTTCGATGAACCAGGCGAGCGGGATCTGACCGCGCACGTCGATTTCGGGACGCTCGGTATCGCTGCACGCACATCCGGCGCGCAGGTCGCCGGACCGATCGGCCAAGGCGCGTTCCTGACCGCGCTCGGCATCGACACGCGGGCGGCGGCGCTTTCGCAGCGCAAGCCGGACGTCGAGACGGATCGCGCGCGTCTGGTCGACGATATGGGAGTGTTATTCAGGACGATGGCGCTCATTCATCCAGACTGGCCGCAACCGGCGGGGTTCGCATGATCCATTACCGCCGCGCGACGATCGACGACGGTCCAGAACTCGATTCGATGGCGCTCGCGATCTGGATCGAGACGTTCGGTCATTCCGCCCCGCCCGAGGACATCGCGGCGTATCTCGGCGAATCCTACGGTCCCGACGGCAGGCTGATCCGCGATCTTGCCGATCCGGCGGTGACGTTTCAGCTCGCGTGCGACGACGATCACATCATCGGATACGCGAAGCTTACCAACCCCTTCGTCGACCCAGCGCTCGCGGTAGATGCCTTGCAACTGAACCAGCTATACGTGGCCTCGGACTGGCACGGCCACGGTATTGCCGACGTTTTGATGCGCTGGACGACCGATACCGCGCGTGAACGCGGGGCAACGGCGCTCGTGCTGACCGTCTGGGAGGAGAACGCCCGCGCACGGCGATTTTATGAGAAGCGCGGCTTCGTTCACGTCGGCGATTATGCGTTCCCGACGGGCACGCAAATCGACCGCGACCTGATCATGCGGCTGGCGTTGTGAACGACGTCGAGGCGATCCGCGGCGCCGCGCTGGACGGCGTGGCGCACGGCTTTCTCGGGCGGCGCGGCGGGGTGTCGGGCGGCGTGTATCACGGGCTGAACGTCGGCACCGGATCGGATGACGACGCGGCTGCGGTGGCTGAGAATCGGGCACGCGCGACCAATGCGGTGCTGCCCGGTGCGCGGCTCGTCACCGCGTATCAAGTCCATTCGGCGGATTGCGTCACGGTGCTGTCGCCGTTCGAGGAACGATTGAGACCGCATGCCGATGCGCTTGTGACCGACCGGCCCGGTTTCGCGCTCGGCATCCTGACCGCGGATTGCGCGCCGGTGTTGCTGGCCGACCGCGAGGCGGGTGTGGTCGGGGCGGCGCATGCGGGGTGGAAGGGCGCGATCGCGGGGGTCACCGACACCACGATCCTGGCGATGGAGGGACTGGGTGCGAAGCGGGAGCGGATCGTGGCGGCGGTCGGGCCGTGCATCGCGCGCGCCTCTTACGAGGTCGACGACGCGTTCCGCCGGCGGTTCGCCGAGGCCGACGCCGAGAACGACCGCTTCTTCGCCGACGCGCGCGACGGGCACGCGCAGTTCGACCTGGAGGCTTATGTCGCACACCGGTTGGCCGCGGCGGGGGTGACGCGGGTCGAGATGCTGGGGCTGGACACCTATGCCGATGCCGACCGCTTCTTCAGCTACCGACGCGCGACGCACCGCGGCGAGCCGAGTTACGGGCGGCAGATATCGATCATCGGGATTGCGGACTAGTCCAACAGCCCTCCGTTCGCTCTGAGCGAAGCCGAAGGGCATGGGACTCATGTGCTTCAACTACGCTCAGCACGAACGGAGCAGGCGGAAGTCCGACCGCTCACAGCACGAAGCGGCTCAGGTCGGTGTTGCGCGCGATGCTGGCGAGCTGTTTGTCGACATAGGCCGCGTCGACCACGAGCGCGCTGCCCGCGCGATCCTCGGCGTCGAAGCTGACCTCCTCGAGCAGTTTCTCCATCACCGTCTGCAGCCGCCGCGCGCCGATATTCTCGATTTCGGCATTCACCTCGGCGGCGATCTTCGCCACCGCGCGGATGCCGCCTTCGGTGAAGTCGACGGTCACGCCCTCGGTCGCGATGAGCGCCTTGTACTGCGCGGGAAGCGAGGCCTTCGTGTCGGACAGGATCGCGACGAAATCGTCCTCGGTCAGGCCTTTCAGCTCGACGCGGATCGGCAGGCGGCCCTGCAGTTCGGGGAGCAGGTCGCTGGGTTTCGCGACGTGAAACGCGCCGCTGGCGATGAAGAGGATATGGTCGGTCTTCATCGGCCCGTATTTGGTCGCGACCGTCGTGCCCTCGATCAGCGGGAGCAGATCGCGCTGTACGCCCTCGCGGCTGACCGACCCGCCGCGCACGTCCGACACCGCGATCTTGTCGATTTCATCGAGGAAGACGATGCCGTTCGCCTCCGCATCGGCCAGCGCAACGCGGCTGACCTCGTCCTGGTCGAGGCGCTTGTCGGCCTCTTCCTCGACCAGTTTCTCCCACGCGGACGGCACGAGTATCTTGCGTCGCTTCGCCTGCCCGCCACCGCCGAACGCCTTCATCATCTCGCCCAGATTGATGACCTGCGGCGCGCCCCCGGGAACGTCGAACGGCATTTGCGGCACCTGCTGCAGGTCCAGCTCGATCTCGGTCTTGTCGAGGTGGCCGTCGGCGAACCGCTGCTTGAAGCTTTCGCGCGTGGCCTGGCTCGAATCCTTGCCCACCAAAGCGTCCAGCAAGCGCGCCATCGCAGCGTCCTCGGCCTTGTCCTTCACCGCGACGCGGCGGCGTTCGCGTTCCAGCCGGATCGCCTCCTCGACCAGGTCGCGCGCGATCTGTTCGACGTCGCGGCCGACATAGCCGACCTCGGTGAACTTGGTCGCCTCCACCTTCACGAACGGCGCATCGGCCAGCTTGGCCAGGCGGCGGCTGATTTCGGTCTTGCCGCAGCCGGTCGGCCCGATCATCAGGATGTTCTTCGGCGTCACCTCGTCACGCAGATCGGCCGAAAGCTGCTGCCGCCGCCAGCGGTTGCGCATCGCGACCGCAACCGCCTTCTTCGCGTCGCGCTGACCGATGATGTGTTCGTCGAGCGCAGCGACGATCGCCTTGGGGGTGAGAGCGTCATTCATACGACGGCGGCTTCTTTCAAATTCGGGTTTTCGCCGAGACGCGCGGCGAGCGCGGCGACGATCGGGCCATCGGGCACGAGGGTGACGCCGGACACGAAGTCCGCCGCGGGCGCGGTCGCCTTGTCGAGCGTCGCCAGCTCGTCGGTGGTCAGGACGAGGTTGGCGGCAGCGATATTGTCGTCGAGTTGCGACAGCTTCGATGCGCCGATCAACACGCTCGACACTTGTGGTTTCGACAGCAGCCAGGCGAGCGCGACCTGCGCCACGCTGGCGTCATGCGCGGCGGCGATCTCGCGCATCGTTTCGACCAGAACGAAGCCCATGTCCTTGTCGAACGGGATCATGTCGAAGCCCGACAGGCGATTGTCCGGGTCGGCGAGATTCTCGCGGGTGTATTTGCCCGACAGGAAGCCACCCGCAAGCGGGCTCCATGCGGTGTAGCCGAGGCCGTAATGCGCGGCGAGCCGCAGCACCTCATGCTCGACTCCGCGGCCGAGCAAGGAATACATCATCTGAATATGCGTGAACGGCGCCCAGCCGTTGGCGCGCTGCAATTCCATCGCCGCCGCAACCTTCCAGGCCGACCAGTTCGACACGCCGAGGTAGCGCGCCTTGCCTGCCCTCACGATCGCGTCGAGCGACTGCAGCGTCTCCTCCAGCGGCGTATGCGCGTCGTCGCGGTGCGCGATGTAAACGTCGACGTGGGTCGTGCCGAGCCGCTTCAGGCTCTGGTCGATCGACCAATGGAGATGCGCCGCTGACAGTCCGGAACGGTTGAGCGGCGCGCCGGTGCGCCAGCCAGCCTTGGTCGCCAGCACCACGTCGTCACGGCGCTTGCCAAGGATACGGCCGACGATCTCCTCGCTCTCGCCCCCCGCATAAACGTCGGCGGTGTCGATGAAGTTGATCCCGGCATCCAGCGCGCGGTCGACGATCGCGGCGGCATCGGCTTCCCGCGTCCGGGCGATCGCGGCGTTGCCGCTGCCTGCGCCGAAGGTCATCGTACCAAGCGACAGGCGCGAGACGATCAGCCCGCTTGTGCCGAGCTTGGAATAGAGCATGGTTTTTCCTTCAGGTCGCGCTGTCGAGGGTTTCGATCACGAGACGGTCGTTGGTGTACACGCACAGTTCGGACGCGATATGCATCGCCTTGCGGCAGATGGCCTCCGCATCCTTTTCGTAGTCGTCCAGCGCTCGCGCCGCAGCGAGCGCGTAATTGCCGCCGGAGCCGATCGCGGCGATGCCGGCTTCTGGTTCCAGCACGTCGCCGTTGCCGGTCAGAATCAGCGTCACGTCCTTGTCGGCGACGATCATCATCGCCTCGAGATTGCGCAGGTATTTATCGGTGCGCCAGTCCTTGGCGAGTTCGACCGCGGCGCGCATCAGTTGGCCCTGATGGCGTTCGAGCTTTGATTCGAGCCGTTCGAAGAGGGTGAAGGCGTCGGCGGTCGCGCCTGCGAACCCGCCGATGACCTTTGCGTCCGTGCCGACAGTGCGGACCTTGCGGGCGTTGGGCTTCATCACGGTCTGGCCCATAGAAACCTGACCGTCACCCGCCACCACGACCTTTCCATTGCGTCTGACCGAAAGGATCGTCGTCCCGTGCCAGACGGGCATTCTGTTGTCGTCACTCATGCGGCGCGATGTAGGGATGATAGGGAGGCGCGCAATCCTCCCCGGCACGCTGAGGTGGCTCGCGAAGCGAGACGGAGGGACGGCCAAGCAGGACCATCGCTTGGGGCTGCCCCTCCACCAGCTCCGCTGGTTCCCCTCCCCGTTCCGGGGAGGAATTAAGCTACTTCACCCGCCCCTTCCCCCATTCGCGGGCGACGGTGTAGCCGAGGTAGCCGGTGCCGAAGAGCGCGTAGAGCGGTTCGGGGATGCCGTTCAGATACGCGTTCATGCCGTTGCCGATCGCCGCCGCCATTTCGGGTCGGACCGCGGCGATCAGGCCCATCGGGATCGACCACAGCAACAGCGCGTACATTACGTAGAGGAAGCTGGGGCGCGCGCGGCTGGTCCACGGGTCGGGCGATCCCGCCTCGGCCAAGACCGCGGCCATCTGCGCCTTGGCGCGCTCCAGATCCTGCGTGCCCTCCAGCCGGAGCAGTTCCAGCTTGGCTGCGTCGCGCGCCTTCGGATCGGGGATTATCTTGTCGATGATGCCCGCCACGGGGCCGATGATTCCGTCGATGATTCCCATGTCCGCTCTCCCGGAAAGTCAGTCTAAGGTTAGGCCTAGGATTAGCCGATACGGTTCGCGAGCCAACCGTACAGGAAGGCTTCGTTGGCGGGGCGGCTTTCGGCGAGCGACAGATAACGTTCGCCCTGCAGCGCCTCGATCGCCTTCAGCAACACGCCCTCCCCCGCTGCTTTGCGAAGCGCGAGGAAGCGATCGAGTGCGGCGAGCGTTTGCTGACCGATGCGCCCGTCCAGCAAGATATCGGGATAGTCGCTCGCGCCGCGGTTGAGCGCGTTCAGTGCGCGTTGCAGGAACGCAGTCGCAACCGCCGGTCCCATGTTGACGCCGGTATCGAACAGTTCGGCGGCGATCGTCGGGGCGCGTGCCGCGACGCGATCGAAGCCGGGACGATCCCAGTATAACCGGCGATAGATGGCGGCAGCGGCAGGCCGCGCGAAATGGCGCATCAGGCCGGAATAGCCTTCTGCCCGCGCGACGCTTTCGGTGATGCCGAACCGGGTTGCGCCGCCACGATCGGCCGGATGGTCGCTGTAGCCGCCTTCGCGATCGATCACGGCGTCGATGAGTTCGTCGATCATGCATGCTCCCCCAGAAAAGAACATGCATAACCAATATGGTTCGTGTAGGAAAGTTCTACAGCGTGGCGAGCACGTTCGAGACCGAACCGAGGGTGTAGTCGCGCTCGGCGGCCGACATCCCGATCCAGATCGGCAGGCACAGCATCTCGGTCGCAAGGCGTTCGGCAACAGGTGTCTGTGCAGGATCGAACCATACCGACTGGCTGCCACGATAGCCGCTGGCCAGCGCAGGGGCATAATAGCGGCGTGTCGCGATGCCGCGCGCCGCGAACTGATCGAACGCGCGCGTACACGTTGCAGCGTCGGCGAATCGCGCGGGGAAACATTGCCACGGCGTCGGGCCGACATCGTGCGCGATCGTCGCGATCGATCCACGCCCCGCGAGCAGCGCGGCATATTCCTCCGCCAGCGCGGTACGTTCGTCGACCACCGCGTCGATCCGGTCCAGGGTGGCGAGCCCGATCGCGGCGCGGAAATCATCGAGCTTCATGTTGCCGCCGTCACCGAAATGGTGGGGTGATTCGATCCCGAAATTGCTGATGCGACGCATCGCATCGGCCATGTCGGCGGGGGCGAAGACCAGGCCGCCCTCCCCGATCGCGAAAGTTTTGGTGGCATGGAGCGAGGCGACCTCGATCTCTCCTGCCGCCGATCCGATCCGTCGTGCGGAATTGCCAAACGCCGCCGCGCCGTCGATCACGACGCGTGCGCCGTGGCGTGTCGCGAGATCAATTATCGGGGAGAGGTCGCGCACGAAACCGAAGCTGCGCACCGGCATCACCGCGTCGATGTCGCCCGCGGCGAGCAGTCGTTCGAGGTGCTTTACATCCATCTCCCACTTCACCGGATCGGCATCGCACAGGATCGCGCGCCACCCGGCGTGAAGCACCGCATGCAGCGTCGCGGGGAAGGTGAAGGCGGGGATGATCGCGCACGGCTGTCGTCCGGCGGGCCACGGTAGTGCCAGCAGCGCCGCGGTCAGCCCGGCGGTCGCGTTGGTGGCGGTGACGCAGGCGTAGCCGGGCGCGGCATAACGATCGGCGCAGGCGGCGGAGAACGATGTTTCGAGCGGGCCGCGGTTGGTGAAAAAGGCGGCGTCGTAGGATCGCACTAGGAACGGCGTCCATGCTTCGACCGGCACCACTTGCGGGCGTAGGAACGGGATCGCCATCGGGAACGGCTGAGTCGCGGGGATGATCGGGACGACATTGCTGCCGGCGACGCCATCGAACGGGTGCTGCGCCGATCGGCGCTTGCCCTTCGATTGCGGAATCGCGGTATCGATCTTCACGCGGCCGTCATCCCATCTCGTTCGAACGAGCGGGATTACGAAAGAAGGCTTACAATCCGGTAAGCTCAGACCTTGTGATAACCGCGATACCAGTCGACGAAACGCGGGATACCGGTTTCGATCGGCGTGGTCGGCGCAAAGCCGTGATCGCGCGCGATGGCGGTGATGTCGGCGTAGGTCGCGGGCACGTCGCCGGGCTGCATCGGCTCGAGACGGCGGACCGCCTTCGTCCCGATCGCGTCCTCCAGCACGTCGATCATGCGCAGCAATGGTTCAGGGTTGTTGTTGCCGATGTTGTAGACGCGGTGCGGCGGTGTACCGTTATCCTGCGGCGGGGCGTCGGTGGCGGCGATCACGCCCGTCACGATATCGTCGATATAGGTGAAGTCGCGCTGCATATCGCCGTGGTTGAACACCGCGATCGGTTCCCCCGCCAGGATCGCCTTCGTGAACAGCCACAGCGCCATGTCGGGACGGCCCCAGGGACCATATACGGTGAAGAAGCGCAGACCGATCAGCGGGATGCGGTAGAGATGGGCATAGGTATGGCCCATCAGCTCGTCGGTCTTCTTGGTGGCGGCATAGAGCGAGACGGGCGAATCGACGCGGTCCCCTTCTGCGAACGGCAGCTTCGTATTGCCGCCATAGACCGAGCTGGACGAGGCGTAGCTCATCGAGACGATCGCATCGTTGTGCCGCGCGTGTTCGAGCAGGTTCAATTGCCCGACGACGTTCGACTGGATGTAGGCGTGCGGATTGATGAGCGAATACCGCACCCCGGCCTGCGCGGCGAGATGAATGACATGGGTTATCCTGTGCGGTGCAAGCGCGGCGTTCAGGGCAGCAGCGTCGGCGATCTCGACCTGCGCGAAGGTGAAGTTGGTGTGGCCGGACAATTCGGCCAGCCGGTCGTGCTTCAGCTGCACGGCATAGTAATCGTTGAGGTTGTCGATCCCGACCACCGTCTCACCCCGCGCGAGCAGCCGCGCGGCGACGTGCATCCCGATGAAGCCCGCCACGCCGGTGACCAGATATGCCAAAGTTCGATTCCCTTTGCCGATCGCCCGCCGCACCGGACGCGGCGTCCTGTCGCCTAGGGCGGCGTGCGGATCAAGCGCGATCACGTCGCCGGCATGGGCGCTCGCGGATTGCCCCATACCTGCAGACCCGCTATCCGCCCGCGCCATGCCCGATCCGAATGCCCCATCCGGTCAAGCCGATAGCCCCGTCCAATTGATCGAGCCGAAGCGTCACGGCGACGCGCGGGGGTGGTTCTCGGAATCGTACAGCGAGCGCGATTTCGCCGCGCGCGGGATCGATATCCGGTTCGTGCAGGACAATCATTCGCTGTCGAAGCCCGCCTTCACCCTGCGCGGGCTGCATTTCCAGACCCCGCCGCACGGGCAGGACAAGCTCGTGCGCTGTATTCGCGGACGCATTCTGGATGTCGCGGTCGATATTCGCGCCGGGTCGCCGACCTACGGCAAGTGGGTCGCGGTCGAGCTCTCGGCGGAGAACGGGCGGCAGTTGCTGGTGCCGATCGGCTTTGCGCACGCTTTTCTGACGCTGGAGGACGATTGCGAGGTCGTCTACAAGACCTCGGATTTCTACGCGCCCGATTGCGATGGCGGGCTGCGCTGGGACGATCCGGCGATCGGCATCGATTGGCCGCTGCCCGCCGGGACCGCGCCCGAACTGTCGGCGAAGGACGCGGTGCTGCCGCTGCTCGCCGATTTCGTATCCCCCTTCGCTTATGACGGCCGCCCGCTCGCGCCGCTCGACTGAGGTATAATATGCGTATTTTTGTCACCGGCGGGGCCGGGTTTATCGGTTCGGCGCTGGTTCGCCACCTGATCGCGAACACCGAGCATGAAGTGCTGAACTTCGATAAGCTGACCTATGCCGGCACGCTGTCGACGGTCGCGGAGGTCGCCTCGAGCAATCGCTATCGCTTCGTGCAGGCCGACGTCTGCGACGCCGCCGCGGTGCGCGCGGCGATCGCGGAGTTCAGGCCCGACGTCATCACGCATCTGGCCGCCGAGAGCCACGTCGACCGGTCGATCGACGCGCCGGATGCGTTCATCCAGACCAATCTGGTCGGCACGTTCACGATGCTGTCGGAGGCGCGGGCCTATTGGCAATCGCTGGACGAAACGGCGCGCAGCGCGTTCCGTTTCCACCACATCTCGACCGACGAGGTGTACGGGTCGTTGGGCGACGAGGGGCTGTTCACCGAGGAAACGCCGTATGATCCGCGATCGCCCTATTCGGCGTCGAAGGCGGGGTCGGACCATCTGGTCAGTGCATGGGGGCATACGTTCGGGCTGCCCGTGCTCATCACCAATTGTTCGAACAATTACGGGCCGTATCACTTCCCCGAAAAGCTGATCCCGCTGATGATCGTGAAGGCGCTCGCAGGCGATGCGCTGCCGGTATACGGCAAGGGCGCGAACGTGCGCGACTGGCTGTATGTCGAGGATCACGTCCGCGCGCTGCACGCGGTGTTTGAGCGCGGGACGCCGGGCCGGACGTACAATGTCGGCGGCAACAACGAGAAGAAGAATCTGGAGGTCGTCGAGACCGTTTGCCGCATCCTGGACGAGCAGCGCCCGCGCGCCGACGGGCAATCCTATGCGACGCAGATCGCGTTCGTCGCCGACCGGCCGGGGCATGACGCGCGCTATGCGATCGACGCGAGCCGCATTCGCGACGAGATCGGCTGGGAACCGCGCGAGACGTTCGACACGGGGATCGAGAAGACCGTGCGATGGTATCTCGACAACGAGGACTGGTGGCGCGGGATCGTCGACGAGCGGCAGGCGGATCAGCGCCGCGGGCTGGCCGCGTAGGTGCGCGAAATCCTCGTCACGGGCGGCAACGGGCAGCTCGGCACCGAGTTGAAGCGTTACCCCTGGCCGGACGGCTGGGGCGTGTTCGCGATCGATATCGACGAACTCGATTTGCGCGATGCGGATGCGATCGCCGCGATGGTCGCGTCGCGGCCGTTTGCGGCGGTGATCAGCGGTGGGGCCTATACCGCGGTCGACAAGGCCGAGGACGATGTGGCGACGGCGTGGGCGGTGAACGCGCTGGCGCCGGCCGCCTTTGCGCAGGCGTGTCGCACCGCGGGCATCCCGCTGGTGCAGGTATCGACCGATTACGTGTTCGACGGCGCGAAGCACGGGCCGTGGGAGGTCGACGATCCCGTCGCGCCGCTCGGCGTCTATGGCGCGTCGAAGCTGGGTGGCGAACTGGCGGTGCGGACCGGCGGGGTGCGGCACGCGATCGTGCGGACGTCGTGGGTGGTGAGCGCGCACGGCAATAATTTCATCAAGACGATGCTGCGCGTCGGGGCCGAACGCGACACGCTGCGGGTGGTCGACGATCAGCACGGCGCGCCGACCAGCGCGGCCGATCTGGCGGCGGCGCTGGCGACCATCGCGATGCGGCTGGCGGACGATCCCGCGCTGCCCAGCGGCACGTACCATTTCAGCAATGCGGGCGAGACGACGTGGTGCGGCTTCGCGCGCGCGATCTTCGACCGTGCCGCGGCGCGCGGCGGCCCCTCCCCCACGGTCGAGGGGATCGCAACCAGCGACTATCCGACCCCTGCGACGCGTCCGATCAATTCGCGGCTCAGCCACGCGGCGATCGAAGCGGCCTATGCCATCACGCCGCGGCCGTGGCAGGACGCGCTCGACGACATCCTAGACGAATTGATCGGAACGCAATGAAGGGCATCATCCTCGCCGGCGGATCGGGCACGCGGCTCCACCCCGCCACGCTCGCGATCAACAAGCAATTGCTGCCGATCTACGACAAGCCGATGATCTATTACCCGCTGTCGGTGCTGATGCTGGCGGGCATTCGCGACGTGCTGATCATCTCCAGCCCCGAATATATCGGTAATTATCGCAATTTGTTCGGCGACGGATCGAACATCGGCATCAAGATGTCCTATGCCGAACAGCCGCGGCCCGAGGGGCTGGCGCAGGCGTTCACGATCGGCGCGGACTTCATCGGCGACGATCGGGTGGCGCTGGTGCTGGGCGACAACATCTTCTTCGGCGCGCACCTGACCGACCTGCTGGCGAGCGCAGTGGCGCGGACCGAGGGCGCGACCGTGTTCAGCTACCGCGTCGACGATCCCGAACGCTACGGCGTGGTCGAACTCGCCGCCGACGGCCGCGCGATCAGCCTGGAGGAAAAGCCCGCACACCCGAAATCGCACCATGCGGTGACCGGGCTGTATTTCTACGACAATCGCGTCGTCGGGCTGGCGCGCGACCTGAAGCCGTCAGCGCGCGGCGAGTACGAAATCACCGACCTCAACCGGCTGTACATGGAAGCGGGCGACCTGTTCGTCGAACAGATGGGGCGCGGCTATGCCTGGCTGGACACCGGCACGCACGATTCGCTGCTGGAAGCGTCGGAGTTCGTCCGCACGATCCAGCACCGCCAGGGCATCCAGATCGCGTGTCTGGAGGAGATCGCCTATCAATCAGGCTTCATCACCCGCGAACAGGCGATCGCGCGCGGCGAAGCGCTGAGCAAGACCGCCTACGGTCGCGCGATCCTGAACGCGGCGAACGAATAGACGTATCCCGCGCGGAAGGACCGGCATTGTGGCGACTGACCGATCAGAGGCTGCAGGCACGGTCGTCGGCGCGCTGGACAATGTCGAACAGGGCCACCGCGTCGCGGGCTGGGCGCGCATTCCCGGTGGTGGCGGTGAGCCGGTCGATGTCGAGATACTGGTCGACGGCGCTTTAATCGCGACCGTGACCGCCAATCAGTATCGCGACGATCTGTCGGCAAACGGCTGGGGCGATTGCGCGTTCTGGTGCGAGCTTCCGCCGGACCTGCTCGACGGGGACGAGCATCTGATTGGCGCGCGCTTTGCTGCGACGGCCGCTCCGCTCGGAAACGCCCCGCGCCTGTTTTCATTGAAGCCGGGCGACCCTGCCGTCCCCGCGAGCGTCCTGCGTGGCGCGCTCGACGGGATCGAGGACGGCGGCTGGGCGGCCGGTTGGGCGCACGCAGCATGCAACACCAAGCCGCAGACGGTAGATATATGGATCGACGGCGCGTTGATCGGGGCGGTGGTCGCCGACCAGTTCCGCGACGACCTGGACCGCGACGGCAGTGGCGATTGTGCGTTCTGGTTCGGGATTCCCGAAGCGCTGCTCGACGGGCGCGAGCATGAGATCGATGCGCGCTACGCCGGCACCAATCGATCGTTGCACGGTTCGCCGCAGACGTTTTGGATCCACGCCGCCAACGCGCTGCTGACCGATGGCGTGAACCTGATCCCGACCGCGGCGTTCGATTTCTGGCCGAACGGCCTGTGCGTGCAGCCGCGCGAGCGTTTCGAGGAGATCGTCAGCGGCTGGTATTATGATTTCCGCGGGGACCGCCCGCCGATCGTCACGATCGCGGCCGACAGGGATCACGATGCCGATCTGCCACGCCACGCTTACGCGATGCGCATTACGGTGGAGGAAGGCGGGACCGGCGGCGATATCCGCCTGATCGTGCCGATCGCAACCAGCCTGTGCGATCTGGCGCACTATCGTTTCACCATCGGCCTGTCGCGTCCGCCATCGGCCGACGACGACAGGCTTCACGTAGCGGAGATATTCATTGGCACGGTGAGGGGGTTGGCGGTGGAACCGCTGACGACCGTGCATCGCGCGCTGACACCGAACGGCGTGTATACACTTTCCGTCCCGCCTGCAGTCGACGATCCGGCATCGCTGCCGGACGTCGATCCCAACGCGACGCTCGCGTTGGTGATCGACCTTCGCGGTGACGGCGCGTTGTCGATCTTTTCGCCGGCGCTAATTCCGGCGTAGCCGCGCGCCCGTCAGTTTTCGCGCCGAGCGTCGACCAGCGCCGTCAAAACACGCGTTGCCCGACGACATTTCCGACCGGCGCATATCGGCAAACAAGATAATCGTCGCGCGCGTTCGATGCCGTCGCGCAACCCACGCGGGTCGAGCCGCGCCAGACGATCTGCGTGTAGTGCGCGACATCCTGCCAGCGGCCAGTGCGGCTGAACGCGGGGGTCGGTCCGTTGGTGAAATCGCGCTTTTCCGCGACCCAATGCCCGATCATCTCGTTATAGGCATAGGCGTCGCGCGTGCCGGTCCATAGATTCTCGCCCTCGCGCGCCGGTCCCTGCGGCTGTTTGGCGTGTTCGAAACGACGGGTGCGCGCCAGCGTCTGCGCATAGCCGCGGGCGGAGGCAACCAGGACCTCGTCCCACGATAGCGGCGCGACGTCGACCGCGGCGCGTGCGGCGTTATGCGCGGTCATCATCGTGCTTCGTAGCAGCGCCTCGCCGCGCGGCGCGGGGCCGTCAAAGCGATCGGCCTCGACGATGCGCTCCGGTCCTTGCGCGCACGAGGCCAGCAGGAGCAGGGCGGCAAGCCAATGGCGTTTCGCGGTCATCGCGACCATATCGGCGCGACCATGCCATCCGACAATGAACCATCAGAAGATTTGGCGCTGTACGTCCACTGGCCGTTCTGCGTTTCGAAATGCCCCTATTGCGATTTCAACAGCCACGTCCGCGCCGAGGTGGACCAGGCCGCGTGGCGGACTGCATTGCTGGCCGATCTGGCGCATGAAGCGGCGGTGCTGCCGGGGCGCCGGCTGGGGTCGATCTTCTTTGGCGGGGGCACGCCATCGCTGATGCCGCCCGCGACCGTTGCGGCGGTGCTCGATGAGGCCGAGCGCGCGTGGGGTTTCGCACCGAATATCGAGATCACGCTGGAGGCGAACCCGTCGTCGGTCGAGGCGGCGCGGTTTGCCGATCTGGCGGCGGTCGGGGTCAATCGCGTGTCGCTGGGATTGCAGGCGCTCGACGATGCGGCGCTCGCGTTTCTGGGGCGTGCGCATAATGTGGCAGAGGGTCTGGGTGCGCTGGATGTGGCGCAGCGCGCGTTCGATCGCGTCAGTTTCGACCTGATCTATGCGCGGCCCGGTCAGTCGGTCGCGGCGTGGGAGGCCGAACTAGTGCGCGCGCTGTCGTTCGGGACCGAGCATCTGTCGCTTTACCAACTCACGATCGAGCCCGGCACGCGCTTTGCGACCGAGGCGGCGGCGGGGCGGCTGGTGATCCCCGATGCGGACATGGGTGCGGACCTGTTCGAGGCGACGCGCGCGATGACCGCGGCGGCGGGCATTCCCGCGTACGAGATATCCAACCACGCGCGCGCCGGGGCGGAGAGCCGCCACAACCTGACCTATTGGCGGTACCGCGACTACGCCGGGATCGGGCCGGGCGCGCATGGGCGGCGCGGGAGGTGCGCGACCGTGCGCCATCGCAAGCCAGAGAATTGGCTGAACGCGGTCGCCCGCAACAGGCACGGCCTGCAGAGCGAGGAACCCCTGTCGCCCGAAACGCGCGCGACCGAGGCGTTGCTGATGGGGCTGCGGTTGCGCGAGGGCGTCGATCTGGCGTGGATCGCGGGGCGGACCGGCGTTCCGCTCCACGCTTTGGTGGACGATACGGCCGTGGCGCGCATCCCCGACCTTATCCGGCGCGACGGCGATCGGCTGCGCGTGACCGAAGCGGGGATGCTGCTGCTGGACGCTATCCTGCCCGAGGTGGTTCGGGCGGGTGAGGTGGTGTCGGCTTAGGTACTTCCGTCATCCCCGCGAACGCGGGGACCCATGGCCGAACTTCACCGACGCCACCGCGATATGTTGCGGCAAGCCGAACACCTTGGATCCCCGCTTTCGCGGGGACGACGGTTTACTTTGGCTACTTCCCGAAATTCGCCGGCGCGGGCGACACCGTCACCGTCGTTCCGCCACGAATCTCCTGCACTTCCAGCGCGCGTTCGGCCACCCCGTCGCGCCCGAAGCGGAACGCGCCGTCGATCCCGGCATAGCCCTCGCCCGACCGCAACCGCGCCTCGGGGAACGCCGCGCCTACGCGCCAGTCGCGCGAGATGCGCGCGGCGAGCAGCACCGCGTCGTAGCCAAGGCTGGACAACCGGTACGGCGCGCTGCCGAAACGCGCGCGATATTTCGCGGCATACTGGCGGTAGAGCGTATCCGACACGCTCGCGAACCACGCGCCGTTCAACGACGACTTGCTGACAATCGACGCTTCCGAATTCCACAATTCGGTGCCCAGCACGCGAGTGTTGGGACTCGCGCGTCGCAACAACGGCACCGCCATCGCAGCGGTCGTCCCGCTGTCGGCGATCAGCACGCCGTCGAATGGCGCGTCCTTGTCCATGCGGCTCACCGCGCCGGACAAGGCCCCGCCGCCGCGGTCATAGGTTTGCAGCGCCACGACGCGACCGCCCGCACTCTCTACCGCGCGCAGGAACGCGGTCGATGCGCGCGTGCCGTACAAAGCGTTGGGGACCAGCCCGCCGAAGTTCGTAACGCCGCGACCCTTGGCATAGGTCACGACGCGCTCGATCGACTGCGCCGGCGCATAGCCCATCACATAGGTGCCATCGCCCGCGACGCTGACATCGTTGGAGAACGCCAGCACCGGCACGCGCGCCTGTCGTGCGATCGGCGCGACCTGCCGCACATCCTCCGCCAGCAGCGGCCCCAGGATCAGTTGCGCACCGTCGGCGATCGCGCGGCTCGCCGCCGCCGCTGCGCCGGTCGCGGTGTCGTAATTGGTGATGCGGACCTTCTCGGTTTTGGTATCCAGCAACGCGAGCATCGTCGCGTTGGCGAGGCTCTGCCCCACGCCCGCATTCGGCCCCGACAGCGGCACCAGCAATGCGACGCGGTTGCGCGCCGAATCGCGGATCACACCTGTATCGACGCCCGTGTCGGGCCGCACCGGCGGCGGCGCGACACGATCCGGGCCGCGTGGCCCCTCCGCGCCGCGCGGGACGATCGTCGAACACGCGCCCAGCAGCATCGCCGCGCCAAGCGCAATTCCCCGAAATAGATCGCTCACCCGTTGCGGGACGGTTGCAGCCTCTGCCATGACACCTCTCGTGAACCCTCTTGTCCCCGGTCTGTACATCGTCGCCACCCCGATCGGCAATCTCGGCGACCTCACCGCGCGCGCCGCGGACGTGCTGTCGCGCGCGGACCTGATCGCGGCGGAGGATACGCGTGTCACCGCCGGGCTGTTGCGCCACATCGGCACCAAGCGTCCGATGACGCCGTACCACGATCACAATGCCGATGCGGTGCGGCCCGGCCTTGTCGCGCGGATGGGGATGGAGGCGATAGCGTTGGTGTCCGACGCGGGGACGCCGCTGATCTCCGACCCCGGCTTCAAGCTGGTGCGCGACGCGCGCGCGGCGGGGCACAACGTCGTGACGATCCCCGGCCCGTGCGCAGCGGTGGCGGCGCTGACGCTGGCGGGGCTGCCGACCGATCGTTTCCTGTTCGCGGGGTTCCTTCCCGCCAAATCGGTCGCCCGCGCGACCGCGATTGCCGAAGTCGCCGGCATCCGCGCGACGTTGGTCTTCTACGAGAGCGGGCCGCGACTCGGCGCGATGCTGGCCGCGCTGGCGGCGGGTCTGGGGGATCGCGAGGCGGCGGTGACGCGCGAGATCACGAAGAAATTCGAGGAAGCGGTGACGGGTTCGCTTTCCTCGCTCGCCGCCCGCTACGCCGACGCGCCGCCCAAGGGCGAGATCGTCGTTGTCGTCGCTCCACCCGGTGAGCCAGCGCCGCCCACCGCCGACGAAGGCGACGCGGCATTGATCGAAGCACTGGAACGGCTCCCGGCGTCGAAAGCCGCAGGCGAGGTGGCGAAGCGCCTCGGCCTCGATCGGAGGGCGCTCTATGCGCGGGCGATGGAGTTGAAGGCGTGAGGGACCGCCGCGTCGCCGAGGCCGCCGGACGGCGCGGCGAGCGGCTGGCAGGGTGGTGGTTGCGGCTGAAGGGCTGGCAGATTCTCGACCGGCGCGTGCGGACGCCTGCGGGCGAGGTCGATTTGGTGGCGAAGCGCGGCGACCTGATCGCTTTCGTCGAGGTGAAGACCCGCGCGACCGCGGCCGAACTGGACTTCGCGATCGACGAACGGCGCCTCGCGCGCGTCGCGGCGGCGGCCGAAATCCTGATGCCGCGCTATGCGACGAACGGCGAGGACATCCGCGTCGACGTAATCCTGCTCGCGCCCGGCGCACGGCCACGACATATCGAGAATGCGTGGATCGGGTGACTTCCCCGACCGCGCCCCCTACATCGCGCCGCATGACGCAATCGCTCACCGTCGCGGTCCAGATGGACCCGCTCGATTCGATCAACATTGCAGGCGATTCGTCGTTCGCGCTGATGCTGTCGGCGCAGGCGCGCGGGCATCGGCTGTTCCATTATAGCGCCGAAGACCTGAACTGGTCCGACGGGCGATTGTGGACGAAGGCGCACCCCGTCACGGTGCAACGCGTTGAAGGCGACCATTTCACCGTCGGCGATCCGGTGAAGCTCGACCTGGGCGATGAGGTCGACGTCGTGCTGATGCGGCAGGATCCGCCGTTCGACCTCGGCTACATCACCGCGACGCACCTGCTGGAGCGCATCGCGGACAAGACGCTGGTCGTGAACGATCCCGTCAGCGTGCGAAACGCGCCGGAAAAGGTCTTCGTGCTCGACTATGCGCGCTTCATGCCGCCGACGCTCGTCACGCGCAGCCTGGACGAAGCGCGCGCGTTCCTGAAAACGCATGGCGCGATCGTCGTGAAGCCGCTCCACGGCAACGGCGGCAAGGCGATCTTCCGCGTCGGTCCCGATGGCGAAAACCTGTCGGCGCTGATCGAGGTGTTCAACCAGACGTGGCGCGAACCGCATATGGTGCAGGCGTTCCTGCCCGGCGTCGCGAAGGGCGACAAGCGCATCGTGCTGGTCGACGGCAAGGTCGCGGGCGCGATCAACCGCCTGCCCGGCGAAGGCGAATTCCGCAGCAACCTGGCGGTCGGCGGCTCCGCGCAGAAAACGGAACTGACCGACAAGGAACGCGAAATCTGCGCCGCGCTGGGGCCGGAACTGAAGCGCCGCGGCCTGATCTTCGTCGGGATCGACGTGATCGCGGGCGAATGGCTGACAGAGATCAACGTCACCTCCCCCACCGGTATCGTCGCGATCGAGAAGCTCGACGGCACCGACGTCGCCGGGCTGATCTGGGACGCGATCGAGCGCAGGCACGCGGAACGAAGCTGACGCGCCCGCCGTTGGCGGATCATTCCATGACCGAATTCATCCTAAACCTGATCGCGTGGGGCGGCTATTTCGGCATATTCCTGCTGATGGCGCTGGAAAACGTCGTGCCGCCGGTTCCGTCGGAGGTAATCATGGGGCTGGGCGGGATGGCGGTCGCGCGCGGCGACATGGCGTTGGTGCCGTTGGTGCTGTGGGGCACCGCAGGAACCACGGCAGGCAATTACTTCTGGTATTTCATCGGCCGCAATATCGGCTACGAACGCTTCCGCCCGTTCATCGCGCGCCACGGCCGCTGGCTAACGATGGAGTGGCGGAACGTCGAGAACCTCCACCGCTTCTTTACGAAGCATGGCGGATGGGTGGTGTTCGTGTTCCGCTTCATGCCGACGTTCCGCACGATCATCTCGCTGCCTGCGGGCATGACCAGGATGCCGTTGTGGAAATTCCTGCTTTGGACGTTCGCCGGGTCGCTGATCTGGAACACCGTCCTGGCGGGCGCCGGCTTCTATCTCGGCTCGCGCTTTCAGGTGCTGGAGCAATATGTCGGCCCGGTCGCGATCGCGACCACCGTCCTGATCGCCATCGCCTACCTCTACCGCGTCGTCACCTGGAAACCGCGCGCCGAGCGCTAGGCACGCGGATGCGCGTTGCGATAGACGTCCATCAGATGAGCCGCATCGACCGCGGTATAGACCTGCGTCGAACTGAGGCTGGCGTGCCCCAGCAGCTCCTGCAGCGCGCGCAGATCCGCCCCGCGCCCGAGCAGATGCGTCGCGAACGAATGGCGCAGCGCGTGCGGCGTCGTCCGGTTTGACAGCCCCAGCCGCCCCCGCGCATCGCGCACGCCGGCGCGGATGACCCCCGGCGACAGCGGTCCGCCACGCGTCCCCCGAAACAGCGGCTGATCGCGCGACATCGCGTACGGGACCACAGCTACGTAAGCGTCGATCGCGTCGCGCACCTGCGGCAGCAGCGGCACGATCCGCGTCTTGTCGCGCTTTCCCGTCACCACCAGCGTCTCGCCCAGCGGCAGCACCGCGCCGGTCAGCGCCATCGCCTCCCCGATCCGCAACCCCGCGCCGTACAGCAGCAAGAGGATCGCCCAATCCCGCAGCCCGACCCACGGCGTCCGCGCCCCGTCCGCGACCTCCCCCGCCAGCGCCATCACCTCATCGGGAGCGATCGGCCGCGGCAGCCCGCGCTTGACGCGCGGCCCACGCAAGCGCGGGGCCGCCCCCTCACCGCCCGCCCAGTCAAGGAATCCACGCACCGCCGACAATTCGCGGGCGGCGGACGCATTGCCGAGCCCCTCGCCCCGCCGCAGCGCGAGGTAGGCGCGCAGGTCGGTCGCGCTCACCCGCGCCAAAGCCGCGCGATCGATCGGCTCGCCCCAATGTCGTTGCAAAAAGCCGATAATCCGCTCGGCCGTCGCGTGATAGGCGCGCACCGTATGCACGCTGCGCCGCCGGTCGCGCGCGAGATGATCGGCAAAGGCGCGGGGCAGGTCGGTCACCATGATCATCTATGCCAATCGACAAACAATATTAAGCGTTCGCGGATACCACGATCGTCATGGCTGTCGCGCGTTCACCGATCATCGACGAAACGAATCGTCTGGAGGCATTAAGGGCGCTGGGCGACCTGACGGACGGCACGGGGGCGGAGTTTTCGGCGCTGGTTGCGATGGCCGCGCGCTTCGTCGATTGTCCGATCGCCATGCTCAACCTGGTCGATCGCGACGCCCAACGCACCGTTGCAGGACACGGGATCGAACTCTCCGAACTGCCGCGAACCGTCGCATTCTGTAACCATACGGTACGCAAACGCGACCTGATGGTCGTACCGGACGCGCGCGAAGATGTCCGTTTTCAGATGAACCCGCTGGTGACCGGCGACGGCCTTCGCTTCTATGCCGGCATGCCGGTCCACGCGCCCGACGCGGACGGCACGCGCCAGCCGATCGGCGCGATCTGCGTGGTTGATACCGAACCGCGTCAACTGTCGCCCGCCGCCGCCGAGGCGTTGCGGCATCTGGCGACGGTCGCCGAGGCGCTGATTGCGGCGCGCGGAGCGGCGAACGAAAGCAAGCGGCAGGCGGAGCGGATGGCGCGTCAGGAGCGTGTCCTGCTGCAAGCCGAGCGTATGGCGATGATCGGATCGTGGCGGTTGCCGCTGGGCACCGATCATGTCGAATGGTCCGACAACGTCTATCGCATCCACGGTTTGGAGATGGGCGATCAGCCTGCGCTGAGCGAGGCGTTGGATTTCTATCCGCCACACGCGCGCGCCATCGTCAGCGGTGCGTTGGCGCAGTTGATCGACGAAGAACAACCGCTCGATATCGAAACCGATTTCGTGACGGCGCGTGGCGAGTTCCGCCGCGTTCGTTCGATCGCCGAACTGGAACGAAATGACGGCCAGCCGATCGCCATCGTCGGCATCGTCCAGGACGTCACCGATCGCTACACGATGGAACAGGCGTTGCGCCGCTCGGCCGAGCTCGACGACCTGACGGGAATCGCCAATCGCGCGGTGTTCAATCGCACGCTCGAAACCGAAATAACGATCGCACAGCGCGACGGCCTGCCGTTGTTGCTCGCGCTGGTGGACCTCGACGGGTTCAAGGCGATCAACGACACGCTCGGCCATCTCGCGGGCGACGATGTCCTGAAGGCGGTCGGGCGTCGCCTGGAACAGCCGTGGTTGAAAGGCAGCGTCGCCGCACGGCTGGGCGGCGACGAATTCGCGCTGATCGTGACCGATCCCGCTCTGGCCTCGAGCCCCGCCGCCTTCGTACGACGGCTGGAGGCGGCGCTGGCGGTGCCGGTCACCGCGAACGGCCTGACGATCATGACGGCAGGCACCGTCGGCGTCGCGCTCGTGTCCCCCGACACCGCCAATATCCGCGACATGATCCACCGCGCCGATACTGCGCTCTATGCCGCGAAGCGCGCACGCGTCGGTCTCGACCGGCGCGTGATGGAGCGCCGCGCCAGCTAGCCGCGCCGGTATCAAATCGCCATATGCGGGGCGTTCATGTCCCGCGCCCGCGTCCTCGTCCTCAATTCTGCGCTCGGCCCGCTCGACTACCGGGTGCCGCACGGCATGACGGTCGAGCCGGGATCGGTCGTCGTCGCGCCGCTCGGCCCGCGGCAGTTGCTCGGCGTGGTGTGGGAAGCCGATCGGATGCCGTCCGACGCGGAGGTCGGCGACAACCGGCTGCGCAACCTGCTGGGTGTCATGGACGTGCCGCCGCTCGCCGCGCCGCTCAGAAGGCTGGTGGAATGGACCGCGGACTATTACCTCGCGCCGCCCGCCGCAGTGGTGCGGATGGCGCTTGCCTCCACGTCGGCACTGGAGGGCGCGCGGCTGGTGGTGGAGTATCGCGCAACCGGCGTTACGCCCGACCGTCTGACCCCGCAGCGCGCGCAGGCGCTGGAACGGATCGGCGACCGCCAGGGGCTGATCCGCGAACTAGCGACGATCGCCGACGTGTCCGACGCGGTGATCCGGGGCTTGGTGAAGATTGGGGCGATCGAGGGGGTTGAGGTCGACATCGACAGCCCTTTTCCGCGTCCCGATCCGACCCACGCGCCGCCCAAACTATCCGACGATCAGCGTGCGGCGGCCGAGGTGCTCGCCGCGAACGTCGCGGCGCACGCATTCGCGCCAACCTTGCTCGACGGCGTTACCGGTTCGGGCAAGACCGAAGTGTATTTCGAGGCCGTCGCCGAAGCGATTTGCCAGGGCCGCCAGACGCTCGTGCTGCTGCCGGAGATCGCGCTGACCGAACCATTCCTGAAACGCTTTCACGATCGCTTCGGCTGCGAACCCGTCGCGTGGCATTCGGGGTTACGCTCGACCCAGCGCCGCCGCGCCTGGCGGGCGATCGCCAGCGGGCAGGCGCTGGTGACGGTAGGGGCACGCTCGGCGCTATTCCTGCCCTATGCAAATCTCGGTTTGATCGTGGTCGACGAGGCGCACGAAACCAGCTTCAAGCAGGAAGAAGGCGTCCACTATCACGCGCGCGACGTGGCGGTGATGCGCGGAAAATTCGAGGCCTGCCCGGTCATCCTCGCCTCCGCCACTCCCGCGATCGAGACGCGCCAGCAGGTCGAGATCGGAAACTATGCCGAACTAAGGCTGCCCGCGCGGTTCGGCGCGGCGGAGATGCCGACGATCGAGGCGATCGACCTGTTGCAGGAGAAGCCCGACCGCGGCCGCTGGCTCGCGCCGAGTCTGGTGACAGCGATGGAGGAGACGCTGGCGCGGGGCGAGCAGTCCTTGCTGTTCCTCAACCGGCGCGGCTACGCCCCGCTGACGCTTTGCCGGACCTGCGGGCATCGCTTCCAATGCCCCAATTGCACCGCGTGGATGGTCGAACACCGCCTGACGCGCCGTCTCGCGTGCCACCATTGTGGTCATGTCGAACCCGTCCCGCGCGTCTGCCCGGAATGCAGCACCGAAGATTCGTTGGTCGCCTGCGGCCCCGGCGTGGAGCGGATCGCGGACGAGGTCGCGGCGCTGTTCCCGGCCGCGCGGACCGCGGTCGTCACCTCGGACACGATCTGGTCCCCTGCCAAGGCGGCGGAGTTCGTCGGGCGGATGGAGGCGGGCGACATCGACATCGTCGTCGGCACGCAGCTGGTGACGAAGGGCTATCACTTCCCCAACCTGACGCTCGTCGGGGTGGTCGACGCCGATCTCGGGCTGGAAGGCGGCGACCTGCGCGCGGCCGAACGGACCTTTCAGCAAATTCGGCAGGTATCGGGCCGCGCGGGTCGTGGCGAGAAACCCGGACACGTCTTCATCCAGACGCACAGCCCGAAGGCGCAGGTCATGCAGGCGCTGATCACCGGCGACGCGACGGCATTCTACGAAGCGGAAACCGATGCGCGGCGCGAGGCGGGCGCGCCGCCGTTCGGCCGCTATGCCGCGATCGTCGTGTCGTCGGAGGATCAGCCCGCCGCGCTGGAAACCGCACGGCTGGTCGGGCGATCCGCCCCGACGGTCGACGGCATGGAAGTATACGGCCCCGCCCCCGCCCCGCTTGCCATGCTACGCGGCCGCCATCGGTACAGGCTGTTGGTTCACGCGCGACGCGCGCTGGATGTTCAGGACGTGATCCGCGACTGGCTGGGCGGGGTGGAGTGGGCCGCGAAGGTGCGGGTGACGGTCGACGTCGACCCCTACAGCTTCCTGTAGTCGACCACCTGCCGCACGCTCCAACTTCCGTTCGGGCTGAGCGAAGTGGAAGCCCATGCCCATGCCCTTCGACTTCGCTCAGGGCGAACGGAATTCAAGGTGCTCGCATACTCAATCCGCGTGCTCGGCCAGGACGGTCAGGCCCTTGGCGTTGACCTCGGCGAAACCACCGCGGATCGCGATCGTCTCGGGCGCTGCGTTCGCCGAACGCTGCACCAGCAGGTCGCCGTCGCGGATCGTCGACATTAGCGGCGCGTGACCCTCCAGCACCCCGAAATCACCTTCGGAACCGGGGACGGTGACCATGTACACCTCCTCCGACCGGACGAGCTTTTCAGGGGTGACGAGTTCGAAGTGAAGCATCTTTTTTCTCACTCCCCTCCCGCTTGCGGAAAGGGCTGGGGAGGTCTGTCGAGGGGCCGCCGCTTGCGGACAGCCCCACCCCTAACCCCTCCCGCTAGCGGGAGGGGAATCTTTTACGCGTCCTGCGCCATCTTCTCGGCCTTGGCGACGGCTTCGTCGATGCCGCCGACCATGTAGAAGGCGTTCTCGGGCAAGTGATCATATTCGCCGTCGACGACCGCCTTGAACGACCGCACGGTGTCCTCGATCGCGACGAACTTGCCGCTGATGCTGGTAAAGACCTCCGCAACGTGGAACGGCTGGCTGAGGAACTTCTGGATCTTTCGCGCCCGCGTGACCGTCAGCTTATCCTCTTCGGACAGCTCGTCCATGCCGAGGATGGCGATGATGTCCTGCAGCGACTTGTAGCGCTGGAGCAGCGACTGGACCGCACGCGCGGTGTCGTAATGCTCCTGCCCGACAACGCGCGGTTCGAGCACGCGCGAGGTGGAATCGAGCGGGTCGACCGCGGGGTAGATGCCGAGTTCGGAGATTGCGCGGTTCAGCACGGTCGTGGCGTCAAGATGGGCGAACGACGTGGCCGGGGCCGGATCGGTGAGATCGTCGGCGGGGACGTACACCGCCTGCACCGAGGTGATCGAGCCCTTGTTCGTGGACGTAATCCGTTCCTGCAGCGCGCCCATGTCGGTCGACAGCGTTGGCTGATAGCCCACCGCCGACGGGATACGGCCGAGCAACGCCGACACCTCAGCGCCCGCCTGCGTGAAGCGGAAGATGTTGTCGACGAAGAACAACACGTCCTGCCCTTCGACGTCGCGGAAATACTCCGCGATCGTAAGGCCCGACAGCGCGACGCGCGCGCGCGCGCCCGGCGGCTCGTTCATCTGGCCGAACACCAGCGCGACCTTCGAACCCTCCGACTGTGGATTGCCGTCGGCATCCTTGGCGATGACGCCCGCGTCGAGGAATTCGTGGTAGAGATCGTTGCCCTCGCGGGTGCGTTCGCCGACGCCTGCGAACACCGACGTGCCGCCGTGGCCCTTGGCGATGTTGTTGATCAGTTCCTGAATCAGCACCGTCTTGCCGACGCCTGCGCCGCCGAACAGGCCGATCTTGCCGCCCTTCGCATAAGGTGCGAGCAGGTCAATGACCTTGATGCCGGTGACCAGGATCGAGCTTTCGGTCGACTGGTCGACGAACAGCGGCGCGCTGGCGTGGATCGGCGAATGGAATTCTGAATTGACCGGGCCGCGCTCGTCGATCGGCTCGCCGATGACGTTCAGGATGCGGCCCAGCGTCGCCGGGCCGACCGGCACGGTGATCTGCGCGCCGGTGTCGGTGACGCGCTGGCCGCGGGTGAGGCCTTCGGTCGCATCCATCGCGATCGTGCGCACGGTATTCTCGCCCAGGTGCTGCGCGACCTCCAGCACCAGCCGGTTGCCGTTGTTGTCGGTCTCGAGCGCCGAAAGGATCGCGGGCAGGCGATCCTGTTCGAACGTCACGTCGACGACCGCGCCGATGACCTGGCTGATGCGGCCCACGTTGTTGCTGCCCGAGCTCGTCGTCGGGCGGATGTCTTCAGCGGCGGTTGCCATGTTCGCTTCCTTGCTTCGAATTCTTAGAGCGCTTCGGCGCCCGAGATGATTTCCACCAGCTCGGTCGTGATCGCGGCCTGGCGAGTGCGGTTGTACTGGATCGAGAGGCGGTTGATCATGTCGCCGGCGTTGCGCGTCGCATTGTCCATCGCGTTCATGCGGCTGCCCTGTTCGGAGGCGGCATTTTCCAGCATCGCGCGGAAAATCTGGATCGCGACGTTGCGCGGCAGCAGGTCGGCGAGGATCGATTCCTCGTCGGGTTCGTACGTCACCGCGGCGCCGCCGTTGTTGGCGGTTTCAGCCGTCTCCGGTACCGAGACCGGGATGATCTGGATGCCGGTCGGGATCTGCACCAGCGCCGACTGGAATTTCGCGAAGAACAGATGCGCGACATCGAACTCGCCCGCCTCGAACCGCGCGATCAGATCGTCGGCAAGCCCGCGCGCCTGATCGAAGCCCAGCACCTTGTGCTGCCCAAGTTCGTAATCGGCGGCGATCCCGTTCGGGTAGAAGCGCCGCAGCACGCGGCCCTTCTTGCCCGCAAGATAGAAGCGGACGGTCTTGCCATCGCGCTCCAGCTCCTCGGCCTTCTTGCGCGCGGCGCGGACGATGTTGGTGTTGAACGCGCCCGCCAGACCCCGTTCGGAGGTGGCGACGACGATCAGGTGCACCTGATCCTTGCCGGTCCCCGCGAGCAGCTTTGGCGTGCTTTCGCCGACCGTGACCTGCGACGCGAGCGACGCCATCACCGCCTCCAGCCGTTCGGCATAGGGGCGGCCCGCGATGGCGGCTTCCTGCGCACGGCGCAGCTTCGCGGCGGCGACCATCTTCATCGCCTTGGTGATCTTCTGCGTCGACTTCACCGAGCCGATGCGGATCTTCAGTGCCTTGAGACTGGCCATCGGGCGCCCTTACTTACGCAAACGTCTTCGCGAACGCGTCGAGCGCCGACTTCAGCTTGCCCTTCACCTCGTCACCCAGGTCGCGGGTATCGCGGATCGTGGTCAGGACATCGGCGTGGTTGGCGCGCAGATCGGCGAGCATCGCCTCTTCGTAGCGCACCACATCCTCCACCTTCACCGCGTCGATGAAGCCCTGCGTGCCCGCGAAGATCGACGCGGTCTGTTCCTCGAACGGCATCGGCGCGAACTGCTTCTGCTTCAGCAGTTCGGTCAGGCGCGCGCCGCGGTTGAGCAGCTTCTGCGTACTGGCGTCCAGGTCCGAACCAAACTGCGCGAACGCCGCCATCTCGCGGTACTGCGCCAGCTCCAGCTTGATGCTGCCAGACACCTTCTTCATCGCCTTAGTCTGCGCGGCGGATCCGACGCGCGACACCGACAGGCCGACGTTGATCGCGGGGCGGATGCCAGCGAAGAACAGGTCGGTTTCGAGGAAGATCTGGCCGTCGGTGATCGAGATCACGTTGGTCGGGATGTAGGCCGACACGTCGCCCGCCTGCGTTTCGATGATCGGCAGCGCGGTAAGCGATCCGCCGCCGTTCGCGTCGGACATCTTCGCCGCACGCTCCAGCAGACGCGAATGGAGATAGAATACGTCGCCGGGGTACGCTTCGCGGCCCGGCGGGCGGCGCAGCAGCAGCGACATCTGGCGGTACGCGACCGCCTGCTTCGACAGATCGTCGAACACGATCAGCGCGTGCATCCCGTTGTCGCGGAAATATTCGCCCATCGCGGTGCCGGTATAAGGCGCGAGGAACTGCAGCGGGGCGGGTTCCGACGCAGTCGCGGCGACGACGATGGAATATTCCATCGCGCCGTTTTCCTCGAGCGTCTTCACCAGCTGAGCGACGGTCGAACGCTTCTGCCCGACCGCGACATAGACGCAATAGAGCTTCTTCTTTTCGTCGTCGCCCTGGTTCGCCGCGCGCTGATTGATGAACGCATCGATCGCGACCGCCGACTTGCCGGTCTGGCGATCGCCGATGATCAGCTCGCGCTGGCCGCGGCCGACGGGCACGAGCGCGTCGATCGCCTTCAGGCCGGTCTGCATCGGCTCGCTGACGCCCTGACGCGGGATGATGCCGGGGGCCTTCACCTCGACGCGGCTGCGCTCGGTCGATTCGATCGGCCCCTTGCCGTCGATCGGGTTGCCGAGGCCATCGACCACGCGCCCGAGCAGGCCCTTGCCGATCGGCACGTCGACGATCGTGCCGGTGCGCTTGACGACGTCGCCTTCCTTGATCTCGCTGTCGGACCCGAAGATCACGACGCCGACGTTGTCGGCCTCCAGGTTCAACGCCATGCCCTGCACGCCGTTGCTGAATTCGACCATCTCGCCCGCCTGGACGTTGTCGAGTCCGTAGATGCGCGCGATGCCGTCACCGACGCTCAGCACCTGGCCGGTTTCGCTGACCGTGGCTTCGGTGCCGAAATTGGCGATCTGGTCCTTGATGACCTTCGAGATTTCTGCGGCGCGGATATCCATGACTTAACCTTTCATCGCGTGCGCGAGAGCATTGAGACGGGTGCGGATCGACGAATCGATCATCTGGGAACCGAGGCGGACGACCAATCCGCCGAGGAGCGCGGGATCGACCGAGAGATCGACGCTGACTTCGCGACCGACACGCGTCCGGAGAGACTGCTTCAATTCGCCGACCTGTTCGTCGGTCAGCGGATGCGCGCTGACGACCTCGGCGGTGGTTTCGCCGCGGTGCGCGGCGGCGAGCTGGCGATACGCGCGAATAATAGCGGGAAGCTGGGTCAGGCGGCGGTTTTCGGCCAGCACGCCGAGGAAGTTCTTCGTCGTCTGATCGACGCCCAGCGTATCGGCGGTGGCGGACACCGCCTTGGCCGCGGCGCCGCGTGCGACGACCGGCGACAGCGTGAGCGCGCGGAAATCGTCCGACTGGTCGAGCGCGGCGCGGACCTTCGTCAGGCTTTCCTCGACCACGTCGATCGTCTTCGCATCGCGCGCGAGTTCGAACAGCGCGGTCGCGTACCGCCCGCCGAGGCTCGCCTGAATACTGCCGCCTGTAGTACCGCTGGAACTATCCACGCGATTCGATTCCCTGTTCGGACAAGAATTGGCCCCAAGCGAACGAGCGGCGCGCTGAAGGCACCTTCGCTTGAGTTGGCGGGCGCGTAGCAAAGGGGTCGCGGGGATGCAATCCTTGCGTCATATCTCCCTCCGCAATCGGAGGAGAGAACCGGCGTGGGCGAGATGCAGACGATGACGATGTCGGACGGGGCCGCGGTGGCGGTTTATCATGCGGAACCGGAGGGCGAAAGCCGAGGCGGGCTGGTGCTGGTGCAGGAAATTTTCGGCGTCACCGACCATATTCGCGAGCTGTGCGACGAATATGCCGCCGACGGATATGAAGTGCTGGCCCCCGCGCTGTTCGATCGCGAGCATCCCGGATTCGAGGCAGAGTACAGCGGCCCCGGTTTCGAGCGCGCGGTGGAACTGGCGCGGAAACTTCACCCGTTCGACCTGTCGCTGAAGGACGTCCAGACCTGCATTGATGCGTTGAAGGACAAGGGGCCGGTGTTCGTCGTCGGCTATTGCTACGGCGGGTCAGTCGCCTGGTATGCGGCGACGCAATTGACCGGGGTAGCGGCGGCGAGCGGTTATTACGGCAGCCTGATCCCCGCCGCGAAGGACCAAGAGCCCAAGGTGCCGGCCATCCTGCATTTCGGGCGATTCGATTCAGGCATCCCGATCGAGGGCGTCGAGGAGGTCATCGCGAAGGATTGGCCGAACGCCGAGGTGCACGTGTACGACGCCGGACACGGCTTCAATTCCGACCGCCGCAAGGACTATCACGAACCGAGCGCCGATCTGGCGCGCGAACGGACGTTGGCGTTGTTCCGGGCGAATGGCGGATAGTCATTCGGCGGCCGCGCTCGGCTTGTCTCCCGCAGCCGCCATCACCGCCGCGCCTGTTTTTCCGGCGTCGAGCGCGGCGAGCATCCGCGTGGCGGGATTGTCGTTTCCCGCGTGGGGATCGTAGGCGAGCGGACGGAGCAGGCGTTTTGCGGCGTCGTTTTCCCTCGCCATGATCCGGCTCGCCGCCGCGGCGAAGCGCACCGACGGGTCTTGCGGCACCAGTTCCTGCGCGCGGTACAGACCGGTCATCGCCGATTTGATCGGCTCGCGGCCTTCCATCCCGAAGCTTTCCCAGAACAGCCACAACGGCTCCGCATCGTCGGGGTCGAGCCGGTTGGCGGCGATGATGGGTTTACGCGCCGCGGTCCAGGCGGCGGCATCGGCCTTCTGGTCTTGCGACAACGCACGCAATCGAACGCGCGCCTTGTAAAGCAGCCCCTGCACCGATTTCGCATCCGACGCGACGGCGCGATCGGCGGCCTTCTCCGCGACGGCGTTATCGCCCGCGTCATACGCCATTTCCGCAAACCAGCCCTGCGCCACTGAATCCTCTGGATACCGCGCGGCGATCGGCGCGGCCTTTGCGAACAACGGCGCGGCGGTTTTGGCATCGACGCCGCGGACCGATTCCATCCGCAGCCGGATCAGCGCTGCCTCCCCCGCACCAAGCGTCCGCACCGTCACTACCGGTTCGGGCGTGTCGCCCATCATCATCGTCATGCCCGGGATCGTCGATCGCCCGAGATATCCCGCCAGATCGCGATCGAGCGCCTTCAGGTCGCCGAACGCCTCGGTCGCCGCTACGACGCCGGGGGTGCCGGTATTAAGCAGGGTCAGATAGCGGACGAATTGTTTCCGGCGTTCGGGATTGAAGTGGAAATAATGCGTCATCAGCCAGCCGCGGCCATAGAATGCGTCGAAGCCGTCGCGCTTCAGCTTGCCCCATTGCGCGGTGTCGAACATCTGCGCGGCGCTCAGCCGCTGCCCGGCGAGCAGGCCCCAAGCGCGATGCTGCGCCGCGCTACCGATCAGCACCTTACCCGGCGATATCTTCATCGTGGAGGCGAATTCCGCGAACCCTTCCGAATACCAGGCCGGAAACGCGATGCCGTAACTGCCGAGCAGGAAATGGTGCGCATATTCGTGGAACAGCACGATCCGGCCGCTGTCCGACGTCCCCTCCCCCATGCCCACGCTCTTCGCGCTGAAGGCCACCGGCCCGTTGACGCGCGCCTGATAGAAGCCGGCGACGTTGTCGCATCGGCACAAGGACCGGATATCGCGTTCGCTGACGACGAACACCGTCAGCCTGTTCGATGCGGCCTCGGGCGGATCGTCGGTCTTCATGAAGCGGCGCAAACCCTGATCCATCCGCTCCAGCGCCACCGCCTGCTTGCGCAGACTGGCTTCGCTGGTGTCGGCGTACAGCACGAAATGCCGCGACGTCGCCTGCAGCCAATCGGCCGACGCGGGGCTGGCTGATGTGATCACGGTCAGCACCGCGGCTAAGGTCTCAAGAAGCTTCATGATTCTTCCCCCGGCGGAGAGATTA
Organism: Sphingomonas sp. SUN019; assembly: GCF_024758705.1. Classification (NCBI taxonomy): domain Bacteria; kingdom Pseudomonadati; phylum Pseudomonadota; class Alphaproteobacteria; order Sphingomonadales; family Sphingomonadaceae; genus Sphingomonas; species Sphingomonas sp. SUN019. Next base: position 3,673,431 of record NZ_CP096971.1, on the reverse strand, counting down.
TCGCGCGATCGGCAAAGCGCCAGACCCTATTGCGCCGGACCCTATTGCGATCGCCCGCGCGCCTGGACCGCCGCGCGGCGCGCCTCGACCGCTGCCGGAGTGACCGCGGCGTTCGCGGCCGATGACCGGCGATGCTCCAGCGCCAGCGCTTCGCCGAACGGCAGCGCGAAGCCGTCGTCGATCAGGCTCTTGTAGGCCGCGATGAAGGCGGCGTCGGCAGAGGCGATGTCGCGCGCGAGCAGCCGTGCGAGCGGCAGCAGGTCTTCGGGCGCGACGACGCGGTTGACCAGGCCCGAGCGCTCGGCAGTCGCCGCGTCGAGGAAGTTGCCGCTGAACGACAGTTCCTTCGCCCGCGCGATCCCGATCAACCGCGACAGTTTTTGGCTCAGTCCCCAGCCGGGCATCACCCCGACCCGCGCGTGCGTGTCGGCGAAGCGCGCGTTGGTCGACGCGATCAGGATATCGCACGCCAGCGCGACCTCGAACCCGCCGGTGATCGCCACGCCGTTGATCGCGCCGATCACCGGCTTGCGGCACGCTTCGATCGCCGTGACCGGATTTTCTTCGGCGCCGCGCGCATTGGCCGAGCCGAGCGCACCGGCAGTCGATCCCAGTTCCTTCAGATCCAGCCCGGCGGTGAACGCGCGTTCCCCCGCCCCGGTCAGCACCACCGCGCGCACCGCGTCGTCTGCGTCGACCGCCAGCATCGCGCGGTACAGTTCGGCCCGCAGCGCGGTGGACAACGCGTTCATCGCCTCGGGCCGGTTGAGCGTCACGGTGGCGACGCCGTCCGCGGTGTCTATGAGGACCAGATCGGCCATCCTCATCGCTCCTGCACCACATCGTGGCGCCCAAGAATCGCGCGCGCCGCGGCGGCAGGTTCGGCGATCACGGGAAGGACGCCCTCGATCTCCTCCGCGCGGTCGCGCCATTTGTCCGCTCGGGGGACGGAAACGACTGTCGGCGACAGCGGAAGCGTCGCAACCGCGCGATCCCACACCAAGCCCACAGCATTCGCCAGCGCGCGCATCGCCTTTGCCGGCGTCGCGGTGACAGCGGCATAGTCGATCGCATGAACCCGCCCCGGCGCCAACATGGCGAGGTCCGCCAACAAAACGTCGGTCGTCGCCGCCCATTGCCGCGCCACGATCTCGGGCAGCGCGAGACCATTCAGGTCGCGCCAGCCGGGTGTCAACAGCAGCGACCACGGCAATCCCCGCCAACCCGGCAACCGCGGATAGGTACGGAAGCGACCCGACGTCCACGCCTCGATCATGCTGGCCAGCGTTTCGCGCGGGTCGCGATAAAGATAGACGAACTGCGCATCGGGAAAGATGCGGTCGAGGAACGGAACGCGCAGGCTGTTCTTCGGCGTCTTTTCGATCAGTCGCACTCGCCCGGTTGGCGCGACCCCGTCACGGTCGCGCAAGTTGGCGTGAAAGCGGCGCGCCAGTTCTTCGGCGATCGGCGCAGTGGCGTCCTCGGCAGTCAGCCGGTTCGACGTCCATCCGCGCTGGAACGGGTGCAACCCAGGTACGCCTTCGATCAACTGGTGGCTTTCGCCGCCGATCGTGAAGGCGCCGGGCGCCTGCGCCAGCGAAAGGAACAGCATCGACGACCCCGCCCGCGGCGAGCTGACGATAAAGACCGGGCGGTCGAACTGCGCCCGCGCGGCTTGTTCGCTCAAGAGGCCAGCCGCACCGGTGCCGCCGCGGTCATCGGCAGGTCGAGCGTGTAGATCAGCTCGGCAATCTGGCGATAGACCGGCAACTGGTTGCGCAACAGCAATTGCTGTCCGCCCAGCCCAGGAAGATCGTCATCGAGCGCCTGCAATAGCCGCCGATAATCCGCGAAGCCCGCGGCATCGGCGCCATGCTGCGCCCAGATCCCGCGCCACGCGGCGACGAACCGGTCTAGCCGCTTCAGGACCATCGCCAGCCGCGGATCGGGTCGCGCGTGATCGGCGATGAAGCGGACGTGATGCGCCAGTTCCCACGGCGACATGACCGACGCGTCGTTCAGCCCCTCGAACGCCATGTCCTCCGCTCGGCCAGCGCCCGCCGGAATCGCAACGGCTGGTTCGCCAGCCGCAGCGCGTTCGACCATATCCCACAATCGTTCGCCGCCGACCGTGTCCATCACCAGATGGACCCGCGCCTCAGCGCTGTCGTTGCGGACATTGTGATGCGAAAAGGTGTCGAACATCCAGCATTCACCGGGCGCCATGTGCACCGTCTGCTGGCGGCAGGTGAACGACACCTGCGGCGTGGTGATGATCGGTACATGGATGCGGATGTGCCGACGCCAGTAGAAATTGGTATCGACGTGCGGCGGGACGACGGATCCGGGCGCCAGCTTCATCAACCGCGTCCGGCCCCATACCGCACCGATCGCCGCCATGACATGCATCGTATAGGGGGAGGCGCGCAGGAATTCAGTCGGCGCCATCGGGCCGGTCAGGTCTTCGTTGAGCCCGCCGTTCGTCGTGACCAGGAACGCCGCCTCATTGCCGGGCAGCTTGCCAGGATGCGGATGCCACGCCCGCGTCGGCAGCGCGCGTACTTCTTCCGCGAGCGCATCGGCATCGAACGCCAGCGGCAGTTTCACGAACGGATCGGTCTCGAACATCGCCTTTTCGTACCCCAAACCACGCGCGCTGTCATCGCCCCGCGCTTTGATCGCAAGGGGCGGGATGTCGCGCGCGGATCGATCGCCTACATCCCTGCTCATGACACAGACCATCGACATCAACGCCGCCTGGGATGCGTTCGAGCGGCGTGATCGGAATGCCGACGGCCGCTTCGTCGTCGCGGTGCGGACGACGGGCATTTACTGCAAACCCAGCTGCGCCGCGCGACATCCCAAGCGCGAGAACGTCAGCTTCCACGCCGACCCGGCAGCGGCGCGGGCGGCGGGGTATCGCGCGTGCCTGCGCTGCCTGCCCGATGCGGTGGGACGCGACCGGGTGGCGGTGGCCGAGGCGATCGCGCTGATCGAGGCGAGCGAGGAGCTGGTGCCGCTGGACGAACTGGCAGCGCGGGTCGGTTATGCGCCGCATCATTTCCACCGATTGTTCAAGCGCGCGACGGGGGTGACCCCCGCCGCTTATGCCCGCGGCCTGCGCGCGACCCGCGCGGGCGAGGCGTTGAAGAAGGAGGCGAACGTGACCAATGCGATCTACGAAGCGGGCTATTCCGCGCCCAGCCGCTTCTACGACCATGGCGCGAAGCGGCTGGGAATGAGTCCCAGCGCGTGGGCGCGCGGCGGCGCGGGGGTGACGATCCGCTGGACGGTGGCGGATACGAGTCTGGGCAAATTATTCGTGGCGGCGACCGACAAGGGGCTGTGCCGCGTTTCGTTCGACGAGAATGAAGCCGCATTGCGCGCGCGCTTCCCAAAGGCCGAGATCGTGCCGGGCGGCGGTGCGCTGGCGAAGCTCGCCGCGCAGGTGGTGGCGAGCGTCGAGTCGCCCGAGCGCGACCACGACCTGCCGTTAGACGTGCGCGGGACCGCATTTCAGGAGGCGGTGTGGCAGGCGCTCCGCGACATCCCCGCGGGCGAGACGCGGACCTATGCCGAGCTGGCGGCGATTGCGGGGAACCCGAAGGCGGTGCGTGCAGCGGGGTCGGCGTGCGGGGCGAACCATGTCGCGGTGGTCGTGCCGTGCCACCGCGCCCAACGCACCGACGGGACGCTTGGGGGCTACGCCTACGGGCTGGAGCGGAAACGGGTGTTGCTCGCGCGGGAGGGGGTTGAGGATTGAGACTTTCGATTTCCTCGTCATGCCGGACTGACGTTAAGTGGAGGGAGCCGCGCAATCTGTGAATCGTCGTTGCGAGCGCAGCGAAGCAATCCAGTGTCACGCGCGACGCTCTGGATTGCTTCGCTGCGCTCGCAATGACGGGTACAGATTTAGAGTTTGGCGCCCCAACCCGCGATCCGCGGTCCCAACTGCGCCGCGATCGCCTCGCAGCCCGCCGCATCCTCCGCATCAAAGTGGCCGACGTGCGGGCTGTCGAGGTCCAGCACACCGATCAGTCGATCCCCGACGACGATCGGCACGACCAGTTCGGAGGCGCTTTCCGCATCGCACGCAATGTGGCCGGGGAAAGCATGGACGTCCGCTATCAATTGCGTTTCGCGCGACGCCGCCGCCGCGCCGCAGACGCCGCTGCCGAGCGCGATGCGGATGCAGGCGGGTTTGCCCTGGAATGGACCGAGGACGAGTTCGTCCTCCACCAAGCGGTAGAAACCGGCCCAGTTGAGGTCGGGCAGATACTGCCAAAGCAGCGCCGCGGCGTTGGCCATGTTGGCGATGGAATCGGGTTCGTCCGCGGTCAACGCGTCGAGTGCGGAGACGATGTCGCGGTATAGTTCGGCCTTCGAGCCGGTCGATACGTCGAATTGGTACATTGGGACGCCTTAGCCCGCTCGTCACCCCAGCGAAAGCTGGGGTCTCATGCGATGGCGCGGGAAAGGAGCCGCTTGGGACCCCAGCTTTCGCTGGGGTGACGGGTTGGGGGTTGGGTGACCGGAAGAGTCAGTCCAGTTTCACCTTGCCACGCCCCGCCTTCACCGTGCTGCGGCCCTTCTTCTCGTCCACCCTACGCGCCTTCGCCGCCTTCGACGGCTTGGTCTTCACCCGCCGCGCCTCACGCGTCGCCGCCGCCTTCAGCAGTTCGTCCAGCCGTCCGCGCGCATCGGCGCGGTTCGATTCCTGCGTGCGGTAACGCCGGGCGGTGATGACAAGCGTCCCGCTCGCCGTCAGCTTGCTCCCCGCAACCAGCTTCAGCCGCCGGTACGTCTCGGGATCGAGGCCCAGCGCGAACACGTCGACGCGGAGCTGGCACGCGGTCGCGACCTTGTTGACGTTCTGCCCGCCCGGCCCGGTCGCGGCGAGGAAGCGTTCCTCGCTCGCCGCGTCGATCGTCGCCGCGTCAGGAAGCCGGATCACCCGCCGCGTCCGTTACATATTCCTCGGCGAAGCCGCCCGCGGCGAAGCGTTCGGGCCACGGCGCGACCGCGCCGATCGCTTCCTTTTCCCCGCGCGGGATCGTCAGTTCGATCGCGTGGAGCATCATTCCGCCGGGAAACGCGCTGCCATAGGTGGGGTCGCCGAGCACCGCGACGCCCAGCCCCTCCAGCGCATGAACGCGGATCTGGTGCGTGCGGCCGGTCGCAGGGCGGAACTCGACCAATGCGCGGCCGTCCCTTTCCGCCAGCAGCTTCCACGCCGTTCGCGCCGATTTGCCCTTTGGATCGCGCGTCATGCGCCAGCCTGTCTCGATCGTGGACACCTTGCCGAGCGGAATGTCGATCTCGCCCTCGCCACCCGACGGAACACCGTCCAGGATCGCGACATAGCGTTTGCTGACCAGTCCCTGTTCGAACGCCTGCTGGAACCGCGCGTGCGCCTTTGGGTTGCGTGACAGGAGCAGGCAGCCGCTGGTGTCGCGATCGAGGCGATGCACCGGCACGGGCCAGCGTTTGAAGCCGAAGGTGAGGTTCGACATATGATTTTCGAGGGCGATCGAGCCGTCGCGCGGGCGATCCACCGGCAATCCGGCGGGCTTGTCGATCACCAATGCCTCGCCATCGAGGAAGAGTACGCGCTCACCGATCATGCGCGGCCCCTTGCCACCCCCCGGCCCGGCGCGCCAGAGGCGGAGGCGTGATCCGCCACGCCTTCGTCCTTCTCGCAGTCGTCGCCGCGCCCGCGCAAGCGCAGATGTGCGATGGCGCGAACGCGACGATTTCGCCCGATGGTCGCGCGTTGGGCCATCTTCCTTATGGCGATGTGGCGGAGGGTGAGTTGGTCAGCGTGCCCGCGGGGCTGTCGGTGAACGGCTGCCGTGTGCGGCGCGATATGCTGCCCGATCTGGAGCGGTTGCTGGCCGCCGCGGCGGGCGATCCGGCGGTCGGCGGGCGTATTCTGGCGATGTCGTGCCACCGGTCGATCTCGCGGCAATCTGCGACGTTCTGCCGGACGAAGCAGACCGCGAGCGGGCTGGATCGTGCAATCTCGGTCGCGCCGCCGGGGCATAGCGAGCATGCGACCGGCTATGCGCTGGATTTCGCGGTCCGGCCCGCCAACGGGTGCCCCGATGCGGAGGCGTGCATGGCCGCGACGCCCGCCTTCCGCTGGCTGGTTGAGAATGCACCGCGCTACGGGTTCGAGATGTCGTTCCCGACCAGCAATACGCAGAATGTGAAATGGGAGCCGTGGCACTGGCGCTGGGTCGGGCGCAGCGCGAGCGTGCCGGGCGCGGCGCGGGCGCGGGCGCTGTTCGCAAAGGCGCGCGCGGCTTTCCCGGCCGACCCTCAGATCGTGCAGCCGCCGCGCGTCGTGCGGACGGTGACGCCGGTGTACATTCGGTTGCCGGTGCTGGAGCGGGACAAGAAGCGGCGGCGGAGGAAATAGATCCTCCCCGGCACGGGGAGGTGGCAGCGCGCAGCGCTGACGGAGGGGGCGGGCCGCGAGCGGCTCGCCTGCGGCCCGCCCCCCTCCACCAGCTTCGCTGGTCCCCCTCCCCGTGCCGGGGAGGAATTGATTACTTTAACTTCGCCGCGGTCTCCGCGATGCGCTTGCCCTGATACCGCGCGCCGTCCAGCTCCGCCGCGCTCGGCATCCGTGAACCATCGCCACCTGCGATCGTCGTCGCGCCATAAGGCGATCCGCCCTTCACTTCGTCCACGCCCATCTGGCCCTGGAAACCGTAATCCAGCCCGACGATCGTCATCCCCTGATGCAGCAGGTTCGTGATGATCGAAAACAGCGTGGTCTCCTGCCCGCCGTGCTGGCTGGCGGTGGAGGTGAACGCGCCGCCGACCTTGCCGACCAGGGCGCCACGCATCCACAGCCCGCCGGTGGTGTCCCAGAACGCCGCCATCTGGCTCGGCATCCGGCCGAATCGCGTCGGTGAGCCGACGATCACCGCATCATAGTCCGCCAGCGCATCGGGGCCTTCGATCAGCGGATGTGCGCTGTCGGTCTTGAAATGCGCGGCGGCCGCGACTTCGGGGGGCGCGGTTTCGGCGACGCGGCGGATGTCGACATCGGCCCCGCCGGCGCGTGCGCCCTCGGCGACGGCGTCGGCCATCTGCTCGATATGGCCGTAGGACGAGTAATAGAGGACGAGAACCTTGGTCATGGGATCAACCTTTCAATCGAAGAATGCCGCCCCGGCAGGGGAACCGGGGCGGCAGTGGTTGCCGCCCGGCGGGGGAGCCGGGCGGCGGGGGGAACTCATTCGGAATCAACGAGCACGATTTCGGCGTCTTCCTGCGCCGCGATCGTGACGGTCTGGCCGCCCGACAGCGCCGCGCCGTCACGCGCCTCGAACGGCTGGCCGTCGATCGTGATCCGGCCGGTCGCCGGGACCAGATAGGCGTGACGCCCCGCGCCGACCGGGTGCGTCAGCGTCTCACCTGCCTGCAGCGTCGCCGCCAGCACGCGCGCTTCGGCGCGGATCGGCAGCGCGTCGGTATCCTCTGCAAAACCGCTGGCAAGCGTCACGAAGCGGCCCGAACGGTCAGCCTTGGGAAAGGGCTTCGCACCCCAGCTCGGACTACCGCCGCTGGTGCGCGGCTCGATCCAGATCTGGAACAGCGTCGTCGTTTCGTCCTCAAGATTGTACTCGGCGTGGCGCACGCCCGACCCGGCGCTCATCACCTGCACGTCGCCAGCACCCGTGCGACCCTTGTTGCCCATCGAGTCCTGGTGCGTGATCGCGCCGGTGCGGACATAGGTGATGATCTCCATGTCGCAGTGCGGGTGTGGCGGGAAGCCGTTCTGCGGCTGGATCGTGTCGTCGTTCCACACCCGGATCGCGCCCCAGCCCATGCGGTCGGGATCGTGATAGCTGGCGAACGAGAAATGATGCCGCGCGTCGAGCCAACCGTGATTGGCATGGCCGAGACTGTCAAAAGTCCGGCGTTGAATCTTGGTGTCGGTGTCGATCATGGAAACCTCCATCTGTTGCGCTGGAGATAAGGCGCTGACCGACGCGCGAGAATAGAAACGATTGAAACGGATCGTTTCCCAACTTAAGTCCTCCCCGGAACGGGGAGGTGGATCGCGTAGCGAGACGGAGGGGGCGCGCCGCACAGGACCCGCTTGCGGCATCCCCCCTCCACCAGCTTCGCTGGTCCCCCTCCCCGTGCCGGGGAGGATTTTCTTATGCGCTTACCCGATCTCGAAGCCTGGGCGATCTTCGCAAGCGTCGTCGAGCACCGCTCGTTCAGCGCCGCCGCCGACGCGATCGGGCTGTCGAAGGCGACCGTGTCCAAGGCCGTCTCGCGGCTGGAAACCCAGCTTGGCCAGTCGTTGTTCAACCGCACTTCGCGGCACCTGTCGCTGACCGAGGCGGGGCGGCCGCTTGCCGAACGCGCCGCGCGTATCCTGGTCGAGGCGCGCTGCGCGGAGGAGGCCGCGCATGATTCGGCATCCGCGCCGGAGGGGCGCGTCCGGCTCGCCGCGCCGATGAGCTTCGGGGTGAAGAATGTCGCGCCGTTGCTCGCCGAATTTCTCGCCGCGCATCCCGGCATAGAGATTGAATTCCACCTGTCGGACGCGCGCGTCGACATCGTTGCGGAAGGATATGACCTCGCACTGCGCATCGCCGATTTGCCCGACAGTTCGCTCCGCGCACGTCGCCTTTGCAGTATCGCAGCGAGCATCGTCGCCGCCCCCGCCTATATCGCCACGCACGGCGAACCGACGCATCCGGGGCAGTTGGGCGAGCATCGCCTGCTCGGCTACACCAACATCACCGGCCCGTGGCGTTTCCGCGGTCCGGGCGGGGCGGAGGTGTCGGTCCGCGCCGAAGGGCCGCTGGCCGCCAACAGCGGAGAGGCGATGATGCCGACATTGCTCGCCGGGCTCGGCATCGCGCGACTGCCGGAGTTCATCCTCGGGGACACGCTGGAAACCGGCGCGCTGGTGCCGATCCTGAAAGACTGGACGCCCGCGCCGGTCGGGCTTCACCTGATGACCCCGCCCAGTCCCCTGCGTCCCGCGCGGGTCGAGGCGCTGATCGCGTTCCTGAGCGAACGGCTGCGCGACTAGTCAGGCCGCCCGAACACCAGGCGTTCCATCCGCGCCACGTCGTGGTCGACCACGCGCGCAGTGACGCTTTCGATCATGCGCTGCGCCTGCCGCCACGCGCCGGCACCGGGGAAGCGACGCTCGCGCGAGCTTTCTATTACCCGACTGCCCCAGTTTGCCGCCAGCAACCGGAGCCGGTCCGCGTCCCCCGCGCCCATATCGTGCGACACAACCAGTGACGGAAACGGCAGCGCGATTCGCGGCGAGGCGAAGCGCGCGGCAGTCTCGCCATCGCGATCGTCGGACGGCACGAACAGCAATGCCCCCGCGACACGCGAAACGTAATCTTTTGGCGTCAGCCGCGCCCACCATGCGGTGGCAAAGCAGCTCGCACCATTGGCGACCAGCAGCACGGCGCGATCGGCGTGCGCCACCGCAGTGTCGAGTTTCGCCGCCCATTGATTGCGCTGCGCCACGGTATCCGCCGACAGATCGACGTGCGCGTCGCCGAAGCGCGGCCAGGCGAACATCGTCTCCCACGCAGGCAAGGAAACGCCGCGATCACCCAGCGTGACGATCGAAAGATGCGCAGCATGAGAGACCATCAAATCGGACCTTTCAGACGACCGTGCCGAAACGCAATGATATTCCCATCGATCGACTATGCAATATCGCCGCGCCGGATGGGTCCGGATGCGGGACGGGTGCGAAGCGGCTGGGCTAGCCTCGCGGATTCTGCCACGATCGGTTCATGTGCCATGCGTTTCTCCGGCGGCGATGAACCGCCTGTCCCCCGATGCCGACGATGCGCGCTATGTCCGGCGGCTGATCCTGACATTGTTGGTCGCGGCTGTGGTTGGCGCGATCTATCTGGCGAGCGACCTGCTGATCCTGGCGTTCGGTTCGATCCTGGGCGCGATCGTGATCCACGCCATCGCCGAAATCTATGTCGAGCGGCTGCGCGTGCCGGCGAAGCCCGCGCTGGGCCTGGCGATCGTCACGGTGCTGGCGATCATCGGCCTGCTCGGCTGGCTGTTCGGGGTCGAATTCCGCGCGCAGGTCAACCTCCTCGTCACGCGCCTGCCCGGCCTGCTCGATCAGTTGGGCGCGTATATGGCGCAGACGCCGGTCGGCGCGCGGATCGCGGACGCGGTGCGGGCGGCGTTCGCGGGCAGCCGGATCGCGCAGGACATCGGCGGCGTCGCAGAGGGCGCGGGCGCGCTGATCCTGAATTCGCTGCTGGTGCTGGTCGGGGCGATCTTCTTGGCGGTCGATCCGAAAGTGTACGAACGTGGTTTCCTGCTGCTGATGCCGCGGTCGAAGCGCGCCGCGATGGAGGATGCGCTGGCCGACACCGCGGCGACGCTCCGCCTGTGGCTGCGCGCGCAACTGATCCAGATGACGACGATGGGGGTGATGGTCGGCGTCGGGCTGTGGATCGCGGGCGTCCCCTCGGCGCCCGCGCTGGGGTTGTTGACCGGCCTCAGCGAATTCATCCCCTATGTCGGGCCGCTGGCGGCGATGCTTCCCGCGCTCGGCCTCGCCGCGACGCAGGGGACCAGCCCGATCATCTGGACCCTGGTCGTGTTCGCGGTCGCGCGGCTGTTGCAGACCAACCTCATCACGCCCTTCGTCACCGCGCGGGTCGTCGCGATCCCGCCCGCGATCACCTTGTTCGCGATCCTCGCGATCGGCGCGGTGTTCGGCCTGTTCGGGCTGTTTTTTTCCGCCGCGCTGCTGGTGGTGATCTATACGCTGATTCGCAGCCTGTATCTGCGCGAGACATTGGGCGAGGACATTCCGACCGCCGAACACCGCACGCTTTTCACTCCGTCCGGCAAGCGGCGCGACTCGCCGGAATCACTCGATTAAGTCGAAATTAACCTTTTGCGTTCAGACGCAGTTTAGTTAATGAATCTGACGGGGGCCGGGCCACAGGGGGTCGCGGTTGCTCGAACGGGGGACGCGACGATGCGGGTGCTGCTGATCGAGGACGAGCCGACGACCGCCAAGGCGATCGAGCTTATGCTCACGACCGAAGGCTTCAATATCTACACCACCGATCTGGGCGAAGAGGGCCTCGATCTGGGCAAGCTGTATGATTACGACATCATCCTGCTCGACCTGAACCTGCCCGACATGCACGGTTACGACGTGCTGAAGAAACTGCGCGTCGCGCGCGTCGGCACGCCGGTGCTGATCCTTAGCGGCGTGAACGAAATGGATTCGAAGGTGCGGTCGTTCGGCTTCGGTGCCGACGATTACGTGACCAAGCCGTTCCATCGCGAGGAACTGGTCGCGCGCATCCACGCCGTCGTCCGCCGGTCGAAGGGCCACAGCCAGTCGGTCATCAAGACCGGCAAGCTCGCGGTCAACCTGGACGCCAAGACCGTCGAAGTCGACGGCAGCCGCGTCCATTTGACCGGCAAGGAATATGCGATGCTGGAGCTGCTCTCGCTCCGCAAGGGCACCACGCTGACCAAGGAAATGTTCCTCAACCACCTCTATGGCGGAATGGACGAGCCCGAATTGAAGATCATCGACGTCTTCATCTGCAAGCTGCGCAAGAAACTGTCGCTGGCGTGCCAGGGCGAAAACTACATCGAAACCGTCTGGGGCCGCGGCTACGTGCTGCGCGAACCCGAGGAAACGGTCGCGACCCAGGTCGCCTGACGTACACTCCCCGACGACGGGAGCAGGCCGCGACACTGGGGGGTGTCGCGGCCTTTCCCGTTTCAAAAAGCGCCGTAGCCATCGCGACATATATCTGTCACCCGTCTGACTTGTTTCGGACGGAGGCGTGTATGCCGTTCAGGTCGGTACGGGGAATTGCGGCGGTATCGCTGCTGATGCTGGTGGCCATTGCAGCAGCCTACGCATTGAACGCAAAGTGGTTTTTCGTCGAGGACGGCGTGGTAGAATGGGCGTCGGCGACGCTGTTTCTGGGCGCGGCCTACCTGGCGGCGATATCCCTGCTTCGTTCGGACGGCGTCGCCGATCGTATCGCAACATCCTATGTCCTGCTCTTGTCGGCTCTGTGCTTTCTGTCCGAAGTAAGCTTCGGCGCGCGCATGTTCGGTTGGGATATGCCCAAGATGGCGGGCGGGGGCGAACTGGATGGCGGACAGGATCTCGTACAGATCGCCATCACCGCAGAATGGAATCTGTATCTGTATCTGGTGTTGCCGAGCCTGCTTGCTGCGGTCGCAGCGATGGCGTTCTTCAGGAAACCATTGACGACCAGAATTTTGGATCCCTTCGTTCAGTATGTCCGGCGGGAAAGTGCGTTTGAATTCGTCCTGTTCGCGTCCATGGCGCTGTTGACGGCGATGGCGGTCGACATAGCGGAAAAGTGGCAACTTCGAATCCTCGAAGAGTCGCTTGAACTTGGCGCAGCCATGACGCTGTTCGTTTCCCAATACCGGTTCAGCGGGCGGAAAGCGGGGCGATTTGCAGCCGATCCCGCGAACCGATCGCGGTTGAACGCTGCTCGCAGCGGTCAAAGAAAGACCTTGGCTACGGCGTGCCTGTCTTCGGAGCAGTCCGATGAAGGTTGAGCAAGCCGATGGTCGCCAGATCTTCGGCTTGCTCAATTTCCCGCATCGCGCGCGCTGCCGTTCAGATCATCACCAGCCGGTCGGCTTTCCCTTGTTCTGCTGGTCAAGCCACGTCTTCAGCGGCGCGAAATAGTTCACCAACGCCTTGCCCGACATCTCGCGCGTACCGGTGAACGCCTCCAGCGCGTCGGGCCATGGCTTCGACATGCCCATTTCGAGCATCGTGTTCAGCTTCGCGCCGACCGCCTTGTTGCCGTAGAACGAACAGCGGTGGAGCGGCCCCTTCCATCCCGCCTGACGGCACGCCGCCTCGTAGAACTGGAATTGCAGCACGCGCGCCAGGAAATAGCGGGCGTAGGGCGTGCTGCCCGGCACATGGTTCTTCGCGCCCGGATCGAACCGCGTCTCGTCGCGTTTCACCGGGGGCACGACGCCCTGATACTTCAGCCGCAGCGCATCCCACCCGGCCTGATATTGGCCGGTCGGGATCGATCCGTCGAACACGCCCCAGCGCCATTTGTCGATCAGCAGCCCGAACGGCAGGAACGCGACCTTGTCCATCGCCTGCCGCAGCAGCAGCCCGATGTCCTTGTCCGCACTCGGCACCTTGGCGGGGTCGAGCAGGTTGATCTTAACCAGATAGTCGGGCGTGATTGATAGCGCGACGAAATCGCCGATCGCCTCATGGAAACCGTCGTTCGCGCCGTTCAGGTACAGATACGACTGCTTGTTGTAAGCGCGCTGATAGTAATTGTGGCCGAGTTCGTGGTGGATCGTTACGAAATCGTCGCCGTTCACCTTCGTGCACATCTTGATCCGCAGATCCTCGACATTGTCGACGTCCCACGCGCTTGCATGGCATTGTACTTCGCGATCGCGCGGCTTGGTAATCTGCGACCGTTCCCAGAACGTCGGTGGCAACGGTGCAAAGCCGAGCGAGGAGTAAAAACCTTCGCCGGTTTTCACCATCTTGATCGGGTCATAACCCTTGGCGACCAACAATTCGCCGGTGTCGAAGCCCAGATCGCCCGCGCCCTTCGGCGCGACGACGTCGTAGATGTTGCCCCATTCCTGCGCCCACATGTTGCCGAGCAGATCGGCGCGGATCGGGCCGGTCTTCGCCTGCACCGCATCGCCGTATTTCTCGTTCAATTTCCAGCGCACGAACGTGTGGAGCGATTTGTACAGCGGCTCGACCTCGGCCCAGATCTTGTCCGTAAGCTGCGCAAATTCGGCCGGCGGCATGTCGTAGTTCGACCGCCACATCGCGCCGAGATCGGCATAGCCAAGTTCCTTCGCGCCCTCGTTCGAAATCGCAGTCATCTTCGCATAGTCCGCGCGCATCGGCGCGCCGACCTGGTCGTGCCAGCTAACCCACATCTCCTTGGTCTTGTTCGGGTCACGTTCGGCGCCCATCGCGGCCTCGATATCCGATCCGCTGATCGGCTGGCCGTTCAGCGTGCCCTTGCCCTTGCCGTAGGCGGACTGGAGCTTGGTCGAGACCGTCGCCAACTCGCTCGCCGCCCCCGCGCGGGTCGGCGCAGGCAGGACGATGCCGGCGCGCAGGATGTCCAGCTTGCGCTTGGTGTCCGGCGACAGCCCCGGCGCGGTCGCGTATTTCGCGGCCTCGACCGCATACTTCACCGCCATCTCGGTCAGTTTCGCGCCGCTCGTCGCGGCCAACGCGTCGGTATCGTCGGTAATGTAGGTCGCGTTGACCCAGGCGGTGCGCGCGCCATCGACCGATTCGCGCGCCATCGTCGCCTCGGCCTCCGTGATGAAGGCGTCGGCCTGCGCCGCGGTCGGCTTGGCCGGCGCGGCGATCTGCGCGATGGCGGGAACAGCGGAAATGGCCGCGGCGAGCGCGGCGAGCGAAATGGCGTTGCGGATCATGGCTACCCTTGGTGTATCGTTATGCCGATACACTGGAACCGCCGCCCGGCCCGGTCAAGCGGCGAGAAAATCCGCCATCGCCTGACCCAGCTCGGGTTTCACCACCGCGCTCATATGCCCGCCCGGCACCTCGACATAGCGCGCATTCGGCAGCGCATCGGCCAGCGCCGCTGCCGACCCGTTGTCGTCGTCGTCCGCGCCGTTGACGCACAAAGTCGGCCAGTCGAACGCTTCGATCTCGGTCAGCGGCGTGCTCACAAACGTCTCGATGATGCCCAGCAGTGCGACCGGATCGCCGCCGGTCGTCTTCAGGAACGCCTCCGCCAGCCATTCCGGACTGCCGCGTTCATGGCTCCCGAGATTGGTGAGGATATTGCGGAAATGCCCGGCGCGCCGATCCGCGCCGGTCAGCCCTTCCAGCCCCATGCCGGAAAAGATCACCTTCCCCGGCGTCGCGCCCGTCGCCAGCATCCGCGACGTCGTGCGCGCGCCGAGCGAATAGCCGCCGAGATCATAGTCGGTCAGCCCGAGATGCGCGATCAGCGCGTGCCCGTCCTTCGTCAGCGCATCGGGCGGATAGGCAGCCGCGTCGTGCGGCTTCGCGCTTTCACCGTGCGCGCGCAGGTCCGGCATGATGACGCGGAAGCCCTTCGCGGCGATGGCGGCGGCGTGGCCGAATTTGATCCAGTTGGTCTCCGCGTCGGAGAAAAAGCCGTGCAGCAGGACGACCGCCCGGCCCGCCCCCATTTCGCGCCATGCCAGCCGCGTGCCGTCGAAACTGTCGAAATATTCAATCGGGCCGACCACCAGCCTTCTCCCATCGTTCGTTCAGCGGCGCATAGGTGTCGCTGCGCTGTTCGGGCAAGCCGCGTGTGTCCAGCCATGCCTCGTGCCGGCTCTCGACGCCAAAATGGCTGGTCGGTTTGAACCGCGCCGGATCGTCGAAGCTGCCGACCGTCAGATCCAGTTTGTCCGAACCCTCGTCGAATTCGAAGGTGAGCGGCGTTCCGCACGCCGAGCAGAATCCGCGCCGGGCGAATGGCGAGGAGCGATAGCGATCGGGTTCACGTTCCCACGCCACGTCCGCGCGCTTCACGTTCTTGAACGCGATCGACACCCCGCCGGTGGCGCGCTGGCACATGCGGCAATGGCATAGATACGCGTCGTCGCTGTCGATCTTCACCGTGTAGCGGATGCGGCCGCACTGACAGCCGCCGGTCATATTGCTCATCACTGCTCTCCCGATTGCAGAAATGACATTCGTCGTCTCGATCTTCGCATGAGACAGCTATTCCAATATATAAGCACACTCATTATATGCGCAGCCATGAGCGACAGTTTTGGATTTTTGTTGAGCGACGTATCGCGCCTGATGCGGCGTCGTTTCGATG
Organism: Sphingomonas sp. SUN019; assembly: GCF_024758705.1. Lineage (NCBI taxonomy): Bacteria > Pseudomonadati > Pseudomonadota > Alphaproteobacteria > Sphingomonadales > Sphingomonadaceae > Sphingomonas > Sphingomonas sp. SUN019. Next base: position 3,657,544 of record NZ_CP096971.1, on the reverse strand, counting down.
AGCGGGCGCGGACGATCGGCGCGACGCGTGCGCAATGGCGCGCGCTGACCTCGATCAGCCGTAACGAGGGAATCAACCAGGGCGGTCTGGCCGACCTGCTGGAGGTGGAGCCGATCACGCTGTGCCGCATGGTCGATCGGCTTGAGGAAGCCGGGCTGGTCGAGCGGCGGCGCGATCCGAATGATCGCCGCGCATGGCAGCTTTTCCTGCTCCCGAAATCGCATCCGATCCTCGAATCGCTGCGCGGGATGGCGGACGAACTGTTCGTCGGCGCGCTTGACGGTCTTTCTTCCCGCGATCAGGCTCATCTGAGCGCGTCATTGTCGCGCATCCGCGAAAATCTGCTCGACCTTCCCGAACCGCGGGAGGCCGCGCATGGCTGACGCCGATCCGCGCCGCGATTTCGTCGCCGAAGAAGAACTCGGCATCCCGAGCGCGCCGCCAGAAACTCGGCCGAAACGCCGATGGGACCGGCTGGCGCTGATGATCAGCGTGCCATTGCTGCTCGCATTGGTCGCCGGCTATTTCTGGCTGACCTCGGGCCGCTTCATTTCCACCGACAATGCGTACGTCCAGCAAGACATGATCTCGATCAGCCCCGACGTGTCGGGCCGCATCGTCGAGGTCAACGTACGCGAGAACCAGCGGGTGAAGGCGGGCGACGTGCTGTTCCGTATCGATTCGCGCCCGTATCAGATCGCGCTCGATCAAGCGAATGCGTCGCTGTCCGCGGCGCGCGTGGAGGTCTCGACCATGGCGACCGACGCCGGCGGCGCGGCGGCGGACATCGCCAGCGCGCAGGCCGACATCCGGCTCGCGCAGGTGACCTATGACCGGCAGGACGCGTTGATGCAGCGCGGTTTCACGACACGCGCGGCGGTGGATGCAGCGACGCAACAGGTCGCCGCGGCCCGGTCACGCCTTTCCAGTGCGCAGGCCGATGCGGCGAAGGCGCGCCAGCAGGTCGGCAGCGGCAATGGCTCGGGCACCCCCGCCGCGATCCAGTCCGCGCTGGCGCAGCGCGAGAAGGCCGCGTTCGACCTCGAACGCACGACCGTTCGCGCGACCAAGGACGGCATCGTCAGCCAGACCAGCCGCCTGCAGGTGGGCAACATCACCCCCAGCGGCGTCCCCGCGCTCAGCCTGGTCGTTAGCCAGCAGCCGTGGGTGGAGGCGAACTACAAGGAAACCGACCTCGATCACATGCGCGTCGGACAACCCGCGACGATCGAACTCGACGCCTATCCAGATATGAAGGTGCGCGGCCGTGTGCAGTCGATCGGCGCGGGCACGGGCAGCGAATTCTCGGTCCTCCCGGCGCAGAACGCCAACGGCAATTGGGTGAAGGTGACTCAGCGCGTGCCGGTGCGGATCGCGATCGAAGGCAATCCGCCGCGGCAGATGATCGCCGGGCTGAGCGCCGACGTGTCGATCGACGTCCAGTCGCGCTGATGGCCAGCGCCGCGCAAACGCCCAGGATCGGCTCGGGCGCTGGCCCGATCACGCCGGCCGAGGGCAAGCCTTTGCTCGCGACGACGAACCGCGGGCTGCTGACGGTTGGCGTGATGGGTGCGATGATCATGCAGATCCTCGACACCACGATCGCCAACGTCGCGCTGCCGCATATGCAGACCAGCCTGGGCGCGACGGTCGACACCGTGACGTGGGTGCTGACCAGCTATATCGTCGCGACCGCGATCGCGCTGCCCGCGACCGGCTGGCTTTCCGAACGCCTGGGATCGCGCAACCTGTTCCTGATCGCGACCGGCGGCTTCGTCATCGCATCGATGCTGTGCGGCATCGCGACCAGCCTGGAGGAGATGGTCGCGTTCCGCATCCTGCAGGGCGTGTTCGCCGCCTTCATCAACCCGCTGTCGCAGACCGCGATGCTCGATATCAACCCGCCCGAACGCGCCGCGAAGGCGATGAGCGTGTGGGGCATGGGCGTGATGGTCGGCCCGATCATGGGTCCGGTGATCGGCGGCTGGCTGACCGAGAGCTATAACTGGCGCTGGGTTTTCTACGTGAACGTCCCCGTCGGCATCGCAACCTTCGCGATCCTGTGGTTCCTGTTGCCGTCGCGGCCGAAGGCGAAACGGTCGTTCGACTATGCCGGGTTCGTCTATCTCGGCGTGGCGGTCGCGGCGTTCCAGCTGATGCTCGACCGCGGGCAGAGCGAGGATTGGTTCGCCAGCTGGGAGATCATCATCGAAGGGCTGGTCGCGGTGGGCGCGGCATGGCTGGCGGTGATCCATTTCGTCACCGCGCGTGCGCCATTGTTCGACCGGCACCTGTTCCGGAACCGCAATCTGGTGATGGGGATGATCTTCATGGTCGTCGTCGGCATCTCGACGATGGCGCCGATGGCGCTGCTGCCGCCGATGCTGCAGCAATTGTTCGGTTATCCCGTGATCGACACCGGGCTGATGATGGCCCCGCGCGGCGTGGGCGTGCTGTTTACGATGTGGCTGGCGGGGCAGTTGATGGGGAAGGTCGACACGCGGATCGTGATCGTCGTGGGCCTCATCATCTTCGCCGCGTCGCTGCGCATGATGGCGAACTATTCGCTGGAGATGGATTACTGGCCGGTAGTGGTCAGCGGCTTCATCCAGGGCCTCGGCATGGGGCTGGTGTTCATGCCGCTGAACAGCCTGGCCTTCGCGACGCTGGAGGGCAAATACCGTACCGACGGCGCAAGCCTGCTCAACCTGATGCGCTCGATCGGACAGTCGGCGGGCATCTCGATGGTGACCGTCCTGCTCGCGCGCAACATCCAGACCAGCCATGCCGACCTTGTCCAGCACGTCACCGCGAACACGATCCCCGCGATGGATTTGGGTGCGCTAGACCGCTTTGGCTCACTGTCCGACGCGGCGATGATGGCGGCCGACGGCATGATCAATCAGCAGGCCGCGATGATCGCCTATATCGACGATTTCTATCTTATGGCGTGGATATCGATCGCGGTCGTGCCGCTGGTGCTGCTGCTGAAGAAGCCGAAGGGCAAGATAGAGGTCGTGCACGCGGAATAGGGAGGGTCGCTACTTGAGCAGTTCCACTTGCGTTGCGTATCCGGCGGCAATCGCACGACGCACGAATTTCTCGTCATGGGTGACGACCAGAGCATCGTGCCGTATCGCCAGCGCGAGATACAGGCAGTCGTACACCGCGTGTTGCAACTGCAAGGACAGCGCAAACGCTTCGTCGATCAGGTCGAGCGACGCCGCCGTCTCCGTAAGATAACTGTCCACTGCTGCCAGCGCCATGGTCGCGACCTGCGCGGGCAGACCGTCGGTACGGACTTTTTTCGACAACGCGGACGCCACCTCAAGTCGTACCCAGTCAGGTGCCAGTCGATCGGTCTCTTTGCTGATGCGCGCTAAGGCGGCGTCGGCCCCCGGCTCGCGCGTTATCAGTTTTACGGCAACCGTCGCATCGATGACGATCATCGATCGTCGCGCATCGACCGAATGTACGAGGTGCTGTCCACTACCGCGGCGCTTTCCGGCGTCATCGCCCACAATCGCTGCGACAATTCGGCGAGTTCCTCCACGGACGGCCTGTTCTTGGGGCGGCCTTGCGCCAACGCTGCGCGCAGTTCCGCCTCAAGCGAGCGACCATTGTTCTTCGCCGCCCGACGATAGTCGGTCAGCAACGCATCATCCAGATTGCGGATAAGAACCTGTCCCATGATCGAATGATAGCATCATGCTATCACAGCCTCAAGCCGCCTTCTTCAGATGCCGCCGCCCCAGCAGCTCCGCGATCTGCACCGCGTTCAGCGCCGCGCCCTTGCGGAGATTATCGGATACGCACCACAGGTTCAGGCCGTTCTCGACGGTCGAATCCTCGCGCACGCGGCTGATGAAGGTCGCGTAATCGCCGACGCATTCCACGGGCGTCACGTATCCGCCGTCCTCGCGCTTGTCGATCAGCATGACGCCGGGCGCTTCGCGCAGGATATTCTGCGCCTGCTCGGCCGAGATTTCGTCCTCGAATTCGATGTTGATCGCTTCGGAATGGCCGACGAAGACGGGGACGCGCACGCACGTCGCGGTTACCTTGATCTTCGGGTCTAGGATCTTCTTCGTCTCGACCACCATCTTCCATTCCTCCTTGGTCGAACCGTCGTCCAGGAAACTGTCGATGTGCGGGATCACGTTGAACGCGATCTGCTTGGTGAATTTCTGCGCGACCGCGGGATCTCCGACGAAGATGTTGCGGCTTTGTTCGAACAGCTCGTCCATCCCCTGTTTCCCCGCGCCCGATACCGATTGATAGGTCGCGACGACGACGCGCTTGATCCGCGCGACGTCATGCAGCGGCTTCAGCGCGACGACCATCTGCGCGGTCGAGCAATTCGGGTTCGCGATGATGTTGCGCTTCGTATAGCCGCTGATCGCCTCCGGATTCACCTCGGGCACGATCAGCGGCACGTCGGGGTCCATGCGGTAGAGCGACGAATTGTCGATCACGGTGCAGCCCGCCTTCGCAAACTTCGGCGCGTAAACCGCGGTCGCCTCGCTGCCGATCGCGAACAGCGCCATGTCCCAGCCCGTGGGATCGAAATGCTCGATGTTCTGAACCTTGAGCATCTTGCCCGTTTCGCCATATTCGATCTGCTCGCCCTGGCTGCGCGAGCTGGCGACCAGCGCGATCTCGTCGGCGGGAAATTCGCGTTCGGCCAGGATGTTGACCATCTCGCGCCCGACATTGCCCGTCGCGCCCGCGACCACGATCCGGTAACCCATTTCGACGTTCCTCATTGCGGTATCCGGCGCGCCCATAAACCGGGCGCGCCGCGTGCGCTACATAGCTTTACTTGGGCTACTTGTCCTTCACGTGGCGGTCGAGGAAATCGAGGATCGTGGTCCACGGATGCACGTCCTTCCCCGCGCCATGCGTCTTGCCGGGGTAGAACATCATTTCGAACGGCACGTTCTTCGCCTGCAGTTCCGCCGCCACCGCGGTCGAATTGTCGAGGAAGACGTTGTCGTCGGCCATGCCGTGCATCAGCAGCAGCGGATCCTTGATCTTGCCCGCGTCCGCCACCGCGCCCGATCCGGCATAGGCTTTCGCGTCCCTCTTCGGATCGCCCATATAGCGTTCGGTGTAGTGCGTATCGTACAGCGCCCAGTCGGTCACCGGCGCGCCCGATACCGCCGCGGCATAGACGCCGGGGTTCTTCTCCAGCATCTTCAGCGACATATAGCCGCCATAGGACCAACCATAGGTCGCGATCTTACCAGCGTCGACGAACGGCAGCGTCTTCAGATACTTCGCACCCGCAAGCTGATCCTCGACCTCGACCGATCCCATGGCGCGGAAAATCTGGTCCTCGAACGCCTTGCCGCGATTGTACGATCCGCGATTGTCGATCTGGAAGAATATCCAACCGCGATCGACCAGATATTGCGGCAACGCTCCCTGCCAGCCGCGCGTCACTTGTTGTCCGGTGCCGGGGCCGCCGTAATGCTGGAAGAATACGGGGTATTTCTTGCCCGCCACCAATGGCGGCGTAATCATCTCCCAATGCAAGGTCGATCCGTCCGCCGCCTTGGTCGTACCAAACTGCGTCGTCCGGTGGCTGGCGAGATATGGTGCATAGGGATGGCCAGCGACCACCGCATTCTCGTTGATCCAGTTCAGCCGCTTACCGCTGGTATCGGCGAGGTACGCTTGCGCCGGTTGCCTGGGATTCGACCGGGTGACGATCATCCGTGACGCCGCGCCGTCCATCCGCGCGCTATTGGTCCAGCCGCGTTCGGTCAGGCGTGTCAGCACGTTCGGTCGGGCGATATCGAGCGCATAGACGTGGCTTTCGAGTACGTCGTCCTTCAGCCCGCTCAGATAGATGCGGCCCTGCGCCTCGTCGACGCCGACCAGATCGGTGACGACCCAGGGCCCCTTGGTCAGCTGTGTCCAGCGGCTGTCGGCGTAGCGGTACAGATGACTGTAGCCATCGCGCTCCGAATTCCAAATCAGGCTGCCGTCGCGCAGGAAGCGGTAGTTGCTGGTGAGGTTTAGCCAGCTCTTCGCGCCCGCTTTCTCGGTGAAAACCACGTGCGTCGTGCCGGTAGCGAGGTCCACCTTCAGCATATCGAGCGTGCGCTGGTCGCGGCTCTGCCGCTGGACGTAGAGCGACCCGTCGGGCGCCCAGTCGACCCGCGCGAGATAGATGTCGCGGTTCGCGCCGAGATCGACCTTCACCTGTCCACTGCCGTCGGGGCGCATGACATAGAGGTCGACCAGCACGTTGGGCGTGCCCGCCGCGGGATAGCGCTGATCGTACAGCTTCGTCCCCGTCGCGCCGATCGCGGCGCGGGTAAACACCTTCACCGGCGCTTCGTCGAAACGCTCGACCGCGACGTGCGCGTCATCGGGCGACCACCAGTAACCCGTGCGGCGATCCATTTCCTCCTGCGCGACGAATTCCGCCTCGCCGAAATGGACCGTCCCGCCGCCGTCCTTGGTCAGCGCGCGCGGGGCGCCGCCGCCGAGCGGCTGAACCCAAAGGTTCTGATCGCGGACGAAGCTGACGAAGCCACCGCGCGGGGAGATTGCTGGGTTGAGCGCGTCCTTCGCTTCCAGCTTCCGCGCCGTGCCGTCGAGTCCGGCGAGATAGAGGTCTCCGTCGAGCGGGACGAGGATCGATTTCCCGTCGGGCGACCAGTCGTACTGCACGATCCCGGTCTTGCCGGTCAGCGATCGATCGCGCTCGCGCTGCATCTTCTCCGCCTCGGACAATTCCGCGCCGCTGCCGATCTTCTTCGAGTCGAGCAGCATCCGTGACATGCCGGTGCGCGTGTCGAGCGCCCACAGGTCGAACCGCGCCTTCTCGTCATCCCGGTTGCGCACCGACGTGATCAGCGTCCCGTTGGGCGACAGTTTCAGCGACTGCGGCTGCGCACCGGCCAGATCGGGACTGCCGAAGATGCGCTCCAGCGTCAGCGCCGCGGGTTTTTGCTCAGCGGCCAACGCGGGCGTTCCGAACAGCAAAGCCACATTTGCAACCCCGACCAACCATGCACGCATCCGTCTCTCCGGTGGAACCTTCGCGGCCGACCCGCCGCGCGTGCGGAGGGCTTAGCGGGTGGCGGGGCGGGCGGGAAGGCGGGTTGCGACCGGGGACGGGAGCGGCGCGGAAGGTTAGGGTAAGGTTAGGCCAAAAACGCTTTCGGCGCTTTTCAAAAGTCACGATAAGTTCACGCCAACGCACGCGGTTTGGGGGCGGGTTGGCAGGGACAGTCCGTTCATCAAAGTTCACACAAGTTCACACGAAACTAGCCGCCGGCATCAGGTCGCACCGGCGCGGGATGGGCGCGATGCACGCCGGCCCAGCCTCGACGAACGCGGCTCAAAATTGGCCAGGGTTCTGGCGGATTGCGCCGCGAATGTTGAGAATGTTGAGACGCTGACGCAATTTTCGTCGCGAATGTCGAGAACAGCGATTGGCGCGCTGCAGCGGGATGGATCGGCGAAGTCAAAGAGCGGCGGGCAATCAGAAAGCCGTAGCAGATCGACATCGTGTAGGAAAATGCAGCGACGGCTTCCGTCCACTCCCCGCCATTCAACCAATCAACGCGACACGCCGAAAGTCCCGTTTCTCCGTGTCCCATCGGCAGTTTTGGGAAAACGCAATCGGGAACATTTTTTAGGAACGTGGTGCGATCGGCGGTAGTCCGGCGACCTTCCCCGATGCGCTTTCCCGCTGAACGTTCCCAATCGGGAACGCTGCGGGGCAGGAAGCGGTCGTTTGCGTTATTGTCAGCGGGCCAGCACAGGCTGCTTCGACAGAGACTTCTCAGCCTCGTTTCGAGACGGGAAAATCCTAATTTCTCCGGATCGCGGCTGCGAATTGGAGCCACATTCGTTGGCGAGGTCATCAAAGAGTTTCTTGCCGATCGCAACAACCCTATCCAGTTTAGTCACGGCATGCGGCGGTAGGCGAGCGCGGAAGCGCTGATTGCGGTTGAGTTTAACCTCTACATCGCACCATGGATTGGGTACCGTGACCATGGTGCATGTCATTGCAACCGGGCTTCGATTGATGACACCTTGGAAGTAGGTTTCGTCATCGGCATAAGAGCCACCTCTCGCTTGCGCGGCATTCAACAGGGCGCTGGCGGACGCGATGGGCTTGACCTTGCCCTGCCTGTTCATGGGGGTTTGCCATTCCCACATGCCGTCCCCTCCGTATCGAGCTGGAAAGCCAAAAGAGACGCGCCGACTTTCATCAACACCCTCGGGCGCGCGCTCGTCCGTTTTAGGATCATCAAGATAGCTGAGAGGTATAGCCAAAGGGTCGTTGAAACCGCCCGGCACGACCTCAAACGGTTTCGACAACTCTATGTATCGACCACATGCCGCATACCTGTGGCGTGGATAGCCGCTCCAAGTGACGCTGGTTGGATCACCATTCGCCGGAACGACATAGCCGTTGGTTCTCTGTTCGTCAGGTCGCGTATCACCACAGCCGACGAGGAAAAGGAAGAGAAGGGGGAGAAGGGGGAGAAGGGGGAGAAGGGGGAGAAGGGGGAGAAGGGGGAGCGAACGCATAGCTGCCGTCTACACCAACATTCAACGGGTGCCGATCGCCGCCAAGCGGCACGCCTCTGCAAATCCCGAAATTGGATTACTTCTGGGACGAATAGGCCGCTAAATCTGCCCCGCCGCTACCAGTCGGCCCAGCAAGGCGTTCACGCGGGTCTGCCATCCGGGCCCGCTCCCACGCAGATGCTCGACCGTCGCGGCGTCCAAGCGGATTTTGACTTCCACTTTCGGCGTTTCCAGCCTCGGCCGACCGCGCCGGGAAGGCGTCATGCCAGCCATGAACGCAGCATCCAGCGGCGGGTTGTCGTCGTGAATTTCGGGATCAAACTTGGCCATAATAGAACCTCCCCTCGTGCTTTTCAGCGGGGCGCAGGCTGACGGCACGCACCGCATTTTTGTGAGAGCCTTCGGTGAACACCAGCACATGCAATCGATCACCGATCAGACCAAGGGCCACGAACCGGATCTCTCCGTAATCGAAGCGGTCGTCCTCGCGCTCCAACGCCGTATCCCACTCGAACCCTTCCGCCGCCGCCAGCGACATGCCGTGCTTGGCGGCATTGGCGCGATCCTTGGCAGGGTCGAACTCGATCTCCATAGATTCTGTACACCCGTTTTAATGGCGCTGACAATGATTATTGTGCACCCGTAAATCGGGTACGCGTCCCAATTTCTAGGTCGGTTCACGACCGACAGGCAGCGCGTTAAGGGATTCCCAGAACACCATCCTTTTCGGGAAAGCCCGTTACGTCGTGGGACGGCAGCCAATGGCTGGCGCAGACCTGAAACCGGCCCGTCGGCGGTCCCTCCGTTTCGATATCCTGACCCCCGGCAACGAAAAAGGGGCGGGGTGACGACCATCGTCACCCCGCCCCTTTCGTATCGATAGTCCCGTCCGATTACTCGGCGGCGACGGCGCCCTTTGCCGGCCGCGGGTCGCGGCGTTCGGCGATGCGGGCTGCCTTGCCGGTGCGGCCGCGCAGATAGTACAGCTTCGCACGACGGACGACGCCCTTGCGGACGACTTCTATCGAATCGATGTTCGGCGAATAGAGCGGGAAAACGCGCTCTACGCCCTCACCGAAGCTCATCTTCCGCACGGTGAAGGACGATCCCATGCCGCGATTCGCGCGGGCGATGCAGACGCCTTCGTAATTCTGGACGCGGGTGCGCTCGCCTTCGACCACGCGGACGCCGACCTTCAGCGTATCACCGGGGCGGAATTCGGGGATCGCGCGCTTGGCGGTCAGCTTTTCGATCTGCTCGGCTTCGAGCTGCTGGATCAGGTTCATGTGCGTCTACCTTCTTCGCGCCGCGCGCCAGAGGGAGGATCGACCCGAGCGCCCTCATGGCGCTCCCAAAGGTCCGGCCTCCGTAGCCGTGTATCGGTCTCGGCCATCGACTTTCGCCAGGCCGCGATCCTTGCATGATCCCCCGATCGCAGCACTTCGGGGATCGTGCGCCCTTCCCACATTTGCGGTCGGGTATAATGCGGATATTCGAGGAGGCCGCTTTCGAAGCTTTCCTCGTCCCCGCTGGAAGCCGCGCCCATTACGCCGGGAAGCAGCCGAACGCAAGCGTCGAGCAGCACCAGCGCCGCCATTTCCCCGCCCGACAGCACGTAGTCGCCGATCGACACTTCCTCGATCTGGCGCGCGTCGAACAGGCGTTCGTCGAAACCCTCGAACCGGCCGCACAGGATGATCGCGCCGGGGCCGGTCGCGAGACCGCGAATGCGGGCTTGTGTCAGTGGCTTTCCGCGCGGGGTCATCGCGAGGATCGAGCGGTCCTGCGGCTGGGCGTCCAGCGCGGCGGCGACGATATCGGCGCGGAGCACCATCCCTGCCCCGCCGCCCGCGGGCGTATCGTCGACGGTCCGGTGCCTGTCGGTCGCGAAGTCGCGGATGTTGACCGCATCGAGCGACCATTTTCCCTCGGCCAGCGCGCGTCCGGCGATGCTGTGGCCAAGCGGGCCGGGAAACATGTCGGGGTAGAGCGTCAGGATCGTCGCGGCGAAGGTCATTGGTGTGGTGCGACGGTAAAGCGCAGTTCCTGGATCGTCGGCTGATCGGTCGGGGCGAGCAGAATCGAGCCGTTCACGTCGGCGGTCGCGCATTTCCAGGTGAAGCGGCCCGCCATCGCGGTGGTCGGCTCGATCGGCGCGCTCGTGTCGCACGCGCCGGTCTGGCCTTGCAGTCGCGTCAGTTCGGCCTTCCAGTTGGCGGCTGGGCGATCCATCAGGAAATTCATCGCCAGCGATGGGCGGGCGGCCGCCACATCGCCAGCGCGCCAGATCGTCTGAGTCGCAGTGTAGGCGGCTTTGACGCGGGGGCTGAGCGGAACGGCTCGCGGCGTCAGCAGCCCCGCCGCCTTCATCGTCCGCAGCGCCTCGTAAGCGGCAGGCGACGGCGCGCCATAGGTGCGGCTGGAGAAAGCGAACACGCCGATCCCTGCCTCCGGTACCAGCATCACGACCGATCCGTAGCCCGGATAACCGCCGGTATGCGTGACGTAGGACAGGTCGCAATCGGTGACGACCTGCCACCCCATCGCGTAGCTGTTCGTGCGCGGGCACGCCGGGCCGAGCGCGGCCGGACGCGGGGCGACGACTGTGAAGTTCGATCCCTGCACGATCTCCCTCACGGTCGATCGCTTCAGCGGTCCCTTCTCGGCATCATCGCGCGCGGGCCACGCGGAGAGCAGCCATGCGACGTATTTCGCATAATCACTGGCGGTCGTCTCCACCCCGCCCATCGCACCGAATGCGCCATCCGCCATGTCGGGTTCGCGGACGAAGCGTTCGTTTTCCCAGCGATAGCCGATCGCCCGGCTGCCAGCCGGGCTTTTCGCGATGTCGTAGCCGGTAGAGTTCATACCGAGCGGGGCCATGATCCGGTCGCGGATATATTGCTGGTACGGCTTGCCCGAGACGTTGGTCACGATCCGGCCAAGCGTGGCGTAGCCGAAGTTCGAATATTCCATCGCCGATTGCGGGGCGCGGCTGAACGGGACGCCCGCCGCCAGCATCTTCGTGAAGTCCGCCTCTGGCAGCGATTGCTGCCGGTCGCCCCAGGGATTGTCGTCGACGAACCCGGCAACATGGTTCAGCAGGTCGCGGACGCGGATCTTCGAGCTGTCGGCGGTCGGATACTTCCACCCACGCAGTTCGGGGACGTAGGTTTCGGCGGGCGCATCGAGCGACAGCTTGCCCTGGTCCCGCAGGTCGAGGATCGCGAGGGCGGTGAACGCCTTCGACATCGACGCGATGCGGAACCGCGTATCGGCGTCGACCGCGCGCCCGCCGTCCAGATCGCGCACGCCCTTTCCGCCCGTCGCGATCAATTTTCCGTCCGCGACGATGCCCCAGACGAGGCCGGGCGCGTGCTGCGCGTCGGCCCACGCCTCGAACCCGCGCCGGACCTGCTCGACGGTCGCCGCCTCCGGCGCGCGGGCCTGGGCCGGGACCGTCAGCATGATCAGCGCGACTGTCAGATATCGCATTCGGCCATCCCCTTTTGCGACCAGTTTTCGACGATCAGTCCCGGGACATCCGCGAAATGCCGTTCATTGTCGGTGACGACGGTAAGCCCGTGGGAAAGGGCATGCGCTGCGATCAGCCGATCGTAGCTGGCGCGCTTGAAGGGCAACGACGCGTAGGCAAGCGCCGCCTTGTAGTCGAAACTCAAGACCTGCACCTCCTCGACGAACGCGCGAAGCTGATCGAATGCCGGAGGACGTTCACGCACCGAACCGTAAGCAACCTCGGCATACGCGATGGCGGAGGTCACCATGTCGCCTTCGTCGCACGCGGCGGCGCGGCGAATCACGCCGTCATCAGCGTTCATGACCAATGCGATGATGACGTTGCTGTCCAAGAGATATTTCACCGCCCGACGTCCGGATCCGATTCTCTCACCGGTTCATCTTCGAACAGCCTATCTTCATCACTGAGAAATCGCAGATCGTGCGCTGATCCCGCCACCTTACCGATGTTGAATTTGCGCTTCGTCGGCTCGATCGGCGTAAGATACAAGGCGTCGTCATTTTCAACGTCGAGGTCCATTTCGGCACCTGGCTTCAGACCCAAAGCGGCAGGAAGCCGCACCGCTACCGAATTGCCTGATTTGAAGACTTTTACGCGATAATGCTTACGCTCACCCGCTTTGAGCCAAGGCATTGACCCATAAACACGATCCAACTGCGTTTGCCGCCCCGACTCCTCGTTCGATGATCCCTCCGCCATCCGATCCTCCGTATCTACATAATGTATATACATACGGATTCGGCGATCGCAAGGAACCTCTCGCCCCGTCGTCGCTTGGCGCACGATCATGGACGATTGCATCATCATCGGCGCGGGGCCGGCCGGGCTGACCGCGGCGATCTATCTGGCGCGGTTTCACCTGTCGATCCGGCTGTTCGATGCAGGTGACAGCCGGGCGGCGTTGATCCCGACCAGCCATAACCATGCGGGCTTTCCTGACGGCGTCGGCGGGACCGAACTGCTCGCGCGGATGCTGGAGCAGGCGGAATTGTATGGTGCGGTGCGCGAGCAGGCGAAGGTTACCGCGCTTACGGTAACGGATGAAGGCTTCGCGGTTCGCGTGGGCGATCGCGCCTACGCCGCGCGCACCGTCCTGCTGGCGACCGGCGTGGTGAATCACCGTCCCGATATCGACCCCGACTTGCACGATCGCGCGCTGGCGCTTGGGGCGTTGCGCTATTGTCCGATCTGCGACGCGTATGAGGTCACCGACCAAAGTGTCGGGGTTATCGGCACGGGCGATCACGGCACGCAGGAGGCGCTGTTCCTGCGCGGTTATACGAAGAACGTGACGCTGATCGCACCCGGGGCGGAGCATATGCTCGATGAAGCCTGCGCAGCGAAGCTCGACGAAGCAGGGATCGTTCGCGTCGACGGGCCGTGCGGCGGCTATGCGCTGGACGGCGAGCGGCTGGCGCTGGACACCGCGCGCGGGCGGATGACGTTCGATAGCGTCTATCCCGCGCTCGGCTCGCGCATCCGGTCCAGACTGGCGGTGGCGGCGGGGGCGAAAGCGGACAAGGACGGATGCCTGGAGGTCGATCACCACCAGCGGACCAGCATCCCCGACCTGTTCGCGGCGGGCGACGTGGTGAAAGGGCTGGATCAGATCAGCAATGCGATGGGCCAGGCCGGGGTCGCCGCGACGACGATCCGCAACCTGCTCGACGATCAGCGCCCGATCCGGCGCTGACGCGGTTATTCGACGAACGCCGCGTCCACGACGAGCAGTTCCGCGCTCCATTCAGGCACCGCGGCCATCGGGGTCATGAAACGCTTGCCAGTATCGCGTTCGATCTCGATCACGTCACCGGCGCCGAAATTCTCTATCGCGACGACACGACCGAGCGCGGTCCCGTCAGTCGACACCGCGGGCAGCCCCAACAAATCGGCGTGGTAATACTCGCCCTCGGCGAGCGGCGGCAACGCGCTGCGCGGGACCGACAATTCGGTTCCGCGCATGGCCTCCGCCGCGTTACGATCGCGCACCTCGGCGAAGCGTGCGATCGCGCCATTGCCACCGTGGCGCAACGACGTCAGCGTCAGCGCGCCCTGGTTGAACGATCGGTGCGGCGTCAGGTCTTCGGCGAAGACCTTCAGCCGCACCTCTCCCGCAATGCCATGCGCGCCGATGACGACGGCCAGCGTGACGGGAGCATCGTTCGGCATCAGCCCTCGGCCGGGGCCTGGGCGCTCTTGCCCTCGGCGGTTTCGGCGCTGTCGCCGGCATCGCTGTCGGGTGTCGCTTCGTTCGCGGTTGCTTCTTCTGCCGGGGCAGCGGCGGGCGCTTCCGCTACGGCTTCCTCGACGGGCGCTTCCTCGGCGAGCGCTTCGGCGACCGGCTCAGGCGCAGGCTCAGCGGCCTTGGCGGCGGCAGCGGCCTTCGCCTCTGCGGCGGCTTCCTCGGCGGCCTTCACCTTCTCGGCGCGCTCGTCTGCACGTTCGGTCGCCTTTTCACCGGGCTTGCCCTTGTTCGGGTTGTTGCGCGCGGGGCGCTCCTTGATCCCGGCAACGTCCAGGAAGCGCGCGACACGGTCGGTCGGCTGCGCGCCGACGCTCAACCAATGCTTCGCGCGGTCGCCGTCGAGCACGACGCGCTTCTCGTCGTCCTTCGACAGGAGCGGATTGTAGTTGCCGATCTTCTCGATGAACTTGCCGTCACGCGGGCTGCGCGCGTCGGCGACGACGATGCGGTAGTACGGACGCTTCTTGGAGCCGCCACGCGACAGGCGAATGCTGAGTGCCATTGGTAGATTTTCCTTCTTCGTATTTGTAGACGTTGATTGTTTTTTGGGGTTATTTCTTGCCGAACTTGCCGAAGCCGGGAGGCAGGCCCTGACCGCCGGGAAGTCCCGGAAGCCCGCCGCCGCCCTTGCCGAGGATATCGCCGAGGTCAGGACCGCCGATCGCATTGCCGATGCCGCCCAGACCACCGCCCATGCCGCCCTTGCCCAGCATCGCCATCATGCCCTTTATCCCGCCCATCTTGCGGATCTTCTTCATCGCGCTGGACATTTCCATGTGCATCTTCAGCAGCTTGTTGACATCCTGCACGTTCGTTCCGCTGCCCTTGGCGATGCGGATCTTGCGCTTGGCGTTGATGAGTTCGGGTTTGCCGCGCTCCTTGGGCGTCATCGACCCGATCATCGCATCCATATGGACCAGGATCTTCTCGTCGACCGCGCCGTTCGCCATCGCGGCCTGCGCCTTCTTCATGCCCGGCATCATGCCCGCCAGCGCGCCGAGGCCGCCCATGCGGCGCATCTGAGCCAACTGCCCGCGCAAGTCGTTCATGTCGAACTGACCCTTGGCCAGCCGCGACGCCATGCGTTCGGCGTCCTCCTGCTGGATCGATTCGGCGGCGCGCTCGACCAGCGACACGACGTCGCCCATGCCGAGGATGCGGCCCGCGACGCGGCCGGGATGGAACGCCTCCAGCGCATCCATCTTTTCGCCCGTGCCCGCGAACTTGATCGGCTTGCCGGTGACCGCGCGCATCGACAAAGCCGCGCCGCCGCGAGCATCGCCGTCCATGCGGGTCAGCACCACGCCGGTCAGCGGCACCTGATCGGAGAAATTCTGCGCGACGTTGACCGCGTCCTGCCCGGTCAGCGAATCGACGACGAGCAGGATTTCCTGCGGACGGCTGACGTCGGCGACCGCCTTCATCTCGTCCATCAGCGCCTGATCGACGTGCAGGCGGCCCGCGGTGTCGAGCATCAGGACGTCGTAGCCCTGCAGCTTCGCCGCCTGCAGCGCGCGCCGCGCGATGTCGACCGGCTGCTGCCCGGCGACGATCGGCAAGGTCGCGACCTCGACCTGTACACCCAGCGTCGCAAGCTGTTCCTGCGCGTTCGGGCGATTGACGTCGAGCGACGCCATCAGCACCTTCTTGCGGTCGCGTCCCGCCAAACCCTGAGCAAGCCGTTTCGCGATCTTCGCGGTGGTCGTCGTTTTGCCCGACCCCTGCAGACCGACCATCATGATGACGGCGGGCGGGGTGACGCCGAGTTCAAGCTCGACCGCCTGATCGCCGCTGTCCCCGCCGAGCATCTCGACGAGCGCATCGTTGACGATCTTGACGACCTGTTGCCCCGGCGTGACCGAGCGCAGCACGTTCTGCCCGATCGCCTTTTCGGTCGCATCGTCGACGAATTTGCGCGCAACGGGCAGCGCCACGTCGGCTTCGAGCAGTGCGACGCGCACCTCGCGCATCGCCGCGCGCACGTCCGCCTCGGTCAGCGCGCCACG
This sequence comes from Sphingomonas sp. SUN019, assembly GCF_024758705.1. NCBI lineage: Bacteria > Pseudomonadati > Pseudomonadota > Alphaproteobacteria > Sphingomonadales > Sphingomonadaceae > Sphingomonas > Sphingomonas sp. SUN019. The sequence continues at coordinate 3,641,196 of NZ_CP096971.1, read as the reverse complement.
GCCGCGCAACCGATCGAACACACCGCCAAGACGATCGCTCAGGCTATCGAACATCGACAAACTCCATCCGCCCGAAAGCCCAAACGCAAAAGCGCCAGCGGGCGAAACCTCGCCGGCCAGCGTGCGCCCCGGAGCATCTGCTCATGCGCGTGTCTTTGCGTTCTTTGTCGGAACGTGGCCGGGCCAATAGCCGAGACGCGGCAAAAGGGCAAGCCGCGCGCCTTAACCGCTTCTAAATCGCGCCGTGCGACATGGTGATTCAGTATCGCCAAAGGATTGACAATGGCCGCGTATCCAGCCGGTGGAGGAGCGAAGAACAGAGCGAACGCGATCGTGGCGATCACCGCCGTCGCCATCGTGATGTTTGTCGCAATCGGCAGCACCGTCCTGTCGACGGTCCTGAAACAAGTTTCCGGAGGCGACGCGCATCTCGACCGGCTGCTGGTCGTGGCGCTGGTCCTCAATATCGCGCTGATCCTGCTCGGCTGGCGGCGTCACCGCGACTTGTTGAGCGCGTTCGTTCCGAAGGGCGCCGTGGAGGCGCGCGCGCGCGAAATAGCATCGCGTGATTCGCTGACCGGATTCCTGACCCGCCGCAGTCTGGCCGAGGACGGCGCGGCGTTGCTGGCGAACGTGCGGCGGCGGCGCAAGGCGGTCGCGATGCTGATGCTCGACCTCGATCATTTCAAGGGCGTCAACGACCTGCACGGCCATGCGGTCGGCGACGCCTTGCTGGTGCGGGTCGCGGGCGAGATCGCCGACGCGATGCCGCCGCAGGCGCTGGTCGCGCGGCTGGGCGGCGACGAATTTGCGTGTTGCATCGTGTTCGATCCGAATCATCCCGAGACGGTCGACCGCGTCGCCGAACGCATCGTCAGCCGGCTCGGCCAGCCGTTCCGCGCCGAGGGTCAGCATCTCCACGTTTCCGCGTCGCTCGGGGTCGCGCGATCCGATTTCGAGGACAGCACGATCGACGCGCTGATGCGATCCGCCGACATCGCGATGTATGCCGCCAAGAAGGCCGGGCGGAACCGCTATGTCTGGTTCGACCGCGCGATGGAACAGGCGCTGCGCAGCCGTTCGGAGCTGGAAGCGGGGCTGCGCGACGCCATTCCCAAGGGTCAGGTGGTTCCCTGTTTCGAACAGCAGATCGATCTGGGCAGCGGCCGCCTGACCGGGTTCGAGGTGCTGGCGCGGTGGGAGCATCCGACGCGCGGCCATATCGGCCCCGACAAGTTCATCCCGATCGCCGAGGAATGCGGCCTGATCGCCGATCTGTCGTTGTCGATCATGCAGCAGGCGTTCACCGCCGCGCGCGACTGGCAGGCGGATCTGACGCTGTCGGTCAACATCTCGCCGATCCAGTTGCGCGACGCGTGGTTACCGCAGAAGATCATCAAGCTGCTGACCGAAACGGGCTTCCCTGCGCACCGGCTGGAGATCGAGATCACCGAAAGCGCGTTGTTCGACAACCTCGCGCTCGCGCAGTCGATCGTCGGCAGCCTGAAGAACCAGGGCATCCGCATCGCGCTCGACGATTTCGGAACGGGTTATTCGAGCCTGGCGCACCTTCGCGCGCTGCCGTTCGACCGGATCAAGATCGACAAGAGCTTCGTCACCTCGATCGTCGACAATCCCGAAAGCGCCGCGATCGTCACCGCGATCGCGCGGTTGGGCGACAGCCTGAACCTGCCTGTCACCGCCGAGGGGATCGAGGACGCGGCGATCCAGGACAGGCTGCGCGCGATCGGTTGCGCGAAGGGACAAGGATATCTTTACGGGATGCCGCTGACGGTCGCCAACGTCCGTCGCCTGCTCGCCGAGCGCCGGATGCTGGCGAGCCAGACAGCCGAGGCGGAGCCTACCAGCCGGCGTCTGGCTGGCTGAGATAGTCCAGTTCGTCCGGCGTCGAGATCCGTCCCAATGCCGCGTTGCGCGATGGGTAGCGGCCGAAGCGTTCAATGACGGCGGCGTGGTCGCGCGCGAATTTCAGATTGTTGGCGATGCCGAGTTGCTCGAGTTTCGTGACGCTCAACGCCTGTAGCGGGGCATCCTCCGCGTGCATCAGCGGCATGTAGACGAAAGCACGCCGGTCGGGCGGGAGACGCACATCCCAGCCGCGATCGATCGCTAGCAGCGTTAGGGACACCGCCAGATCATCAGCCTCGAATGCGCGCAGCGTATCGCGGTGGATGTTGCGCGAGAATTGATCGAGCAGGATGATCGCGGCGAGCAGCGTATCGGGATCGTCGCTCCAGTCCTTGGCGTCATTCTCGAAGACCTCGTCCCGCAATTTGCCGAAACGCGTGGTGATTTCGCGGTCCAGCGCCGCGTCCTTCGCGAAATGCTGTTCCTCGGTCAGCCCGAACCAGAAGTCGAGCACGGCCCGCGCCTGTGCGTGGACTTCGCTGTCGGTCATCCCTAGATCGCTTGCCATGTTGCCTCCCCTCGGCCCCGACGTCATCACGCTGGGCTGTCGCCTGAACATCGCCGAAAGCGAAACGATCCGCGGTGCGCTGGGCGAGCGGCGCGACGTGGTGGTCGTCAACAGTTGCGGCGTGACGAACGAAGCGGTGAAGCAGACCCGCGCCGCGATCCGCCGCGCGCGGCGTGGCCGGCCGGGGTCGGAGCTGGTCGTGACGGGTTGCGCGGCGGAGATGGACCGCGCTTCGTTCGCGGCGATGCCTGAGGTCGATCGGGTAGTCGGGAACACGGCGAAATTGCTGCCCGCGACCTGGGGCGGCTTTCCCAACGCGCTGCCCCCACGCCGTCATGCACGTGCGTTCGTCGGGGTGCAGAATGGGTGCGATCATGCCTGTACGTTCTGTGCGATTCCTTCGGGGCGAGGCGCGAGCCGATCAGATCCTGTGGGCGAGGTGGTTTATCGCATCGCCGGGCTGGTGGAGGCGGGGCACAAGGAGGTAGTGCTGAGCGGGGTCGACCTGACCAGCTACGACGACCGCGGGATCACGCTGGGCGGCCTGATCGAGCGCATCCTGCGCGACGTCCCTGCCCTGCCCCGGCTACGGCTGTCCTCGCTCGACACGATCGAGATCGATGACCGCCTCTTCGACCTGCTGACCGGCGAGGTGCGGGTGATGCCGCATCTGCATTTGTCGCTGCAGGCGGGGGACGATCTGATCCTGAAACGCATGAAGCGACGCCACTTGCGCGCCGACGCGGTGCGGATTGTCGAGCGGCTCAAGGCGAAGCGCGACATCGCGATTGGGGCAGACCTGATCGCGGGCTTTCCGACCGAGGATGCGGCGATGTTCGCGAACACGCGGGCGCTGCTCGACGATTGCGACATCGTTCATGCGCATGTGTTTCCCTATTCGGCGCGTGCGGGGACGCCCGCGGCCCGGATGCCGCAAGTCGCGCCCGAGGTGCGGCGGGAGCGAGCCACGGTGTTGCGTGAAGCGGCGGCAGCGCGGAAGCGGCGTTGGCTGAGCGGCTTGGTCGGGACGACGCAGGCGGTTGTCGTCGAGAAGCCCGGCGACCGCGGCCATTCACCGGGCTTCGCCGAAATCCGTATCGACGCCCCATTGTCGGTCGGTTCACTCGCCCACCTGCGCATCGCCTCGGTCGACGACGCCCATCTCATCGGAACCCTTTCATGAGCACTTCCTGGCACGACAAATTGCTCGGCGGCTTCAAGCGTACGTCGGATCGGTTGGTCGGAAATCTCGCGGGGCTCGGCACCGCGCGGCTCGACGAGGCGACGCTCGACGATATCGAGGAGGCGCTGATCGCGTCCGATCTCGGCCCGCAGACTGCGGGGAAGATCCGCGGGCGGCTGGCGGAGGGCAGTTTCGAGCGCAACATGGAGGAACTCGGCATCCGGCTGGTGGTGGCGGAGGAGGTCGAGAAGGTATTGCGGCAGGTCGCGACGCCGATCGCGATCGAGGCGTTTCCGCGGCCGCAGGTGATCCTTGTGATCGGCGTCAACGGCAGCGGCAAGACGACGACCATCGCCAAGCTGGCGCATCTGTTCATGGAACAGGATTACGGGGTGATGCTGGCTGCGGGCGACACGTTCCGCGCCGCCGCGATCGGGCAGTTGCGCACCTGGGCCGACCGCGTGGGCGTTCCGATCGTCACTGGCCCGGAGGGCGGCGACGCGGCGGGCGTGGTGTGGGATGCGGTGAAGAAGGCGACCGAGACCGGCATCGACGTGCTGATCGTCGACACCGCCGGACGACTGCAGAATAAGCGCGAACTGATGGACGAACTGGCGAAGATTCGCCGCGTGCTGGGGCGGATCAATCCGGCGTCTCCGCATGACGTGGTGCTGGTGCTGGATGCGACGACGGGGCAAAATGCGCTCCAGCAGATCGAGGTTTTCAAGGAAGTGGCGGGCGTCACCGGGCTTGTCATGACCAAGCTGGACGGGACCGCGCGCGGCGGCGTGCTGGTCGCGGCGGCGGAGAAGTACGGGTTGCCGATCCATGCGATCGGGGTCGGCGAGGGGATGACCGATCTCCGCCCGTTCGATGCGAATGAGGTCAGCCGGATCATCGCCGGGGTGGATGATCGGCAGAGCTGAATCTTCGGCATCGGCACACTTGCCGCACTGGCGGGTTACGATCACATCGACATCGAAACTGGACCCCGGCCTGCGCCGGGGTGGTAAAGGACGCTATGACCGACACCCGCCCCGCCCCCTCCACCGGCCTGCGCATGGCGATTGACTACGGACCGCTTGCAATCTTCTTCGCGGTGAACTTCCTCACTCCTGGGCCTGCGCTGGCGCGGGTGCTGGCGGCGACGGGGGCGTTCATGGTGGCGACGATCGTCGCGATGATCGTGAGCCGGGTGAAGACCGGGCATATCTCGGCGATGTTATGGTTGTCGGGCGCGCTGGTGTTGGTGTTCGGCGGGCTGACGCTGTATTTCCACGACGAGACGTTCCTGAAGATGAAGCCGACGATCGTCTATGCGATGTTCGCCGCCATCCTGGCGTTCGGGCTGGCTACTGGTCGTCCGCTGCTTCAGGGATTGCTGGGCGCGGCCTATCCGGGGTTGAGCGGCGAAGGCTGGCGCAAGCTGACGCGCAACTGGGCGCTGTTCTTTCTGTTCATGGCGGTGCTGAACGAGATCGTCTGGCGATCGACGACATGGGACGTGTGGGTTTCGTTCAAATTGTGGGGCGCAGTGCCGATGACGTTGGTGTTCGCGATGGCGAACGTTCCGATGCTGATGCGGCATGGGCTGAAACTGGGCGAGGATGCGCCGCCGGTGCCGCCCTCGGCGTAACGTAATTCCTCCCCGGCACGGGGAGTGGGATCATCGAAGCTGATGGAGGGGGCTTGCCGCAAAGACATCGCCCGCAGCCAGCCCCCTCCGTCAGCCTACGGCTGCCGCCCCCCCCGTGCCGGGGAGGATTTGCGTTACGCGGCGTCGAAGCGCTTGCCGGCTTCGTCCCAGTTCACGACGTCCCACCATGCCTTGAGATAGCCGGGGCGGTCGTTCTTGTAGGTCAGGTAATAAGCGTGTTCCCACACGTCGTTGCCGAGGATCGGGGTGCCCTTTTCCTTGGCGTCGTCCATCAGTGGATTGTCCTGGTTCGGGGTCGAGGTGACCTTCAGCGCGCCGCCCGCATCCTTGATGACCCACGCCCAGCCCGAGCCGAACTGGCCCGCGCCCTTGGTGTTGAAATCTTCCTTCAGCTTGTCCAGCCCGCCGTAGGTTTCGATGGCGTCGGCCAGCGCGCCTGACGGCTTCGTCGAACCCTTGGCGGCCATGATTTTCCAGAAGAAATCGTGGTTCCAGAAACCGCCACCATTGTTGCGGACGAGCGGAGGAAGGGTCGAGATCATGCCGAGGATGTCCTCGATCGACTTGCCCTCCAGCTTGGGATCGGCAGCGACGCCTTCGTTCAGTTTGGCGGTGTAGGCGGCGTGGTGCTTGTCGTGGTGGAAGGTCATCGTTTCCTTCGAGATGACCGGCTCCAGCGCGTCATAATCGTACGGCAGCGGGGGAAGTTCGAACGCCATGGGAATCTCCTGTGGATGTTGGCGAAGGTAACGCGGAACGGGCCTAAACGCTCCGTGATCGTTACGCCACCGTTCCGATTAGATCATGACGACGGAGCGCGTGGCGAAGCTGGTCGTAGCTGAGGCCCAGCGCCTCTGCGGTGGCGCGCTGGTTGAAGCGGTGGTCGGCGAGTGCCCGGGTCAGCATGTCGCGTTCGAATTGCGCGACGCGGGATTTGAAATCCGACGGACCGACGTCGCAGGCCGCAACCTCGTCCCCGTTGTTGTCGGATGTTTGCACTGCCGGTGCCGAAGTTGGCACTGACGTGCCCGGACGGTACGGCGATGTGAACGGGTCGAATTCGATCCGCTCGATCGGATCGTCGGCGTCCCAGCGATAGACCGCGCGTTCGACGACGTTGCGGAGTTCGCGCACGTTGCCCGGCCAGCGATAGTCGCGCAGCGCCTCCTGCGCCTCTGGCGCGAAGCCGGGAAAGCTGTCCCAGCCCAGTTCGGCCGCCATGCGGCGCGCGAAATGGTCGGCGAGGATGAGGATGTCGGATTTACGTGCGCGCAGCGGGGGCAGCGTCACGACCTCGAACGAGAGACGATCGAGCAGGTCGGCGCGAAATTCGTGACGGTCGACCTTGTCGGGAAGGTGTTCATTGGTCGCCGCGACGATACGCACATCGACGCGGGTGGCGCGCGACGATCCGATGCGGTGGATCTCGCCATATTCGACTGCGCGCAGCAGCCGTTCTTGTGCGCCCATCGACAAGGTGCCGAGTTCGTCGAGGAAGAGCGTGCCGCCGTCGGCCTCCTCGAACCGCCCGACCCGCGCCTTCGTCGCACCGGTGAACGCGCCCGCCTCATGCCCGAACAATTCGGCTTCGATCAGCGTTTCGGGCAGTGCGGCGCAGTTCATGATAACCAGCGGCTGGTCCCAGCGTGGGCTGAGGCGGTGGAGGCGTTCGGCGACCAGTTCCTTACCCGTGCCGCGCTCGCCGATCACCAGCACCGGGCGGTCGAGCGCCGCGGCGCGGCTGGCACGTTCCAGCGCGTCGAGGAACGCGCCCGATTGCCCGATGACCTGAGTCGCCCGCTCCATTCCCAACGATTGGCGCAATTCCCCAACGCTTGGCAAGATGAGAAACGCATCGAGACCGAAACGATCGCACGAAACGACGCAAATCCGCCGTTTTCCGAATTGGCACGCACCCTGCAGAGCATCGTGCAACCTGCCAAGGAGCGGTTGCTAAAGTTCAGGAAAAGAGGAGTTTCGCCATGATCAAGTTCGAGAACATCGGCCGCACGCTTGCCGCCATCGCCTGCACACTGGTTCTCAGCACCACGATGGTGCTGGGCGCGGTAGGCCCGGCAGCGGCGAACAACGCGCCGGCGAAGATCGTTCGCGCGATTGCGTGAACGGGGCCGCCGGGGTGGCGCTGATCCCTCGCCCTGCCCCGGCGGTCAGTATATAAAGGGCCCGTCCTACAGGAGTTTCGTGAATGGGCATTTTTTCCCGCACCCGCGACATCGTCGCCGCCAACATGGCCGAACTGCTTGAGAAAGCGGAAGACCCGGCCAAGATGATCCGCATGATCATCCTGGAGATGGAGGAGACGCTGGTCGAGGTGCGCGCGTCCGCCGCGCGCACCATCGCCGACAGCAAGGAGATGCGGCGCCATATCGCCAAGCTGGAAGGCCTGGAGGTCAACTGGACCGAAAAGGCCGAGCTGGCGCTGTCGAAGGACCGCGAGGATCTGGCCAAGGCCGCGCTGGTCGAACGCCAGAAGGCGACCGACATGGCCGATCAGCTTCGCGCCGAGGTGAAGGTGCTAGACGATGCGTTGCGCAGTTCGGAGGAAGACATCGGCAAGCTGCAGTCGAAGCTCCGCGAGGCCCGCACGAAGCAGAACGGCATCGCGACGCGGCTGGAAAGCGCGAACAACCGCAGCCGCCTGCGCGAAATGTGGAACGGGCCGAAGACGCACGAGGCGTTCAGCCGGTTCGACGTGCTGGAACGCCGCGTGGACGAGGCCGAAGGCCGCGCCGATGCGATGGGCCTGGGCGCGCTGCCGAAGTCGCTGGACGAGGAAATCGCCGAACTGCGATCGAGCGAGCGCGTCGATGCGGACCTGGCGGCGCTGAAGGCGCGGCTGAACAAGAATAACGAAGCTTAGGGATCAAAGAGATGGAAGACGTTCTCGTACCGATCATGGTCGTCGGAATGCTCTTCATCGGGCTGCCGTGGGTCATCCTCCACTATATGACGAAGTGGAAGCAGGCCCCGCGGATCACCGATGAGGATGAGAAACTGCTCGACGAGATGTTCAACCTCGCGCGCCGCCTGGAAGACCGTGTCAACACCGTCGAACGCATCGTCGCCGCCGACAATCCCGAATTTCGCTCGCAGGTCGGCGATTACCGGCCACCAGCCGACTACCGGCTGGAAGACCAGAATCTGAGGAGGAACTGATGGCTGACAGCCGCACCAAATTCTACCTCGACCGCCAGAACCGCAAGTGGAAGGGCGTGTGTTCGGGGATCGCCGATTACACCGGCGTCGAAGTCCTCTGGGTCCGGATCGGATTGATCCTTCTGACGCTGGCGGGCGGGTTTCCGTGGACGCTGATCGCCTACATGCTGGTCGCCTGGATGGCACACGACAAGCCGATGGGCCTGTACGAGACGCCGGAGGACGCCAAATTCTGGCAGGGCGTCAGGTCCAACCCGAAGCGGTCGACCACCGAGGTCCGCAGCAAGTTTCGCGAACTCGACCGGCGCCTCGCCGACATCGAGACGCACTACACCAGCCGCAACACGCAGCTGGCCAATGAGATAGAGAGCCTGCGCTAAGCGCAGGCTCCACCAGGAGACGATCGATGCATTTTGGTGGACCGGGTTTCGTGCTGGCGATCATCGCGATCAGCACGATCGGTTGGGTGCTGACGACATGGATCCGCGCGAAGCACGGCTATCCGGTCGAAAACGAATGGAGCGGCGCGACGCATCGCGGCGACCCCGACGGCACGCGGAAGGTGCAGTTGCTGTCGAGCGAGAACGAGCGTCTGACCGGTCAGGTCAGCCGGCTGGAAGAGCGGATCGCGGTGCTGGAACGCATCGCCACCGATCCCGCCGAGCGGACCGCCCGCGAAATCGACGCGCTGCGCTGAATTCTGAAAGGATAGGATATGTCGCCCGAGAAACTTGCCATGTTGCAGACGCTGTTCCCGTTCATCGCGATCCTGGCGTCGCTGGGGATCGGCGGGTGGGTCATCACCACCTGGCTGCGGATCAAGAACGGTTACCCGCTCGACGGGCAATGGGGCCAGGCGCTGTATCCGAAGCGCGACGACGAGACGATCGAGCGCGTGAAGCTGCTGACGCAGGAGAACGCCGGGCTGCGCGCCGAACTCGGGTCGATCAAGGACCGGCTGCAGAACGTCGAGCGGATCGTGACCGACAGCGGGAATATGCTGAGCCACGAGATCGAAAACCTCCGCGACCGCGCGAACTGAGGGGCCGACATGCAGGACAAATACTGGTTCGTACTCGCCTTCTTCATGATCGTGGTCGGCCTGCCGGTGATCTTCGGCGTGGGCGGCGACATGTTCAAACGCTGGCTGAAGCACAAGGAGAAGCTGGCGGAGGCGCTGAACCACGAAACCGCGGAACGGGCGGCGCAATATGCGGCGCACACCGAGCGGCTGGAACAACGCGTTCGCGTACTGGAGCGGATCGCGACCGACAAGGGCGCCGATCTGTCCGACGAGATCGAACGGCTGCGCGAATTGCCCGGCCCGAACGCCCACCCGATCAACTGACTGTCTTTTCAAGGAGTACAGGAATGCCCTGGTCAGTCGCCCTCATGGTCATCGCGATCGTATTGATCGCCACGATCGGACGGATTTCAAAGGAACGTTACCGCGCGATGGGCCGCGCCGAGGTGCAGCCGATGGCTGGCCCGGACGCCGCCGCCGCGCGCGAGGAACTCCGCAAGCTGAAGGAGCGGGTCCAGGTACTGGAGCGCGTCATCACCGACGATCGCAAGAGCATCGATCTCGACCGTGAGATCGAGCGGTTGCGCGATAACTGATAGGAGGTTTGGCCGTGGCCGATCCCAATTTCTATCTCACCATGGCGTCCGCGGCGTTGGCGGGGCTGGCGATGCTGGTCTTTGCGGGCCTGTCGGGCTGGCGCGGCTGGCTGGAGCTGAAGCAGCGGCAGATCGTGACCGAGCATGACGTGCGGTCACCACAGCCGCCGAGCGCGACCGCGCGGATCGAGATCGCCGATCTGAAGGAGCGCATCCGCAAGCTGGAGGCGATCGCGGCGGGGGTGGATTTGTGAGCGGATCAAAACTCCTCCCCTGCAAGGGGAGGTGGCTCGCGAAGCGAGACGGAGGGGTGTCGACCTCTCGATAGGGTGATACCCCTCCGACGCTACGCGCCACCTCCCCTTGCAGGGGAGGATGAAGATGTCGCGTTAGTTGCCCCTGATGCCCGCACGCATTAATCGCCCCCCATGCCTGACGCTCCCCGCACGATCGCCGACATCCACGACGAATATGACTTCCTCGACGCCGACGACCGCTATCGCCTGCTGATCGAGCTGGGCCGCGCGCTGGAGCCGATGCCCGAGGCGCTGAAGACCGATGCGACGCTTGTGCGAGGGTGTTCGGCGTCGGTGTGGGTCTATCCCACGCGCGCCGACGCCGTTGGTTCAGAGGGGGGTGCGCTGCATTTCCTGGCGGACAGCAACGCCGCGATCACCAAGGGGATCATCGCGCTGGTGCTGGCGACGGTGCAGGATCGGACGCCCGCGGACATCCTGGAGACCGACATTGCGCGGGAACTGGCGCCGTTCGATCTGGGTAAACAGCTCAGCTCGAACCGGACGCAGGGCATCCCCAACATGATCGCGCTGATCCGAGAGACGGCAGGGCGGTATACCTCAGCCTAGCGATCGTCCCTGCGCGCCATAACCGTCATTCCCGCGAAAGCGGGAACCCAGGGCCAAACATCGCCAAGCCTACCGCCGGTTCGCCGGAGGATAGTGTCGGCGATGGGTTCCCGCTTTCGCGGGAATGACGGAGGAGTTGCGCGAGATGAACAGCATCCGTCGCTTCCGGCACCACCAGCCAGCGTTCCGGGCCGCGGGTGTCGACCACCGTCACCGCGCGTTTCGGGCAGAGGCCGAGGCATTTCGTTTCCACCACGCCGATCGCGGCCTTGCGCTTGCGGCCGAAGCCGTCCTGTTTCGACAGCGCCTTGGCGAGCGGGGTGCGGCCCTTCGGACCGAAGCCGCCGTCCAGCTTTTTCGAACATTTGCCGCAGACCAGAACGCAGCCGTGCCAATGCGACTTGGCAAGTTTCAGGGCTTCCACGTCCGCGCTTCCTCGGCCGCGCGGAGCACTTCGTACGCCGCCTGGATCGCCTGGAAACGCGTCGCGGCGTCGGCGTCGCCGGGGCGGACGTCGGGGTGGTTGGACTTGGCCAGCATCCGCCACGCCGCACGGATCGCATCGAACTCGACGTCGGGTTCCAGCCCCAGCACATCGAGCGCGCGCATCTCGTCGCGTGACCGGCTGCCGTCGCCCGGCCCAGCCCATTTGTGGTGGCGCGATTCCTCATAGCCGGAGGTGTCGCGGGTTTCCTCCGCCTCGCGCGCGGCGGCTTCCTCGGCGGTCAGCCCTTCGAAATAATTCCAGCCGCGGTTGTATTCGCCGGCGTGCTGTTGGCAAAAATACCAGCGTTCGGGGCTGTTGGGGGATTTCGGGGCGGGACAATCGCCGGGTTCGGTGCAGCCGTGACGGTCGCAGATCCGCACCGCCGTCGCCGCCGTGCCCGAGCCATAGCTGCGCCAGCGGGGAAAACCCCAGTCGTTACGGGAGGAAGAGCGGGCCATTGTGGGTGCAGGTAGAGGTTAGGGCGCAATGATGAAAGACCGGACACGCGAGTAAATCGCGTGTCGTCGGTCGTCGCTGGCGCGACGCCGGCCGGCTTCGCGCGCGCGTTCCGCGCCGCCGCCTCGTTTCCGAGGCGGCTCGCGCGAAGCACCAGAGGGCCTGTAAGCCGGGTTCTGTCCTCCCCTTGCGGAGATGTGCGACCATTCCTCTAGGCGCGCCGTTGCCGGCGCGCTCAAGCAATCAACCCGGGCGACGGGCCGGAACGAAGCCCATTTGCCGCCCCTATTCGATCTTGCTCCCGGTGGGGTTTGCCGTGCCGTCGCCGTTACCGGAAACGCGGTGCGCTCTTACCGCACCCTTTCACTCTGACTGGACCTAAGCCTTAGCCGTCTGCTCTCTGTGGCACTTTCCCTAAGGTCACCCTCGCCGGGCGTTACCCGGCACCGTCGTTCCGTGGAGCCCGGACTTTCCTCGCGTGCAAGCACCCGCGGTCGCCCAGCCCTCTGGTAGGACGGCTCCTACTCGTCCCCGGTCGGTTTGGGAAGCAGCAGCGCGAGGAGGATGCAGCGACATTCGGCGTCGATCTCGCCGTCGACCAGTTCGGAACGGAAGCGGCGCTGGAAGGCCATGATCGCGGCCATCCGGTCGGTCACGTCGTACCCGAACCTTTCTAGCGCGAGGCAGAAGCCCGCCTCGGTCCAGAACGGGTCCATCAGGTTTTTCGTCGGGCGCGGGAGGGCGAGACGGAGGCGGGCGAGGCGGTGCCACGGGAACAGTTCGCCGGGATCGCGCTTGCGTGCGGGGGCGACGTCGGAATGGCCGACGACGTTGCCGCGCGTGATCTCGTGCCGGTCCTTGATCTCGGCGACGAGGCGCACGACCGCATCGACCTGTTCCTCGGGGAACGGGCGATAGCCGAATTCGTGGCCGGGATTGACGATCTCGATCCCGACGCTGGCGCTGTTCACGTCGTCGATCTCGCGCCAGTGCGATGCGCCCGCGTGCCAGGCGCGTTTTTCCTCTTCGACCAGTTTCATGATCGTGCCGTCCTCTGCGACGACATAGTGCGACGAGACCTTGGATGCGGGATCGCGCAGGCGTTCGATCGCCGAGGGACCGTCCTTCATGCCGGTGTAATGGAGCACGATCATGCTGATCGGCAGCGCGCGGTCGTCGAAATTGGGCGATGGCGCGTCGATCGGTTTCATTTGGCCTCCCCGGCGCGCGCGGTGCGGACGGTGACGATCGCGACACCCAGCATCGCGATCGCCCCGCCCGCCAACATGGCCAATCCCAACGGACTGTCAAACCAATAGGCGGCGGCGAAGACCGAGATGACCGGCGCGGCGAGCGTCAGCGGAGTGACGGTGGAGACGGGATGACGCTGTAGCAGCCACACCATCGCCCCCTGCCCCAGCACGCTCGATCCGATCGCGGAGAACGCGACCCAGCCGAGCGACTGCAGGCGTATGTCGCCGACGCCAAGCATCGCATCGCGCTCGAACGTCCACGCCATCGCGCCCATCACGATCGACCCCATCAGCCCGACCCAGGCGTAGATGGTCAGGATCGGCACCCCGATCAGCTTGCGCTGGAGCAAGGAGCACACCGCCCAGATGAAGCTGGCGATCGCGGTCAGCGCGAGGCCCGGCCCCTCCTTCGCCGCGGCGGGATCGAACACCAGCAGCCCGACGCCCGCGAACGCCAGCATGATGCCGGTGATCCGTGCGGCGTGGATCTTCTCCCGAAAGACGAGGATCGCGAGCAACATCGAGAAGGGCACGCCCAATTGCCCGGCGATGGCCAGCGCGCCGACATTGTCCGCCACCGCCAGGCTGAGGTTGACCGCGACGTAGAATACGCCGCCCGACAATATGCCGAGCGCGACCAATGTCTTCATCCGGCCAGGCACGATGCGCAGCGCCCCGCCGCAGACTAACAGGACCATCGCCTGTCGCAGGAACCCGGCGGTCAGCGGCGCGATCTCTGTCACCGCCATCTTCACCGCGATGATGTTGAGGCCCCACAGCACGTTCATCGCCAGCACGACCAACAGGTCGCGCGGGCCGAAGCTGGTGGGACGCGGGGCGGTCATGCCCCACGCGTTGCGGCGATCAGGACGCGTTGTAAACCGCGCGCGGCTCCGCTGGCGGGGTTACCGCTTCATAGAAGCCGCGGAAACGGCGGCTGGGGACGAAGCGTTCGGTCTGCCCGATCACCGTTTCCCCGGCACCCAGCACGAGCAGCCCGCCCGGGCGCATCGCGGTGGCGATCCTGTCGAGCACCTGAGTCCGGAGCGCGGGGGTGAGATAGAACAGCACGTTGCGGCAGAATATCGCATCGAACGGCCCCGGCGGCGGACGGTCCGCGACCAGATTGTGACGGCGGAATGACACCATCTTCAGCAAATCCGGCGCTGCGACCCAATCCGCGCCATCGGGTTCGAACCATTGCATCATGCGCCGGATCGGCAGTCCGCGCTGGATTTCGAATTGATTGAAGCGACCGGCGCGCGCGCGCGCGATCGTCGCAGCGGACACGTCGCTGGCGATGATCTCGGGCCTGGCGCCATCGCCCTCCGCGAACGCCATCGCGAGCGACAGCGGCTCCTGCCCCGCCGCGCATCCCGCAGACCAGATCCGCGGTACGCCGGTGGCGATTTCCCGCACCGCCGCGGCGGTCGATTCGATCACGCCCGCGTCGCGGAAAAACGAGCTTTCCTGATTCAGCATCGCGTCGACGATGCGGTCGCCGACCGCCGTATCGCGTCCATCGAGCAATTGCCCGACGAGCTGTTCGATCGTGTCGAGCCCGCGTTCGACGAGCAAGGGCTTAAGACTGGTGTCGATCCGCCACGATCGATTGGCCGCGATCTGCTGCCCGGTCCTCGCCTCCAGCAAGGCGGCCAGCACGTTGACCGCGCCGGTGGTGGCGGGTGGCAGACCGGTCATGCGCCGCGCCGTCCGCCGGCGATCAGCGCGCCGATCTCGGCCGGGGTCAGCACTGCGTCGGCCAGCCCCGCGTCCACGACTGCGCCGGGCATTCCCCACACCACCGACGACGCCGGATCCTGCACCACGACCATTCCCCCCGCATCGCGCACCCGCCGCGCGCCCTCCAGACCATCCCGGCCCATCCCGCTCAGCACGATCGCGAGCAGGCGCGGGCCGAAGACGTTGGCGAGCGTGGCGAACATCGGATCGACCGACGGGACGTTGCCGTTTACCACCGGATCGCGCGATAGCCGTGTCGCCGCGCCACCGTCCGTCAGCGCGACGGCGGTCAGATGCGCGTCTCCGGGCGCGATGACCACGCGGCCGGGACGCAAGCGCACGCTATCCGCGGCGACGTCGCACGGACGCCCGGCCAGCAACGCGACCTGGGCCGCGAAATACGGGGTGAACGACGCCGGAAGATGCTGCGTCACGACGATCGGTTGCTGGAAATCGCGCGGCACCGCGGCGAACAACTGCCCGAGCGCGTGGATGCCGCCGGTCGATGCGCCGATCGCGACGAGGTCGAAGGCGTTCGGCTGCGGCGTGGACACGACGATCCGCGCCTGTCCTGCGGCCGTCCGCTCGGTCAGCCGCGTGATTCTTTCGACGAGGGTATCGGCAAAGCGCCCCGACAAGCCGCCCGCGCCGGGCTTTACGAGCGTATCCGCCGCCCCCAGCGCCAGCGCGCGAAGCGTGGCCGCTGCGCCATCGCCGCAGTTCGACGATACGATCAGCACCTTCGCCCCGCCACTGGCGCTGAGCAGTTCGGGCAGCGCGCTGAGCCCGTCGACGCCGGGCATTTCCAGGTCGAGCAGGATGACGTCGACGGTTTCGTTCGCCAGCAAGGCGAGCGCACGGTGAACGTCGGGCACCGCCCCCGCCAGCGTAAAGCCGCCCGTCTCCACCATGCGCGTCATCACGGTTCGCGCGACCACCGAATCGTCAACGATCAACACCCGTGGGCGCGACCGGGCGAGCGGACTCGCAGAGGATGTGACAGATGGCACGATCAGGCGTTCAGGCGACGCCGACGATCTGCAGCTTGCTTTCCAGCGTATCGCGGTCGAACGGCTTCATGACGTATTCGTCGGCGCCCGCCTCGATCGCGGCGCGGATGTGCGCCATGCCGTTTTCGGTCGTGCAGAACACCACCTTCGGCCGTGACGGCAGATCGGTGTCGCGCATCGCGCGCAGGAATTCCATCCCGCTCATCACCGGCATGTTCCAGTCGAGCAGGATCACGTCGGGCGTGCTGGCGATGCAGGCGTCGAGCGCCTCGCGACCATCGCACGCCTCGGACACGCTGAAATCCAGCCCCTCCAGAATGTGACGCGCGACCTTTCGGATCACTTTCGAATCATCGACCACCAAACAGGATTTCATGATGCTACCTTGAGCTTTGCGACCGGCATCGGTGATGCCAGAACAGGTGTGACGACCGGGTTAACCGGCGGGTTTCGACACCGCGTCGACCAGCCGGTGCAGGTCGATCGCCAGCATCGGTTCGCCTGCGCGATCCGCGCTGCCGGTGGCGACATCGGCCCAGCACGCGCCTAGCGCGACGCCGCTGGCCAGCGGCTGCACCGCGAATGGCGCGACGTCCTCCAGCGCGTCGACCAGCACCGCATAACAATGACCATCGACCTGCGTCACCGCCGCGCGCCGTGGCTGACCCTGCGGCGGCGGCAAGTCGAGCAGTTTCCAGGTGTCGATCACAGTCACCACGCGGCTGCGCAGCGCGGCGAGCCCGCGGATGGCGGGCGCGCTGCCCGGCGCCGGCACGATATCGCCGACGTCGATCACGGAATCGACCTGCGACGCGTCGAGCAGCAACCCGCGGCTGGCGATGTGCGCGACGAGGTGAAGACGTTCGGTCACGATACGATTTCCTTCGCCAGCGCAGCCATAACACCGGTGCGGTCGGCGCGGTGCAGGCCGCGGGTGCGGTCGCGGCTGAGCCGGACGACGCGCGGCGCGGGCGGATCGGAATCGTCCTCCATCGCCAGCGCGACCGCGGGCGTTTCGCCAGCGGCGAGACGGCGCGCGACGCGGTAGCCCGCGGCCTCGATCGCGGGCTTCAGAAATGCTTCCATCCAGTCCGAATCGGCACCGTGCAGCAGGCAGATCGGCGCGACGCGGCCTTCGGTGCGGAGCGTCGCATCGAGCAGCCACAACGGATCGACCAGTTCGACCGGTTCGCCCGCGATCAGCACGACTCCGGCGATCGCGCCGACCGCAGCGGCAGGAGCGATTTCCGACGGGAGCGTCACGATTTCCAGCGCCTCGGCGATCGGGTGCGCCACCGCGCCGCGATCGTCATGCAGACGCAGCATCGTCATGTTCCCGTGCCGGGGCGGCGCGGCGCTCAGCGGCACCATTCCGTCGGGCGTGGTCATCCACCACCGGCCCGCCGCGAAGCGCACCGCATCCGCGGTCGCGCCCTCGATCCGGTCCACCGCGGCCAGCGGGATCGCGCGGCGCGCGCCGTCGACGTCGTCGAACAACAAGGCGCGAACGCCCTCCTCGACCGGCGCTTCAGGGGCCGCCTCCTCGACGAATTCCGCGCGGGTGAAGGTCAGGCCCGCCACGGTCGCGATCCCCGCGCAGTCGAGCAGCAGCAACGGCCGCCCGTTGTCGGGCAGGGTCTGGCCCGAATAAATCCCTGCGCTCATCACCGCGGGCGCGGCGGGCTTCACCACCAGTTCCTCGGTATCGAGCACCGCGTCGACCGCCAGCGCATAGGCTCCGCCCGGCACCTGCAGGATGACCAGCATTTCGGGCGGGACCGCACACCCGCCAAGCACGGCCTCCAGCGCGACCAGCGGCAGCCGCCGATCGCGCACGGTCACGATGTCGGCGTCGCCGATCCGGTCGATCCGGACGACCGACGAATGGCCCGAGACGATCTCGTCCACCGCCTGGCGCGGCACGGCGAAGCGGACACCGTTCGATTCGATGACGATCGCGGACAGGATGGCGAGCGTCAGCGGCACCTCGATCGTGACCGCCAGCCCGTGCCCCGGCTGATTGGCCAGCGTGATCGCGCCGCCGATCTGTTCGACGTTGGTGCGCACCACGTCCATGCCCACGCCGCGCCCGGACAGGCTGCTGACGTCGTCGCGGCTCGACAGGCCGGGTTCGAAGATCAGGTCGAGCCGCCCGCGTTCGGACAAGCGGTGCAGCGCCATTTCGCGCGACGGGTCCGCGGCGGCGAGCTTCGCAACCAGCCGCTCGGTATCGACCCCGCGGCCGTCGTCGGCGATCTCGACCAGGATGCGATTGCCCGACTGGCGCGCGCAGACGTGCAGCCGACCCACCTCGCGCTTGCCCGCCGCGCGGCGTTCGGCGGGGGTTTCGATGCCGTGGTCGAGCGAGTTGCGCACCATGTGGACGAGCGGATCGCGCAGCATCTCGATCATCTCGCGATCGAGCTCTACGTCCGCGCCGTCGATCGTCAACGCGACCTGCTTGCCGAGCGATGCGGCGGTGTCGCGCACCACGCGGGGCAGCGCCGAAAACAATGCGTCGATCGTCTGCATCCGCGTCCGCGTCACTGTTTCGCGCAATTCGGCGACGGTCAGCGACAGCCGGTCGAGCGTCGATTCGATTCCCGTGTCGCCGCTGTCGCGCACGCGGCGGGCGAGTTCGTTGCGCGCCAGCACCATTTCCGACACGCCGCTCATCATCCGGTCGAGCAGATCGACCGACAGGCGTATGCTGCGGGTCGGCAGGCGTGGCGCGGCCGGGGTGGCGACGCTCGCGGCGGGCGCGTTCTGCGGTTCGGCGGATTCGTCGAGCGCGGCGATCAGCAGGTCTTCGCTGGTGTCGGGCAGCGAGGCGCCGGCGTCGATCGCCTCGACGATCTCGCCGATCCGGTCGACGATTGCGAGGACCGCGTTGACGAGGACGGGGTCGGGCGTCCGATCACCGCTGCGTACCGCGGACAGCACGTCTTCCGCTGCGTGGCTCAGACGTGCGAGGCGGGGCAGATCAAGGAAACCGCAACTGCCCTTTACCGTATGGACGAAGCGGAAGATCGCATCCAGCCGCGCGCGATCGGCGGGGTCCGCCTCCCATGCGACGATTTCCCCCGCGAGCGCGCCGAGCGTCTCGCGGGTTTCGGCGATGAATTCCTGCAGCAGATCGTCCATGTGCCCCCGGTGGCGTTGCTGCCGACGGGGATGGACCAGGGGTGGTTAAGGTGGTGTTTACTTGGCCTTCATCGATGCGCCGAATAGCAGCACGCCGTCGCCCGGCTCGCTGACGAGGACCGAACCGCCAGCGTCATGCGCGATGGAGTGAACCAGGAACGCCGCCGCGGCGCGCGGGGTGACCGTGGAATCGTCGACTTGCCCCCCGACCAGCATCGCGCGCAGTTCGGGATCGAGCACGATCCGCGGCCCTTCCGCCTTCAGCACGATCTCGACCAGCCCGTCGTTATTCTCGCCGCCGATGTCGAGCGTGCCGCCGCGGACCAGCGCATCGCCCGCGATCATCGCCAGGTTCAGCAGCACCTTGATCGCGGGTTTGGGAAGCTGCGGTTCCTCGACCAGCCAGTTGAGCGTCAGGCGCTTGTTGTCGCCGAGCAGTCCGGTGATCGCGGCCTGCGCCTCACGCGAATCGACCGCATCGCCGAACCCGCCCGCCGCGCCGAACGCCAAGCGGAAAAACTTCAGCTTGTTCGCCGAGGTGCGCGCGCTTTCCGCCAGCAATTCCATGCAACGTTCGCGCATCGCGGGATCGGTTTCGTCCGCCAGCAGCTCGAGCCCGTTGTTGAGCGCGCCGATCGGCGACAGAAGGTCGTGGCACAACCGCGAACAGAGCAGGCTGGCGAAATCGACCGGACTGATGGTCACTGAAAATTCCCGATTAAATGAAGCCGCGTCTTCTGGCGGACGCATGAGTCGCGCGCAAGGTCAGGCGCGGATCAATTCGACCGGATCGAAGCGGCCATGCACCGCCCCGTCGCGCCCGGCGCGCCACGCCGCCAGCGTGCGGCCATCGGTGATGATCCAGATCGCGCCGTCGGGCGCGGCGTCGGCGGCGTCGCGGGCGGATGGCGTCGTGACGCCAGAGGGATGCGAATGGTAATGGCCGATCACCGACGGCCCTCCCGCGCGAGCGGCGCGGTGCGCGGCGATCAGCGTGGCGGGGTCGATCTCGAAGAAGCGCGCGGGATCGGCGGCGACGTTCTTGCAGGGGACGAGTGTTTCAATATTCCCCTCCCTACCGATCAGCAGCCCGCAGATTTCCTCGCTCGATCCTCGCGCAAACGCGGCGATCGCGTCGTGGTCGGCGATTGAAATTTCGAGCCTGATCCCCATATCCGACGTCAGATGGACCTGGGGGTTAAGGTAATTCAAGCGACGATCACGGGCACGGCCGATGGCTGGCGGCTCGATCGTGCGCTTGCCGACGCGGTGCCGACGCTGTCGCGCGAACGGCTGAAGGTGCTGATCGCCGCAGGTCAGGTCACGCGCGATGGTATCGCCACCCGCGATGCCGCGAAGAAGGCGGCGGCGGGCGACCTTTTCAGCGTCACCGTGCCGCTTCCCACCCTGCCGCATAACGAGGCGCAGGATATCCCGCTGGCGGTGGCGTTCGAGGACGAGCATCTGATCGTGATCGACAAGCCCGCCGGGCTGGTCGTCCATCCCGCCGCGGGCAACCTCGACGGGACGCTGGTCAATGCGCTGCTGCATCATTGCGGCGGGTCGCTATCGGGTATCGGCGGCGTCGCACGGCCGGGGATCGTCCACCGCATCGACAAGGACACCAGCGGACTGATGGTCGCGGCGAAGACCGATCGTGCGCACGAGGGACTGGCCAAGCAGTTTGCGGCGCATTCGATCGACCGGCGTTACAAGGCGATCGTCAACGGGCGACCGATGCCGCCAGCGGGCAAGGTCGACGCCCCCCTCGCGCGCTCCCCTAGTAACCGAAAGAAGGTCGCGATCGTATCCACCGGCAAGCGCGCGGTGACGCATTTCACGACACTAGCGCCGCTGAAGGAGGCGACGATGGTCGAATGCCGGCTGGAGACTGGGCGCACGCATCAGGTTCGCGTGCACATGGCCTCGATCGGCCACGCCTTGCTCGGCGACCCGGTGTACGGTAGAACAAAGCAAGCTCACCGGGCGATTCTCGAAACGCTTGGTTTCCGTCGCCAGGCCTTGCACGCCGCCCGGTTGGGGTTCATCCATCCGGTGACAAGCACCGCTTTGGCGTTCGAAAGCGAGATGCCTGCAGACATGCAGGAACTGTTCAGTCAGCTTAACGTATAGCTTCAAGCCGTTCTTCGCTGCAGTGCGATACCGCATTGCGACAGGACGTGCCTCCAAAAGGGAGACGATGATCATGGCAGCCCGCAGCAACGTCCCCGCGACGATCCCTGCCCTCGGCGGGGAGCAGAGCCTCAACCGCTATCTGTCCGAGATCAAGAAATTTCCGATCCTGGCGCCCGAGCAGGAGTTCATGCTCGCCAAGCGTTTTCAGGAGCACGGCGACACCGATGCGGCGGCGCAGCTCGTCACGTCGCACCTGCGGCTCGTGGCGAAGATCGCGATGGGCTATCGCGGCTACGGCCTGCCCGTGTCCGAGCTGATCTCGGAGGGCAATATCGGGCTGATGCAGGGCGTGAAGAAATTTGAGCCCGATCGCGGCTTCCGCCTCGCCACTTATGCGATGTGGTGGATCAGGGCGTCGATCCAGGAGTTCATCCTGCGTAGCTGGTCGCTGGTGAAGATGGGCACCACTGCGGCGCAGAAGAAGCTTTTCTTCAACCTGCGCCGGATGAAGGCGCGGCTGGACGCGTTTGAGGACGGCGACCTGCGGCCCGAACACGTCGCGAAGATCGCGCATGATCTGGGCGTGACCGAAACCGAAGTGACCAGCATGAACCGCCGCATGGCGATGGGCGGCGATACGTCACTGAACGTCCCGATGCGCGAGGATGGCGAGGGCCAGTGGCAGGATTGGCTGCAGGACGATGCGCCATTGCAGGACAAGGTCGTCGCCGACGCGCAGGAGGCCGACGTGCGCCATGAAATGCTGACCTCGGCGATGGATGACCTGAACGACCGGGAAAAGCACATCCTGACCGAACGCCGTCTGACGGACGATCCCAAGACACTGGAGGAATTGTCGCAAGTGTACGGCGTGTCACGCGAACGGGTGCGCCAGATCGAGGTCCGCGCGTTCGAGAAGCTGCAAAAGGCGATGATGAAGATCGCGGGCGAGAAGCGACTGCTGACGGCGTAGGCATTTCAACCACCCCGACGAAAGCCGGGGTGGTGTGGAGTGTGCGGCCAGTGTAGCGAACCCACAAAGGGGGCGCTCATGTGGCTGGATATCAAGCGAATCTATTCCGACAGCGGCGCGTTTGCGCGGGCGTTGCCGTTCCTGTTCCTGATCCCGGTCCTGATCGAATTCGCGCAGCACGTCGTCGAGATCAACATCGGGATGTACGACAGCCGCGCGGCCGCGCGCGGGGTGTCGGCAGATGATTCGCGGCTGGCGCTCGGCTACGCCAAGGTGCTGGCGCTGACTCTGCCCGGCTATTGGTTCGTCCGTTTCATGGCGTGGGACCGCAGTGCCGCTAAGGCACGCGCAGTCGAACGACCCGCGGCGATGCTATTTGTGGTGCAGTTCGCGATCCTGGCCGCGGTTCAGTTGTTCGGCCTGTTCGGCCCGCCGGTCGGCGTGCTGCTGGGGCTTGAGGGCACCGTCGCCACAATCGCGGCGGCGGTGGCGGTGGTGATCCAGACGATTATCGGCGTCTATCTGACCGCATGGTTCGTCGCATGGCCGCTCGGCAATGCGGCGATCGGGCCGGTGCGATCGTTCGGAGTGATGTCGGGCAGTTTCTGGCGCGCGATCGGCTATATCATCGCCGGCGCGCTGCCGCTGATGGCGCTGCATTACGCGCTCGGCCTCGGCGCGATCGGCCTGCCGCGCGCGGTCGTATGGGTGATGATGGCGGTCGATGCGATCGTCGTCGGCTTTCTCGCGCTGACGATGATGGGGGCGAATTACACGGCGGCGCGGCGCGCGGCCGAGCGAAAAGGCGTGTCGCTGCTGCCCTGACCGCTTGCCGTCGACGGTGGCCACGATACAGACTTTAGCGATGCTTGCCCGCAGCCTCCGCTTCGTCCTGAAACTCGTCCTATGGTTCGTGCTGGCGTCGCTGCTGCTGGTGCTCGCCTATCGCTTCGTGCCGCCGCCGATCACATTCACGATGCTGGGCGATCTGCTCGGCGGCCATTCGGTGACGAAGGACTGGACGCCGCTGGACGACATCGATCCCGACATGGCGCGCGCCGCGATTGCGGGCGAGGATTCGCGGTTCTGCGAGCATCACGGGTTCGACTATCGCGCGATCGCGGGGGCGGCGCTGCGCAATGCCAAGGGCGGGCGCATTCGCGGCGGATCGACGATCAGTCAGCAGACCGCGAAGAACGTCTTCCTGTTCCAGGGCGGCGGTTACGTCCGCAAAGCGTTCGAGGCGTGGTTCACGGTCCTGATCGAGGGGCTGTGGGGTAAGCGCCGGATCATGGAGGTCTACCTGAACGTCGCGGAGATGGGGATCGGCACCTATGGCGCGGAGGCCGGGGCAATCCGGTATTTCAACCATTCGGCGAAGACGTTGTCCCCCAGCGAGGCCGGGCGAATTGCCGCGGTGCTGCCGCTGCCGAAGAAGCGCGAGGCGGTTGCGCCGCGGGGGTTTGTACGGCGGCACGGAAATGCCATCGCCAGCCGGATCGGCGTGGTGCGGCGCGAGGGACTGGATGCGTGTTTGAAGTAGCCGCCAAATTACCGTCGTCCCCGCGAAAGCGGGGATCCATGGCGTGACGCCGCCAGCAATACCGCGCCGGTAATGGACGACAATGCTGGCAATGGATCCCCGCTTTCGCGGGGACGACGGACAACCTCTATTCCACGCTCTTCTCGATCGCCGCGCCGGCCTTGTCCGCGGTGTCGCCGACGCTTTTCGCCGCCGAGGTTACCGCGTTGGTCTTGGCATTGTCGTTCTGCGACTGGTTGAACAGGAAGAACGCGGCGACCGCGACGAGCAGCAGTACCGCCAGCCCGATCAGCAAGCCGCCGCCACCGCCGCGCCGTTCGATCACAGTCGTGTGGGTGCTGGTGGCGACGGGTTCACCTGGGGCACGGGTTTTGACGATACGTTCTTCGACCATGATTTACGCTCCTGTTGTACTGGAGCGATCGAACGTACGCCTGACGGAGATTGTTCCCGTAGCGAAACGGTTAACGCGGTTTGAAGTGACCGGGACGCGGCGCGGCAAAGGCGCGCCGTCGGACGGCGCTCCCGCGCCGCCGGCCGCGCTTGGGCGTCTCGCCGCGACGCGGTCGCGGCGTGCGCCCTTGCGCGTTAAAACGGCAACTTGAATCCGGGCGGCAGCGGCATCCCGGCGGTCATCTTCGACATTTCGGACGAGGACACCGCGTCGGCCTTCGTCCGCGCGTCGTTGAAAGCGGCGGCGACCAGATCCTCCAGCATCTGCTTTTCAGACGGCTGGAGCATCGATTCGTCGATCGTCACGCCGATCACGCGGCCCTTGGCCGACGCCTTCACCTTGACGAGGCCGCCGCCGGCCGCACCCTCGACCTCGATCGTGTCGAGGTTTTCCTGCGCCTTCGCGAGTTCGTTCTGGACGTTCTGCGCCATCGCCAGAATGTCGTTCAAATCCTTCATAAAACGTTCCTTTTCGGGGTCCAGTCAATCAGTTCGGAAGCCGGAAACGTCTCGAACGCTGCCTTCACCATTGGCGTGTCGAGCACCGCCTGCCGCTCGGCCGCGGCGGCGGCATCCTCGATTTCCTTCAGCGTCGCCTCGCCGGGCGCGTCGCGCATCGCTATCTTCCACGGCATTCCGGTCACGCTCTTCAACGCCGCCGTCAGGTCGCCCAGCGTATCGGTGGCGATCGGGCGCGTGCCGCTAAACGCGATCGCGCCCGGGGTATAGTCGACGATCCGCGCGCCGTGCTTGAGCCGGGCGGCGAGCGCGTGGTGGCCCTTGTCCTCCAGCAACGCGACAAGCCCGGCGAAATCGGCGGGCGCGCCGGTGCGTGCAGGTTCGGGTATGGGCGCAGGCGCGGCGGCGGGCGCGGCGATCACTGGCGTCGCACCGCTGGCGATCTGTCGCGCCAGATCGCCCGGATCGGGCAGGCTGGAGGCGTGGATCGCGCGCAGCAGCGCCATTTCCGCCGCCTCGATCGGCAATGCGGCGCGTGCGACCTCCTCATGCCCCTTCAGGAACAATTGCCATAGCCGGTGGAGCGCCGGAAACGACAGCCGGTCGGCCCAGTCGCGATAGGCGGCGCGCTCCTCGGCCGGTTGCGCCACGTCGTCCGCCGCACCGACCTTCAGCAAGGTCACGCCGTGGACGCCCTCCAGCAAGGCGCGCAGCACGCCAGCCGGATCGACGCCGTGGTCGTATTGCCGCCGCAGACCCGCCAGCGCGCCGGGGGCGTCAGCGGCCAGAACGCTCGCCATCAGATCGCGGATTGCACCGCGATCGGACAGGCCCAACATCTCGCGTACCGCGCCCGCCGTGACGCCGCCGCCCTCCAGATCGGCGTGGGCGATGCCCTGATCGAGGATCGACAGCCCGTCGCGCGCCGACCCCTCCGCCGCGCGCGCGATCAGCGCCAGCGCCTCGGGTTCGGCGACCACGCCTTCAGCCGTACACACCGCAGCGAAATGCGCCGCGAGCTTTTCGGCTGGGATACGCCGCAGATCGAACCGCTGGCAGCGCGACAGGACGGTAACGGGCACCTTGTTCACCTCGGTCGTGGCGAACAGGAATTTCACATGGCCGGGAGGTTCCTCCAGCGTCTTCAGCAGGCCGTTGAACGCGGCCTTCGACAGCATGTGGACTTCGTCGATGATGTAGATCTTGTAGCGCGCGCTGACCGCGGCATAGCGCGACGCCTCGATGATCTCACGGATGTCGTCGATGCCGGTGTGGCTCGCCGCGTCCATCTCGATCACGTCGATATGCCGCCCCTCGGCGATCGCGCGGCATGGTTCGCACACACCGCACGGATCGATCGTCGGACCGCCGTTTCCGTCGGGGCCGATGCAGTTGAGCGCCTTTGCGATCAGCCGCGCGGTCGAGGTTTTGCCTACGCCGCGTACGCCGGTGAGCAGGAACGCGTGCGCCAGCCGGTCGCGCTTGATCGCATTGCCGAGCGTCTGGACCATCGCGTCCTGGCCGATCAACTGGCCAAAGGTCTGCGGACGGTATTTGCGCGCGAGGACGCGGTAGGCGTCGCCTTTCGCCGCGGGTTGCGGGGGCTCGCCGAGGTCGAGGGAGTCGCTCATTCAGGAACCGCGAATGTTGAGAATGTTGAGACGGTAGCGCACGGGTTCAACATAGGCGGTCGTGGGCGGGAAGTCAGGGGGAGATTGCGGGGTGCGGGGCATGGCGGGCGTCATGGCAGGGTGCGGGCGTGTAGGACAGGGGTGTGCTAACGGCCGCTCGGCTCATGCAAGGTCATCACATTGTGGCGAACGACAAGCCACGTCATTGTCGATAGCAAGATAAAATATGCGACTCTGAGTATCTCGAAGGAAATCAGCCCATTGACCGACTCACTTGCGAACAAGACCGGGGCGGTGAAGGCTGCAACTACCCACCAGCCAAAGTCGCCATCGTACTGCCAGCCAAGCGTGCTGCTCAAAAGCAATGCTGCCGGGACGGACCACAGATAGACAGAAAGCCAAGTCAGCACGATCCATCGACGCGACGATTGTCCGATCATAGATGACATAGAGCAGGCCAGCCGACCGCCCGCAACTTGTTCCGCCGCCTTCGCTACGAATCCACGCCGCGGCGAAGCCGCGTCGTCAGTCGGCGCGTTCGCGCCGCTGGCCGCGCTGGCGCATCTCGAAGGCGGCGCGCCTTCGTGTGCGCTGCGCGTTGCGCGGTGGGAGCCGGACGACCCGTGGCGAAATCGTTGTGGCTGCTTCCTTCCGGACCTGACCAAGTTGGCGACGACCACGTCCGCCCGACTCCCGCGCGCCATATGGCGGAGCCGGGCAGTGTGTTCAAGGTGGTGGTTGCGCCCCTCCCCGAAAGAAGGAGCGGCCACGTTCATCAGCGCCAGACGCGGAAGCAGCGGCGCTGCGGTCCGTAATAGCCGTCGACCCAGCGGCACACCGTGCGGCCGCGGCCGCGCCACCGGTTGCCGCGCCAGCCCCGATTCCACCCACGGTTCCACCCGCGATCCCACCGGTCACCACGCCAGCGGCGGTCGCCGCGCCAGCCGCGATCCCCGTCACCACGCCAGCCGCGGTCCCGGCCCCAGCCACCATCCCGATCGCCGCCGCGCCAGCCGCGATCGCCATATCCATATCGTTGTGCTTCGACCGGCATCGGCGCCAGCGCGGTCGCGGCGACCAGTCCGGCGGCCGCCAAGGCAAGCATCCTCATGTTCGTTACTCCCGATTTACACGCCCGTTTACGCACGAGCATCGGTAAGCTGCGCTATCGACCCTGCATGTTACGTGAACCGTCGGGGACGCGCACCGTCAGGCCCCCGAGCGATTCGTCGAGCACGATCTGGCAGGCGAGCCGGCTGGTCCGCGTCGCGCCATAGGCGAGGTCGAGCATATCCTCCTCGTCCTCGCTCGCCGCGGGCAGACGGGCGAAATCGGCGGGGTCGACGATGACGTGGCAGGTGGCGCAGGCCATATCGCCCTCGCATGTCCCCTCCAGCGGCTGACCGTCGCGCTGCGCCACGTCGAGCAGGCGTTCACCGAGTGTGGCTTCGCGTTCGCGGACGGAGCCGTCGGGGGCGACGAAGCGGACCTTCATGCCGCGATCCTCTGCGCATCGGCGGCGGCGGTGATGCGGTCGAGCACGTCGGCCAATTCGGCCTCTGTCGTGTAGCGGCCGAAGCCGAGGCGGATCGAACTGCGCGCCTGCGCGTCGGTCAGGCCGATCGCGCGAAGAACGTGGCTCGGACGGCCCGATCCGCTGGCGCACGCCGAGCCGGCGGAAAAGGCGATGTCGCGCAGGTCGCTCATCAGTCGCGCGACGTCGAGCCCGTCGCGTCGGATGTTGAGGTTGCCGTAGTAGCGGTGGTCGGTCGATCCGTTGATCGTCCAGCCGCGCAGGCGATCGGTGGCGAGCGACCAGAGGCGTTCGAGGTGTGCGCTGTCCTCGTCATGCCGCTCCGCCATCAGGCGCGCGGCGATGCCGAAACCGGCGCACAGCGCGGGCGACAGCGTGCCGGATCGCCCGCCCTCCTGATCGCCGCCGTGGAGCAAGGGTTCGAGGCCGACGCCATCGCGGATCCACAATGCGCCGATGCCCTTCGGCCCGTGGATCTTGTGCGCGGAGATGGCGATCAGGTCGCAGGTGCCGGGAATCGCGACGCGGCCATAGCCCTGCACCGCGTCGCACAGCATCAGCGCGCCCGCGTCGTGCGCCCGCGCGGCGAGGTCGGCGATCGGCTGGATCACGCCGATCTCGTTATTGACCAGCATCGCGGCGACCAGCCCCGTGCCGTGCCTGATCGCGTCGATCGCGACCAGACCGTCGTGCCGTACGCCTTGCACCGTCAATGGGCGGCCGGTCGCCTGCACGGTATCGAGCACCGCGGCGTGTTCGGTCGCGAGCGTGACGATGCCGCCGCGGGTGCTCTTGATCGCCCAGTTCAGCGCCTCGGTCGCGCCGCTGGTGAAAACGATTCGGCCGCCCTTCGGCAGCAGTGCCGCGACCTGTTCGCGCGCGACCTCGACCGCAGCCTTCGCCGCACGCCCCGGCCGGTGCGCGGAATGCGGGTTCGCGTGCTGGTCGCGCAGCCACGGAAGCATCGCGTCGAACGCCTCGGGCGCGAGCGGGGTTGTCGCCTGATAATCGAGGTAGGTCATGCCGCCCCCCTCATGCAGCAACCGTCCGAGCGCCCCGCGCGATGCCGCGCCAGGCGGCGATGGCGCGGTCGATGTCGGCCACGGTCGTGGTGCGGCCGAAGCTGATCCGCACCACTTCGCGCGTCGCTTCCTCGCTCCAGCCCATCGCGCGCAGGACATGGCTGGGCTTCAGGCTGCCGCTGGCGCACGCGCTGCCCGCAGACACCGCAATGCCCTGCATGTCGAATCGGATCAGTTGCGCGGCGGATGCGACGCCGGGCATCCGGTAGCTGCCGATCGCGGGGTGGCGCGG
Source organism: Sphingomonas sp. SUN019 (assembly GCF_024758705.1). Lineage (NCBI taxonomy): Bacteria > Pseudomonadati > Pseudomonadota > Alphaproteobacteria > Sphingomonadales > Sphingomonadaceae > Sphingomonas > Sphingomonas sp. SUN019. The sequence goes on along the minus strand of NZ_CP096971.1, from coordinate 3,612,120 downwards.
CCCGCCCTCCCCCACCACGATTCCGCCCGACCGCCGGATCGCGTCGTCCAGTTTCGCGCGCAGCGGCGCGTGATCGGGTTCGGCCTCCGCCAGCGCGGCGGCATAACCCATCGCGGCGGGCAGGTTTTCGGTGCCGGGCCGATAGCCGCGTTCCTGCCCGCCGGTCGGGTGCAGCGTCGCGAGGTCACGGACCAGCAACCCCCCGATCCCCGGCGGCCCGCCGCGCTTGTGTGCGGACAGCGCGATGAAATCGGCGTGCTCGGTGAGGTCGGGGCCGGCGGGCATCTGCGCGGCGTCGACCAGCAGCAGCGCGCCTGCGGTGTGGACGGCCTCGGCGATGGCGGCGATCGGCTGACGGACGCCGGTTTCGCTGTTCGCCCATTGGATGGCGACCAGATCGCCCGAGCCGAGCACCAAGGAGACCGGGTCGATCATCCCGTCCGCCCCCACCGGCAGAACCGTCGCCTCGCCCGCCGCGCGGATCACCGCATCATGCTCGACCGCGGAGATCACCCGTCGCGCCGCCACTGAGCGGCCAAGCGCGATCGCCAGCGATTCGCTTGCGCCGCTGGTCAGCAGCGTCTCGCCGCGCCAGCCATAAGCCGCCGCGATCTCCCCCCGCGCCGCCTCCAGCGCCGCCCGCGCCGCCCGGCCCTCGGCATGGGGCGAAGACGGGTTCGCCCACATCCCCTGCCCCGCGGCGACGGCTTCCATCGCGCGCGCGGTCATCGGAGTCGTGGCGGCGTGGTCGAGGTAAAGCCGGTCGGGCAAAGGACGTTCCATATTTCGCAAGGCCTGCCTATATAATGCAGCATCCCGCGGGGAGCACCCCGCCGCCCTAATTCACGCGAGTATCCATGCCAGAAGTGATTTTCCCCGGCCCCGAGGGTCGTCTCGAAGGGCGATTCGCCCCCGCCCCCAAGCCCCGCGCGCCGGTCGCGATGATCCTTCATCCTCACCCCGCGGCAGGCGGGACGATGAACAACCGCATCGTGCAGGAACTCTACAAAACCTTCCAGCGCCGCGGTTTCGCGACCCTGCGCTTCAATTTCCGCGGCGTGGGGAAAAGCCAGGGGACGTTCGACAACGGCATCGGCGAACTCTCCGACGCGGCGAGCGCGCTCGACTGGGTGCAGAGCTTCCACCCCGAGGCGTCGACGACGTGGATCGCGGGCGTCAGCTTCGGCGCGTGGATCGGGATGCAATTGCTGATGCGCCGCCCCGAAATCCGCGGCTTCATCTCGGTCGCGCCGCCGGCGAACATGTACGACTTCACGTTCCTGGCGCCGTGCCCCTCATCGGGCATCATCATCCAGGGCGAGGCCGACGAAGTCGCCACCCCCGCCGCGACGCAGAAGCTGGTCGACAAGCTGCGCACGCAGAAGCACATCACGATCCACCACGACACCATCCCCCGCGCGAACCATTTCTTCGAGCATGAGATGGAGTTGCTGATGGGCAGCGTGGACAATTATCTGGATATGCGGCTGGCGCCGGATAGTCCTATTCGCTGAGGTTGGCCGAGCGGATTAGCGCTCGCTAATCCGCGTCGCGCGGCCAACCCCGGCCGGCGGCGCTTCAGCGCCGACCGACGGCATGGGCTTTGCCCATGGTCGTTAGCGTAGTTCCGTTTCTCATAAGGAAGCTAGGAATTACACGCTGAAAGTGGCACGTTTGGCGTCGTGGACTTCTCTGGCATCCTGATTATTCCAATGAGCGCGATTATAACTGCGCTATTCATCATTGGCACCGCGATCTTCTCCCGACGAGAACCAGGCTTTCGCTTGCCTTTCGTCACGTCTTTTTTGCTTGGCGTCGCATTCCTTCAGCCTTGGCACGTCACCTCGATGGCCCAAGCGGGAATGGTCGTGCTTATGCTTACAATGATTTGCCTCTGGGCGGCAGCAGGATGCATCATTGGCGCAATCCCGGCATTGATCGCAGTCGCCATTGCCAAGAAGATCCACGGCTTAATCCGGTTGCGAGCGTGATGGCCAAGCCGGATCAGCCTCGTTTGACGAGGTTGACGCGGTCGCAGCTAGCCATCCCTTAGATCGTCCAGATCATCACATTCCCCACCAGCACCGCCGCCATCACCAGCAGCAGCACGCCCTTCCGCCGATCGCGGTTCCTGGCGATCATCCAGCCGCCGCCGATCGCGCAGGCGAAGGCGGCGAGCATCGCGATTGCGGGGGCGGTGTTGGCGAGGGATTGGAGGGGTGGGGTCATGGGTGGGCCGTACCTCATCCTCCCCTGCAAGGGGAGGTGGCGCGTAGCGCCGGAGGGGTGTCGCGTTATCGAGAGGATGACACCCCTCCGTCAGGCCTTCGGCCTGCCACCTCCCCTTGCAGGGGAGGATTATGTTTGAGTCATCGCCCGCCCATACGCCGCCAGGTCCACATTCCCGCCCGACAGCACCACCAGCATCCCGGCTTTCACCGCGACCTTTCCCGCCAGCACCGCGGCCAGCGCCACCGCGCCGCCGGGTTCCACCACCAGCCGTAGCTTCTCCGCCGCCCAGCGTTGCGCGGCGGCGGTTTCGGCTTCGCTGACCGCTACGCCGGTCGCGTCACGCCTCGACAATACGTCGAAGGTCAGCGGTGAGACCTGCTTCGTCATCAGCGCGTCGCACGCGGTCGGCGGGGCGTCGTCGGCGACCGGCAAAATCCACGACGCCTCCAGGCTGCGCTTCATGTCGTCCCAGCCGTCGGGTTCGACGACAGTGATCGCCGCATCGGGCAGCGCCAGCGCGATGCCCGCCGACAGCCCCCCGCCGCCGCACGGCACGACCGCCCGAACAGGCGAACCCAGCCCCAGCGCGGTCATCTGCGCCGCCGCCTCCAGCCCCGCGCTCCCCTGCCCCTCGATGATCCACGCATCGTCGAAGCTCGGCACCAGTGTGCTACCGCGCGCCTCGGCCAGTCGCGCGGCGATCGTCTCGCGCGATTCGGTCGCGCGGTCGTAGGTCACGACCTCAGCCCCCAGCGCCAGCGTCGATTCGACCTTCACCCGCGGCGCGTCGGACGGCATCACGATCGTCGCGGCGATTCCCAGCCGCTTCGCCGCCCACGCCACCCCCTGCGCGTGATTGCCCGAAGAAAACGCGACGACCCCCCGCACGCGCGCTTCGCTGCCCAAAGCAGTCAGCCGGTGCCACGCCCCGCGCACCTTGAACGCCCCCACCGGCTGCAGCGACTCGGCCTTAAAGGCCACGTCCACACCATTGATCGGCAACACGAAAAGCGGCGTCGGCGGCAGGATCAGTGCGATCTTCGCCGCCGCGTCGCGGACCCCGGCCCGCGTTGGTTGTCGTAAAATCGTCACACCCCACCCCCGTTCGGCGCAAACCACTTTACATCCGTGAGTTGCAACCATAGATCGCCCATCCGCTGCCCCATGGGACTTCCAACCGCAAGGCAGCTTTTTTCACCGTAGGCGCAAGCCACTTGGAGGTCCCTTGAGTTGCACAAGCATCATATTGCGCTGGGGCTAGCTGCCCCCTCGACCGTCTCCGCTTCCTCGGTTGCCGGAGCTCTCGATATTGCCAAGCGGAAGCCGGTCCAGCCGGTTACGCTGATTCGTCCCCACGCCGCGGCGCGGGCCGCCCGATTCTTCGTCGAGAAGTTTCCGGGCCGGTCGATGTATGCGGTGAAGGCGAATCCGTCGCCCGAACTGATCCGCACCCTGTGGGATGCGGGCGTGACGCATTACGACGTCGCCTCGATCGCCGAGGTGCGGCTCGTCGCACGGTTGCTGCCCGACGCCACGCTGTGTTTCATGCACCCGGTGAAGGCCGAGGAAGCGATCCACGAGGCGTATTTCACGCACGGCGTGCGCGTGTTCAGCCTCGACAGCCTGGAAGAGCTGGAAAAGATCATGCGCGCGACCGCCAGCAGGGATGGGCGCGATGCGACCGACCTGACGCTGTGCGTCCGGCTGCGCGTGTCGTCGGAGCATTCGAAGCTGAGCCTCGCGTCCAAGTTCGGCGTCGCCCCGCACGAGGCGAAGCCTTTGCTGTTCGCGGCGCGTCAGGCGGCGGATGCGCTCGGCATCTGCTTCCACGTCGGGTCGCAGGCGATGGCGCCCGAGGCCTATACGCAGGCGCTGGAGCGCGTGCGTGCGGCGATCGTCGATGCGGCGGTGACCGTGGACGTGATCGACGTCGGCGGCGGGTTCCCCTCGTCCTATCCGGGCATGGAGCCGCCCCCGCTGGAGCGGTATTTCGACGCGATCCACCGTGCGTTCGAATCTTTGCCGGTCAGCTATTCGTCCGAATTGTGGTGCGAGCCGGGTCGCGCGCTCTGCGCCGAATATGCATCGCTGATCGTGCGCGTCGAAAAGCGCCGCGGGAACGAGCTGTTCATCAACGACGGCGCGTATGGCGCGCTGTTCGATGCGGCGCATATCGGCTGGCGCTTTCCGGTCACGTTGCTGCGCGAACCGGAGTCGACCGTGCGCGATCATCCGTTCTCGTTCTACGGCCCGACCTGCGACGATCTCGATCACATGGCGGGGCCGTTCGAACTCCCCGCCGACGTGGTGGCGGGCGATTATATCGAGATCGGGATGCTCGGCGCGTACGGTTCGGCGATGCGCACCGCGTTCAACGGCTTCGGATCGGACGAAACGGTGATCGTCGAGGACGAACCGATGGCCTCGCTGTACCTCGACGAGGACGAGCAGGTCGCGTCGAACGTCGTCACGCTGTAACGAGCCATTGCAATTGAACGGTCGTCCCCGCGCAAGCGGGGACTCATGGGCTGACGTTCGGCCATGGGTCCCCGCTTGCGCGGGGATGACACGGAAGGATTTGAAATGACCGACACCCTCGCCCCGAACGACACCCGGCCAAACGACCAGAGAAAAGCCGAACTGCTGTCCAAGCAGGTCAAGCATATCGACATCACCAGCTTCGACGCGCGGCCGATCGTCGATGCGATGGCGGACATGAGCTTCACCAGCCGCGACCTGGGCCGCGCGACCAGCATCTACAACCAGATGCTGGCGGACAAGGATTGCACGATCGTGCTGGTGATCGCCGGATCGACCAGCGCGGGCGGGTGCATGGACCTCTATGCGGAGCTCGTCCGCAACAACATGGTCGACTGCATCGTCGCGACCGGCGCGACGATCGTCGACATGGATTTCTTCGAAGGGCTTGGCCACAAGCATTATCAGGCGCTCGAGGTGCCCGACGATGACACGCTGCGCTCGCTGCTGATCGACCGCATCTACGATACGTACATCGACGAGGAGCAGCTCCAGCACGTCGACCATACGATCTTCGAGATCGCCGAGACGCTGGAAGCCAAGCCCTATTCGAGCCGCGCGTTCATCCGCGAGATGGGCAAATATCTGGTCGAGCACGGCAAGAAGGACAACAGCCTGGTCAAGCTGGCGTACGAACATGACGTGCCCATCTTCTGCCCGGCGTTCGTCGATTCGTCCGCGGGCTTCGGGCTGGTCAAGCATCAGGTCGATTCCGCAAAGGCGGGCAAGCCGTACATGGTGCTCGACGCGATCGCCGATTTCCGCGAACTGACCGACATCAAGATCAAGGCTGGCACCACGGGCCTGCTGATGATCGGCGGCGGCGTGCCGAAGAACTTCATTCAGGATACAGTGGTGTGCGCCGAAATCCTCGGCCATGACGATGTCGCGGTTCATAAGTACGCGGTGCAGATCACCGTCGCCGACGTCCGCGACGGGGCGTGCTCATCCTCGACGCTGCAGGAGGCGGCAAGCTGGGGCAAGGTGAACACCGGCATCGAACAGATGGTGTTCGCCGAAGCCGGTTCGGTCATGCCGCTGCTGGCCAGCGACGCGTACCACCGCGGGCACTGGAAGGACCGCGCCAAGCGCAAATGGGCGACGCTGTTCGCCGATTGATACTTAGGAGTAGCTGACGATGGCCAAGGGTGAACTGTTCGAACGCCATCGTCAGCCGTGGACGACCGACGAAATCCAGAAACTGCACACGCTGGCCAAGAAGGGCATGGCGCTGAAGGCGATTTCAAAGGCGCTGAAACGGTCCGAGGAATCGACCAAGGACCGTGCGAAGGCGGACGGGCTGGCGATCGCGAAATTGCGTTAGGTCACGCCGGACACGGCCGCGGCCCCAGCACCTTCGCCGCACCGACCAGCGACTGCACGCTGGATTGCCCGTCGGCATAGCGGATCGTCACGATATCGCCCTGCCGCAGATTGCTCCACAATTCGCGCAACTGCTTCGACCTGGCGGATTTGCCCAGTTCGATCCCGCCCCTCGCATCGGTGGCGAAACGCATTTCGTGCGATCCGCGTCGTGATGACGTCGTCAGTGTGATGGCGCTGTTCGCGGGCGGTTCCTTGCCGTCGATCTGGGTCATGATCGATGCGGTTCCGTCGGTCGTGCGGCAGTTGACCAGCAACGCGCCGCCGGTCGGCGAATCCCACGTGCCGGTCGAATATTCGCCGATCCCCTGACCGAACGAGAAGTTCCAGAAGCTCCGGCCGCCTTCGGCGAGCGCAGGCGACGAACCGATCAGCGCGAAGATGGCGATTGCTTCCAAGGGTTTCATGGGCATTCTCCAGACCTTGCGAACGATACCAACGTGAAACGATACCGCCGTGTTCCGCGTTCATCGCTCCGGCGTCGGGTCGCGCTCCACGGTCCAGATGTGGTTCTGCACGATCACCGACGCCACTGGCCGGCCACTAACATCGCGCGACGGTTTGAAGCGGAAGCGTTCGCGGATCAGGCGGCACGTCGTTTCGTCCAGGATCGCGCTGCCGCTGGAGCGCACGACGCTGCATTCGGGCACGCGCCCGTCGGTGGCGACCACATACCTTACTTCGACCGTCCCAGAATTGCCCGCGTCCGCCGCTGCCTCCGGGTAATCGCGGTCGCTGATTCGGCCCTTTGTCTGGCGCGGCGGCGTCTCGTCGCCCCCGCCGCCATCGCCGTCACCCCATCGTCCGCTACCGGTGCCGTCGCCGATCCCTCCCGCGCCGGTGCCCGGCCCCGCGATATCCGCCGCCCCCGCCGACGTTTCAAAACCCAGCCCGGCCTTTGGCGCGGCGAGCACCGGGGGCGGGATGATCAGCGGGACGATCGGCGGCGGCGCGACGATTTCCGACGCGCGCGCGCGCAGGTTCGGGGGCGAGGCTGCGCCCTCGGGCCGCTTGCTCTTCACTTCATGTGGCTTGGTGGTTGGCGGTGGTGGCGGTGCGGCCTCGGGCAGCGCGTCGAAGATCTTCAGGCTTTCGCCGATCGTCTGCGGCATTTTCACCGACAGCCCGGCGATCAAGACGTAGAGCAACACGCCCTGCACCAGCACCGCGAACAATGCGCCACGGACGCGTTCGTGCGGGTCGGTGTGACCGTAACCGGAGGCGGGAAACTCGTTCATTGCCGATTAGATGGTGGGCGAACGGCGATGAACCAGTGCTTGCGGCGGTCAGCCGAACAGCCGCTTCAAACTCTTCTCCAGCATCACGAACTGCCACAATGTCCGGCCATGCTCGGCGCGCCCGCTGCGATGCGCCTCGGCCATCCGCCCCAGCGCGTCGAGGTCGAACCAGCCGGTATCGCCCAGCATCTTCGATCTGCCCAGCGCCGCCGCCTCCGCCGCCAGCCCGCTGCGGAACCACGCGCTGACGGGGGTCACGAACCCCATCTTCGGCCGGTACAGGATTTCGCGCGGAAGATAGCGTTCCATCGCCTTCTTCATCAGCCACTTGCCTTCGCCTCTTCGCAAGCGAAGCGAAGCTGGCAGGGTCGCGGCGAATTCTACCAGCCGGTGATCGAGCAGCGGTTCGCGCGCCTCCAGGCTGACCGCCATGCTGGTGCGATCGGACTTGGTCAGGATGTCGCCGGGCAGCCAGATTGTCATGTCGGCATATTGCGCGCGGTCGATCGCGTCGAGCGCGGGAGCGTCGCGCATCGCGGCGACATAGCGGTCCTCGGCGCGATGACCGCCCAGCGAACGTTTCGCAGCGTCGGAAAACAACGCGTGCCGGATCGCGGGCGTCGTCACCCCGACCGAGCGGGCATAGGCTTCCGCGCTATCGTCGGCGAGCGCCAGCAATGTGGTCTTTGCGCGCAGCGGCCGCGGTGCCCAATCGGCCTTGGGATAGAGCCGCCCCAGCGTGCCGAACACTTTCGCGCGCAGATGCGGCGGGATCAGGCCGCGGACGCGTTCCTCCGCCGCCTGGAACCGATAACGGCGATACCCCGCCATTGCCTCGTCCGCGCCATCGCCCGACAGCGCCACGGTCACCGTCTCGCGCGCCAGCTTGCACACCTGATACGTTGCCAGCGCACTCGCATCGGCGAAGGGTTCGTCGAAGGCATGAACGAGCGTATCGATGAGCCCGAAATCGTCCGATCGCACCACGCGCGTCCGGTGATCGGTCGCGAAGCGATCCGCGACGGTCTGCGCGAACGCCCGCTCATCATGCCCCGCCTCGTCGAATCCGATCGTGCAGGTCTGCACGGCCTTCGGGCTCGCCTCCGCCATCAGCGCGACCACCGCCGAACTATCGACCCCGCCCGACAGGAATGCGCCGAGCGGCACGTCGGCGACCATCCGCGAACGGACCCCGTCGCGCAGCCGTTCGAGCAATTCCTCTTCCAGCGCCGCCGCCGATCCCCGCGCGCGATCGGCGAAGCTCAGCTGCCACCAGCGGCGCGGCTGCGGCATGGGCTTGCCGCGCTCGACCAGCAGGAAATGCGCCGCGGGCAGTTTCTTCACGCCTGCGACGATGCAGGCGTCGTCGGGGACGTAGCCTAACGCGAGATAGTCCTCTACCGCGCGGATATCGGGATTTCGCCGCACCAGAGGATGCGCCAGCAACCCCTTCAATTCTGACGCGAACGCCATCGCGCCGTCGGCGAGTTCGACGTAATAGAGCGGCTTCACCCCCATCCGGTCGCGCGCCAGGAACAGCGAATTGGTCCGCGCATCGTGGATCGCGAAGGCGAACATGCCGTTCAGCCGGTCCAGCAAAGACGGCCCCCACGCGCCGTATCCGGCCAGCAGCACCTCGGTATCGCCCTCGGTCCGGAACCGCGCGCCCTTCGCCTGCAATTCGGCGCGCAGATCGGCGAAATTGTAGATCTCGCCGTTGAATACGATCGTCAGCCCGGCGCTCTCGTAATGCATCGGCTGCGGCGATCCCGCGACGTCGATGATCGACAGCCGCCGATGCCCCAGCCCGACGCCGGGGGCGGTCCATACCCCCGACCCGTCCGGCCCGCGATGCGCCATCGCATCCGCCATGACGCGGACCCGCGCCGGATCGACCGGCTTGGGCGTGGCGGGGTAATACAGCCCCGCGATACCACACATCTACCGGATGCCGATCGCGTGGTCGGCGGCGCGGTCGACCGGGCCGAGGCTCCTGAGGAAGCGTTCGATCGCAGCCCCGGCGCGCGGTCCCTCGGCCGACAGATGCAGCGCCACCGCGGCGGGCGGACCGCCGAGCATTCGCGCCTCAAGCGTCGCGAGTTTCACCTTTTTATCGTCCCCCGTCACAATCCCGCCGAGCCGATACCATGTCGCGACGACACGCTCCACCGGCGTTCCGTCGCGCGCGGTCGCGGTGATCCGCATCGCCGATCCCCCCGCGATTTCGGGCAGATCGGCGACGCGCACCCAGCGATCGCCCTCGCGCAGCACGCCGGTGCCGAAGCCGACCAGCTCCTTGCCCTCATGCTGGCTGGCGAACGCCGCGATAGAGAGGTCGACCGCCACGCCCTGCGCATCGACATAGCGGCCGATCAGCAGATGGTCCGCGCCGGGATAGTTCGGCTGCCACGGCGCGGTCGCACTCAGCGGCGCACGAGTCCAATTGGAGACCTCGGGCAGGGCCATCCGCGTGGGCGACACCTGCGTCCGCGCTCCGATCGCGCTCGCCCACGCCGGAAAGATTGCGGCGGTCGTCAGGATCAAGGCAGCGGCGACGCCCATGTCGATCCGCCCGAACCGCGGTTGCGGCAGGCTGGCGGGATCGAACGCCGCATCGTCGGGTGCGCGGTCGAACCAGCGCCAGCCGATCGCCATCACCAGCGCCATGACGACGCCGAAGAAAATCCACCCATAGACGATATGGTCGAACCCGGTGGCCGCCTCGACGCTGGTCAGATGCGCGGCATAGATCGTCCCGAATGCGCGGACGCCATTGGCCAGCACGGGCACGACCAGCGCGACGACCATAAACACCGCCCGCCGCTTCCACGACCGGAAACAGACGTTCGCGACCAGCACGCCATAGGCCAGCATCGCGATGACGAACTTCGCGCCCGAACACGCCTCCGCGACCTCGAACCAGTAACGCCCGGCGTGGATCAGCACCCCGTCGACCACCGCGGGGACGCCGAATAGATGAAGCAGCGGCATGACGATCTCGACCGTCACCGCCTGCAACGGCGGCTCCAGCTCCTCGCCAAACGGGACCATGAAAAACGCGTAGGCCAACGGGAACAGCAGCCCGCGCGCGACCTGCGCGCCGAGCAGCGTCACGACCGCGCCCTGCAGCATCATCACCAGCCCGAGCTGCCGCGCGAGCGCTACCCCCGCCGCATCGCCCAGCAGCCAGCCGAAACCGCCCGCCGCGACGATCAGCAATCCGGGCGACAACGCCTGCGGGGTCAGTCGCGCCAGTTCCGTGCGACGGTTCCAGACGAGCCAGCCGACGACCGGCGCGATGAACAGGCAATGCCCGAAGGTCGTGCTCGTCCACCAGATATGGACCAGATCGCCGACATCGCGGCGGAACAGCGCGAGGATGATCGCTGCGACCACCGCCAGCGTGACGAGCGGCCTACGCCAGGCGACTTCGTGACCGAACGCGCGCGGCAACGCCACCGTCACGCCGCAACGCTTTCCGGTGTTTCCAGTCCCAGCAGCCCGTCGAACGGCGCGAGGCAGGCGTCCCAGCCGTAGCGCGCGATCACCCGCGCGCGCGCAGCCGATCCCAGCGCCGCGGCGTTTCCGGGGTCAGCGATCAGTTGCTGGACGATGCTGGCGAACGATGCCGCATCATCGGCGATGCGGATCGTGCCGGCGTGGTCGATCCCCTCTCCTGCGGCGTGCGTTGCGACGACGGGGCGCGCCATCGCCATCGCCTCCAGCACCTTGTTCTGGATGCCGCGCGCCAGTTTCAGCGGCGCAACGACGACTGTCGCGGCGGCGAGCCAGCCGCGCACGTCCGGAACCTCGCCGGTCACGACCACGCGATCGTTCGCCAGCGCGCGGACCGCCGCGGTCGGCGCGCGGCCGACGATCGCGAAGCGTGCGGTCGGGATCAGCGGCAGGATGTCACGCGCGAACCACGTCACCGCATCGATGTTGGGGCGGTAATCCATCTGTCCGGTGAAGACGATCAGCGGCTGCGCCTGTTCGATCCGCGCGAACGCGCCGGACGGGTCGAAGGCATCGGTGTCGATGCCGTTTTCGACCGCGATGCCGCCCGGCAGCAACGCCGCCTCGGGCGCGCTGACGAACAGGCTGGCGTCAACCCGCGCCGCGACCTGTCGCTCGAACGCCCCGAGCAGCCGCGCTTCGCGCCGCATCAGCCAGCGTTTCGCGCCCGTAGCATCGTCGGCGTAGGCAGCGAACTTGGCCGAATCGAGATCGACGAAATCCATGATCGCGCGCGGGCCGCGAACAGGCAGATGCGCTGGCAGATACTGGGCCATCTGCCCCGAAAAGACGTAGATCGCATCGATCGGACGGCGCGCGAGAATGTCCGCCACCGCCGCCGCGATGCGCGGATCGGCGAAGGCGGTCAGCGACAGTGGCTTCCCGCTCACCAGCGCCTCCGCCCCGGTACGCGCGCGCGATTTGGTCCGCGGCACGATCACGCATTCGTCGACCATCGCGCGGAATCGCGGCGCGGGTTCGACCTCGGCCGCGCTGTCGGCGAACGCCACCAGATGCACCGTCGCGCGCGCGCTCAGATGCTTCAGGATGTGAAAGCTCCTGATCCGGTCGCCGCGGTCGGGCGGGAACGGCGCGCGGTGCGCGAGGAGCAGGATCTCGCTCACCCCAGCCCCCGGCTGATCCACGGCCCGATCAGGTTCGCGATCGGCAGCGGCAGGCGCTTCCACGTCCGCACCATCAGCGCATATTTCGGGTTCAGCGGATTGATGTCGCGCTTCGCCCCTTCGCTCCACGACGCATAGGACAAAGGTCGCGGCTCAAAGCCCCAGTTCTTCTTGAACGCCGCAGGGCCACTCCCCGCCTTCGACCGCCCGAAATCGAACCGTGTGCAGCCTCGTGCTCGTGCATGGCTCATCAGTGCGAAATACATCCGGTCGTTCGCGCGCAATCCCCGCGCCGCCGCCGTCCCGCCACCCCAATAGGGATAGACGATACCGTTGAAATATAACGACAGGACGCTCGCGACCGCGCGATCTTGATGACGCACGGTCAGGATATTGGCGTCCATCGCCGCCAGCATCTCGCGGAACAACGCGCGCGGAAATGCCGGCGTGCCGAGGTTACGGACTGATTCGGCGTAGATCGCATAATGTTCGCGGGCGAATGTGGGGTCATTGCCCGTCACGACCTCCAGATCGTTCGCCAGCGCCTTGCGCACCTCCGCGCGCTGCTTGCGCGGGATGGCGAGCAGTTCGGCTTCGTCATCCGCGACAAGATCGCGCGCAAAGCCGAGCGAGGTCGTATCGTCGATCGCCCAGCCGGCCGGTGCAGGCCCGCCGCGCAATTCGACCGACGGATAGCCGAACGCGCGCGCCGCGGCGGCAAGTTCATCCGCCCCTTCCCCCAACACCCCGCCGTCCACCCCGAACCCGGTCGAGACGAGTGCCCGGCCGACCAGCGCCGAATGCATCGCGGTCAGCGGCAGGTATCCGACGATGACGCCGTCGCGCTCTGCGATCAGCAGATGGGCCTTCTGCCCACACGCCCGCTCGACCGCACGCGACCATGTCGGAAGATGGAAGGGGGTGGCGTCAGGGTGCGCACGAACGAACACTTCGATGCGAGCATCGTCGCCCTCCCCCGCCTCTCGCACGGCAAGCCCCGCCCGCACCGCCGCATAAGCGTTCACCGCGCGATCTCCCGCGCCGCGACCGCGTCCACGCGTCCCCATTCATGTCGCGCGATCAGCCCGCGCAATTTCCCCGCCATCGCACCCAGGCGGCTGTAGTGCCGCACGCGCGACTTCAGCGGTGCGCCCTCAACACGTGGCTGGCCGGGATCGACTTCCCACGGATGGAAATAGAAGATGCCCGCGCGGTCCTGCGCATTGACCTGCCGCACCGCGAAATCGGTCAGCGCGGCGGGCAGCAGGCGAAAAAAGCCGCCGCCGGTCGCCATCCGCCGCCCCGCGACTTGGGCCACCGTCACCGGCAATTCGATCAGCGCCGAATCGCTCCGCGGCCGCCAGGCAAAGCGCGGCGAATCGCGCCAGCCGTAGTGGTCGTGTGCGACCGGCGCGACGCTGGAGGAATAGGCATAACCTTCCTCCGCCAGCACGATATGCGCCCACGGCGTGCGCTGATCGATCGAGAAACTCGGCGCGCGATAACCCGTGACCTTCACCCCGCCCGCATTCTCCAATGCGCCGCGCGCGCGCGCTAGGTCGGCGCGAAATTCGTCGGCGGTCATCGTGAAGACGCGTTGATGGTCCCAGCCGTGGCTGGCGATCTCATGCCCCTCGGCCACGATGCGGCGGATTAGCGCCGGGTGCCGATCGGCCACCCAGCCCAGCGTAAAAAACGTCGCCTTGACCCCGCTCTCGGCGAACAGGTCCAGCACCGCCCCGGTATTGTGCTCCACGCGCGGCGCGTACCGGGGCCAGTCGGCCTTTGCGATCGTGCGCTCGAACGCGCCGACCTGAAAATATTCCTCGACGTCGACCGACAGTCCGTTGAGCATCGCTACGCCGCGGCGCCGCGCACCGCCTCCCGCCTGGCGTTGTTGGGCGCAGCCTCGCCCTCGACCCAATCGACCAGCAGGGTCAGCACGCGCCGCAACGCCGCATCCTGCTCCTCGATCCGCGCCTCCAGCGCCGCCATGCGATCGGCAAGGCCCGAATCCACCGGCGGCGTGCCCAGCTTGGCCTCCAGCGCGGCGAGCCGCAGCGCGATATCGCTCTCCGCAGCCGGAGCAGCGACCGCAAACGGCTTCTTCACGACCGGCGGCGCGACCGGCGTGTCGCGCGCCGCATCGGCCCGCACCGCGTTGATGAGCGCGGCGTCAATCAACGTCGCATCGGTGATCGCGGCGTGGAGCATCACGCGCCCCATCAACTGGTTCAGCCGCCGCGGCACGCCGTCGGTGGCGCGGAACAGCACCGGAAACGCATCGTCGGCGAAATCGGGATTGCCCCGCCATCCCGCCACCTGCAGCCGGTGGCCGACATAGGTCGCGATCTCGTCCGGCCCCATCGGGTCCAGATGATGCAGCGCGATCACCCGCTGCCGAAGCTGCTCCAGCGAATCCGATCCGTGCAGCCGGTCGCGAAATTCGGGCTGGCCGAGCAGGAAAATCTGCAGCATCGCATGGCCGCCGGCCTGAAAATTGGACAGCATCCGCAGTTCTTCCAGCGCCGACACCGGCAGCGCCTGCGCCTCGTCGACGATCAGCAACGTGCGCCGCCCGGTACGCGCCACCGCGTGCAGCCCGCGCTCGATCGACTTCAGCAATTCGGCCTTCGACAGCCCTTCGCCGTCCACGCCCAGCCCGGCGGAGACGATCCGCAGCAGATCGTCGGCCTCGATCGCGCTGGACACGATATGGATCGGGTTCAGGTTCGCCGGGTCGATCATCTTCATCAGATGCCCGACCAGCGTCGTCTTCCCCGCGCCGATATCGCCGGTGATGACGATGAAGCCCTCGCCCTGCGCCAGCCCATAGCCGAGGTACGCCATCGCTTTGCGATGCGTAGCAGTATCGACCCAGAATTTAGGGTCCGGCGTCAGCTGGAACGGTTTGTCGCTCAGCCCGAAATGTTCCTCGTACATCCTTGCTTTCCCTAGAATGTATAGCGTGCGCCGAACAGCGCCTGAGCCGACCATTGGCTGTCGAAGCCCTCTTGGTCGAAAGTATAGACGCCGATCGACGCCAAGGTGCCGAGCCGTCCGAACTGATGGCTGTAGGTGCCCGATGCGCCCGCGCCGAAGACGCCGTCCGCCCCCGCGAGTCCGCTCTGATACCAGTTGCCGTACAGGTTCAGGTCGAGCTGCGAAGCGCGGGTGAGCGATCGCGACCAGAAGGCCTGCGCGTAATAGCTTTCGTCGGTCACCCCGAACACGGTGATGCCGGGGCCAACATCAGGCGCGTTCAGCTTGCGGTTCGAATACCCCGCGCCAAGGCCCATGCTGGTCCGCCCGCGCACGGTGGAAACCACCGCGTCGATGCCGCGCGCGCGATAGCTGGCGGTGGAGATCGACTGGAACGCGTCGTTCAGGCAGCTTCCCGCCCCGCTTGTACCAGGCTGGGAAGCGAAGATGCACCCGCCGAACTGCTGACCGAACGGATCGGGCCGCGTCTGGAACTGCGTCGGCGCATCGCGCAAGCCATCGCGCAACTGACGCCCGAACGTCTCGATCCCGTCATAGACGAGGACATTCAGGCCGGTATCGCGCTGGAATTGCCACGCCAGGCTGCCGTAATAGGTTTCGCCGCCGTAGCGCCAGCCTGCGTTCGCCTGCAGTTCCAGCCGCGGCGATGGCCGCCATATAACGCCCGCGTCGTAGATCAGGCCGTCGGTGTTGTACGCGATGCGCTGCGGCGAATTGGGATCGGTGACGAAGCGGCCGTTGCGGTCGAGCACCGCATCGCCGTTCGCGTCGACCAGCGCGTCCTTCTGGCTCGCCTCGATCTTCTCATACCCGACGCCGCCGCGGATCGCGACGGTTCGGCTGACCGGCAGCACGACGTCGCCGCGGCCGTAATAGCCCTCGTATTTCTGGTTCAGCTGCCCGGCGCGTTCCAGTTCATATGCGCCGCTGATGGTAACGCCGACCGGCAGTACCGTGCCAGCCGCCGTGCCGACCGAGGCGGTTGCGACGACGCCCTTCGAATCGTCATAATAGTCCAGCCGCGGCTGCCCCGGTCCGACGCCGGTGGCGTTCGGAACCTCGACCTTGGTGTAGCCGACGCCGAGCCCCGCCGCGACCTGCACCGGTCCGACCGTCTTCGACAGCGTCGGCCCGGCATAGACCGAATAGACCTGCGTCACGTTGTCGACATTGCCGACGAAATTGCCCGGCGCGGACCCGCGGATGTCGCTGCGCGCGCGTGTCGCCAGCGCACCCGCCTCGAAATTCAGCCCGCGACCGTCGTTGATTCTCGCGCGCGCCAGTCCGGAATGAACGTCGCCGTCGGCGATCCGGTCGTCCCATTCGATCCGCCGTTCGTAGCGATAGCTGACCTGCGCCTCGACATTGCGCCCCTGCACGCCCGCATCGATGCCGACTGCGATCTGCGAATAGGTCACGACATCGTCGTTCGACAGGTCCGCGTCGACGATCTGCGCCAGTTCAATATACGGCTGGATATAGCGCGATTTCTGCGACGTCTGGGCGTGCGCGGGGGCGCTGCCCGCCGCAACCGCCGCGATGGCGAGGACGATGGTCCGAGGCACGGTCACTTCTCCTGCCCGTAATAGCTGCCGAACCGGCCACGGCCGGGTTCGTAGGAAACCGAATTGAGGATCAGGCTGATCTGGTCGCAGCCATCGAGCAGGTTCACCGCCTCCCGAACGTCGCTTTCGGTGGTGCGATCCGCGCGCACCACCAGCATCACCTGCCCGACCAGCAGCGCCAGCACAGAAGCAGGTGAGGCCGCCAGCGCGGGCGGGGTGTCGAACACGATGATCCGCTTCGGATTCGCCGCGAGCAACCGGTCGAGCATCACGCCCGTCCGATCGCTGGCGAGGAGTTCGGTGTCGGCGTGCGTCCGCTTGCCCGCAGGAAGCAGGCTCAGTTGCGGCACGTCGGTGCGCACGATGCAGCTTTCGGGATCGAGCGTAGAGTCGCCGAGGATATCGAGAAAGCCGAGCGAATCATCCAGGCCGAGCGTCGCCATGACGTCGGGTTTGGCGAAATCGCCGTCGACCAGCAGGATCTCCACGTCCTTTTCCGCCGACAGCGACAGCGCCAGATTGATCGCGCAGAACGTCTTGCCCTCGCCCGGTTTGCCCGAACCGACCAGGATCGTCCGCGCGCGCTGCTTCAACGGTCCTTCGCTGACCGCGCGAGCATTGAGCAACAACTGCCTCTTGATAAGGCGAAATTCTTCCGCCAGCGCCCCCACCGGGGCGCCAGGGACCAGCATCCCCTTTTCCGCCAGCATGATGCGGTCGATCGCGGCGATGTTCGCCGGCGCGGCCCATTCCGGAAGCAGGTCGATCGGCGACGGGGTGTATGCCCGACCCTCGGCTCGCCCTGAGCTTGGCGAAGCGTTCGCGCGCTCGGCCACAGGTTCGTCCGCGACCGGTTCGACAGGCTCGGGACGAACAACGGTGGTGGCAGTTTCGTCGGATGAAACCGCGCTCGGCCCACGCAGATGCGCCCCGAAATCATAGACCCGCGCGGCGCGCTCGATCAGCGATTCCTCGGCAGGTTTCGTTGCCCGGTTCATGCCGCCATCCCCCGCTGGAGCATCTCGACGCCCAGCAGCGCAACGTAACTTACGCCCAGCGCGCCGACGCCGCCCGCAAACCACTTCAGCCGCTTCGCACGTTCTTCAGACTGGATGCGCGTCAGCATCTCGCCGACCTGACCGATCACGTTCATGCCCGACGCGATCTCCAGCCGCTGCGCGGTCGGGAAGGTCGCCTGCACCTTCGCCATGCCGAAGGCCGCGCCCAGCCCGCCGAGCAGCCCGGCGATCAACACGCCGGTCAGCAGCATCGGGCGGTTGGGCGCGATCGGCGTGCGCGGCGACGTTGGCGGATCGATGACGCTGAACTTGACCGAATCGGTTTGCGTTTGCGCCTGGCTGCGCAAATTGGTCTGCTCACGCTGTGCGAGCAATTGGTCATACTGCGCTTTGAGGACGGTATAATTCCGGTCGATCTCGCCCTGCTCCGCGGCGACCGCGGGATCGTCGGCCAGCTTTGCGTTCAACGTGTCGAGGTCACCCTGCAGCTGGCTCTTGCGCATTCTGAGCGCCGACACGCTCGCCTGGCGATCGGCCTGCATCGACTGCAGCGACAGATAGGCCGGGTTCGATACGCCCCCGCCGCCCGCGCCAACCGGCTCGCCCTTCGCCGCCGCCAGCGCCTGCGCCAGTTGCGTCTTCAGCGCGACCACGTCGGGGTGGCTTTCGGTATAGCCGCGCCCGCGCGCATCGGCGAGCTGGCCCTGGATCGCCGCGACGCGCGCGCGCGCCGGGCCGACGCCGGGCGCAATCCCCGCGCCTGCGACCGTCGCGGGGGTTCCCGCCATCTGCCCCTGCAGCGCGGCCAGGCTCGACTGCGCCGCGGCCAGATCGTTGTCGACCTGGCTCATCTGCGCACGCGCCGCGCCGATCCGGTCGGCGACCGAACCCGTGCCCGGCAGCGACCCGAGATAGCGGTTCTGGAAATCGGCGCGCTTGGCCTCCGCATCCTGCAATTTCGTGCCGAGCGACTTCAATTGCTGATCGAGGAAGGTCAGCGTCTGGCTGCTCTGCGACCGGTCATCCGACAGGTTCGTTTCGACGAAGATGTCGATCAGCTTCTGCGTGATCGATTTCGCCAGCGCCGGGCTGGATGAAGTGGTCGTGATCTCGAACAGATTGTCCTGCTGCGCGGTGATCTTGATCGCTGTGGCGAGGCCAGCGACGCGGTCCGCGATGTCGCGATCGGTAGCGACGGTCTTCGCCAATTCGGTGCCGCGGACGACCTTCTCAAGGTTCACCGCCGACGTCAGCGTCTGCCGCACCGTGTCCACGTCGCGCTGCTGATCGTTCAGCTGCGTCCCGTCGACGCCCGCGGGCAGGACCGATCGCATCTGCACGAAGACGCGAGCGCGCGATTCGTAGCGGCTCGGGATCTGGCTGACGACCAGCCAGCCGAGCACGCATACGCCCCACGCCACCGCCAGCGCGAGCCAGCGGCGCGTCCACATCGCGTGCACCGCGATCCTGAGTTCCTCGTAAAGACCGGTCACGCCATCAACCTCAGAACATGCTCTCGGGGATGATGATTACGTCGCCGGGTTCCAGCTTCACGTTCGCACTGGCGTCGCCGTCCTTCAGCAGGCGGTTCACGCGCAGCTGATATTCGCGCTGCTTGCCGGTCGCGCGGTCGTAGCGGATCAGGCGCGCCTTGTTGCCCGCGGCATATTCGCTGAGGCCGCCGACCGCGATCATCGCGTCGAGCAGCGTCATGTTCGCGCGGTACGGCAGCGACGCGGGCTTCTCCGTAGCGCCGACGATGCGGACCTGCTGACTGTACGTACCGCTGAAATTCTCGACGATGACCGAGACGATGGGATCCTTGATATATTCCCCCAGCGCCAATTTCATGTCGGCCGCCAGCATCGACGGGGTCTTTCCCACCGCGGGCATGTCGCTGATCAGCGGCGTCGTGATGCGGCCGTCAGGGCGGACCTGCACCTTCGACGACAGTTCGGGATTGCGCCACACGAAGATCTGCAGCGAATCGAGCGGGCCGATGATATATTCCTCGCCCGGCTGCTCCTTCGACGCCACGAACGAAGCCGGCGGCAGTTCGGTCAACGCACCGCCGCCGCTGCCCATGCAGCCGGTGAGCGCAGTCGATGCCAGAGCCGTCGCCAGCAAGCCTCTGGTGAACCCCGAGAAACGCATTCGAACCTCCATCGCTCGCGGGTGCCGCCAAGGAGACGTCTCTCCAACGGGTCGCGATCAGCCTTGGCTATGCGATGAAGAGGTGAAGATAGCGTTTAGGAAGCGGTTGCGAGAACCTCGATCGGCGCGGGATGGCCGAGGAACGCGGTCGGACTGGCGGTGACGCCATACGCCCCCGCCAGGAAGATCGCGATGACGTCACCCACGTCCGCGCGGGGCAGTGCGACGCGATCGGCGAGACGGTCGAGCGGGGTGCACAGGCAACCGACGACCGATACAGTTTCGGTCGCCTCCGCGCCCGTCGCGTGCGCCACGGCGACCGGGTAATTCCGCCGCACGACGGTGCCGAAATTGCCGCTGGCGGCGAGTTGATGGTGCAGGCCGCCATCGACGATCAGGAAGGTCTCGCCACGGCTTACCTTCCGGTCGACGATGCGCGTCAGATACACCCCGCATTCGCCGACCAGCCAGCGGCCGAGTTCGATCGCGAACCGCGTTTCCGCGAGGATTGATGCGCGTGACGCCAAGCCGTCGGACAGCGCATCGCCGATCCGGCCCAGATCGACCGGCGTGTCGCCCGCGAAATAGGGAATGCCGAAACCACCGCCGAGATTGACCAGCGGAGGCGATGCGCCTGCTTCGTCGGACAGCCGGGCGGCGAGCGCCAATGTGGCTGCCTGGGTCTCGACGATCGCCTCGCTGTCCAGCGCCTGGCTCCCGGCGAAGATGTGGAAGCCGCGCCAATCGGCCTCCGCGTCGCGAATCTCGCGCACCAGCGCCGCGGAACGCTCGGCGTCGATCCCGAACGGCGACGGCCGCCCGCCCATCTTCATGCCCGATCCGCGGAGTTCGATGTCCGGATTTACCCGCACCGCCAGCCGTGGCGCGATCCCCAGCCGATCGCCGATCGCGAAGGCGCGCCGCGCCTCGCCCTCGGATTCGACGTTCAACGTCGCACCCGCGACGATCGCGACCTTTAGTTCGGCATCGCGCTTGCCCGGCCCGGCGAAGCTGATCGACGCCGCGGGTTTGTGGTCGAGCGCCAGCGCCAGTTCACCTCCCGACGCCACGTCCAGCCCGTCCACCAGCGGCGTTATCGCCGCGAGCAGGGGTGCGTAGGGATTGGCCTTCACCGCGTAGTGCAGATCGACACCGGCGGGCATCGCCGATCGAAACAGTGCGATGCGCGCCGCGATGATTGCGGGGTCATAGACGAAGACCGGCGATCCGTATTGCGCAAACCATTCGGTTGCGGTCCGGCCAGCGATCGTCAGCGATCCGTGTTGATAGGCGAACTCGGGGGGCAGCGGGCCAAAGGGTTTCGTCACGCATTCCCCCGGATTTCTCGTGTCAGCGCAGCGCGGTCCAGCTTGCCGTTCGCATTACGCGGCAGATCGGCGCGCCAGTCGATCCGCGCCGGTTGCATGAAATTGGGGAGGTCGCGCTTCAATCGTTCACGCAGGCGAACCTCTCCCGAAGCATCGCCCCGCGCCACGACGACGATCGCCTGCCCCAGCCGCGCGTCGGGAACGCCGATCGCAACCGCCTCCGTCGCTTCGCCGCCCGCGGTCACGACCTCCTCGACTTCGGCCGGGCTGATGCGGTTGCCCGCGCTCTTGATCATCTCGTCGTCTCGCCCGACGAAGCGCAGCAGGCCTTCGGCATTCGCGATCACCGTATCGCCGGACCACACCGCCGTGCCGCCATAGCGGGAAAAGTCGGGCGCGGGGCGGAAGCGCTGCGCGGTCCGCTCCTCGTCGCGCCAATAGCCCTGCGCGACCAGCGGCCCGGCGTGGACCAGTTCGCCCGCCTCGCCCGCCGCTGCCTGCGTCCCGTCGAGGCGAACGACCAGCACCTCGGCGTGGGGGATGGCGCGGCCGATCGATTCGGGGTGCGCATCGACCAGCGCTGGCGGCAGATACGTCGACCGGAACGCCTCGGTCAGCCCGTACATCGGATAAAGATCGGCATTCGGGAATTTCGCCCGAAGATCGCGCACCATCCGCACCGTCAACGCTCCACCCGAATTGGTCAGCCGCCGCAGCCGCGCCACAGTCTCGACGGGCCAATCGGACTCCAGCAACTGCGTCCACAACGGCGGTAAGCCTGCCAGCGTCGTAGCCTCAACGCGCTCAACCGCCTTCACCACGTCGCGCGCGGTCAGATAATCGAGCGGCGCAACCGCCGCCCCTGCCGCCCACGTCGAGAACAACTGGTTCTGACCGTAGTCGAAGCTGAGCGGCAGCACGCCCAGAATGCAATCATCCGTTTCTATCTCAAGGTAATAAGCGACGCTGTTCGCACCGAGCCACATATTTGCGTGGCTCAGCATCACCCCCTTCGGTCGTCCGGTCGAGCCGGAGGTATAAAGGATCGCCGCCAGCGAATCAGGATCAGCCGAGGACCGCGGGAGCGCGTCGCCTGCGCCCGCTTCGATGACGACGATCGCCTCCGCCGCATCCCCCGTCTCCAGAGTCGCCGCCCGCGCCTCCTGCGTCAGCAGCAGCGCCGCGCCGCTGTCGGCCAGGATATGCGCGACCTGCGCGCGTTTCAGCAGCGGGTTGATCGGCACGTGGACCAGCCCCGCCCGCGGCGCGGCAAGCGGGATCAGGCACGCCGCGCGCGTCTTAGGCAACCACGTCGCCACGCGTGATCCCGGTGCCAAACGGTGATCCGCCAGCCAGCCCGCCAGCCGCGCCACCGCATCCTCGACCGCGGCATAGGTCAGCACGCCGCCACGCTCGATCAGCGCAGGCGCTTGCGGGTCACCCGCCAGCACATGGTCGATCGGACGCGGAACGGGGTCGAGGGTCACCATTACCCCCTCATAGCCGCAGGACGTTGCGGAATTCATCCCCCCGTCCTAACGCGCCCCGCAAGTGGTGACGCTAGGGGACAAATGTGATTCCTGAAGGATCGAACGAGGTTTCGGCGACGGTGCGCGCGGTGTTGCGAGACGTGCTTGGTCTGTCGGCCGACCGCGTCGCGGCGTTCCACGATCAGACGCCGCTGTTCGGCGCGCTGCCCGAACTCGATTCGATGGCGGTCGCAGGCGTGCTGACCGAACTCGAGGACCGGCTCGGCATCGTGATCGAGGACGACGAGGTCGATGGCGAAATGCTGGAGACGTTCGGCGCGCTAAAGGCCTTCGCCGTCGGCAAGGCGCTGGTCTGACCGCGTTCCGCATCGCGGACTATCAGTGGCGCGGCGGGCGCGAGGCGATGCTGCGCTTTGGCCCGGACACCGGCCCCACGGTGATCGCGGCGCTGCCGCTGTTCGAGGAAGCGAACCGGACGCGGGCGGCGATGGTCGACGTGTTGCGGCGGCTGGCGGCGCACGGGATCGGCGGCGCGCTGCCCGATCTGCCGGGGACGGGCGAGAGTCTGGTCGAGACGCGCGATGCGACGCTCACCGATTGGCGCGAGGCCTTCGCCGCGGCGGCTGCGACGCTGCCTGAGCCGCTGCACATCGTCGCGTGGCGTGGAGGCGTGTTGGTCGATGTCGGCGCGGTCGCTGCTGGTAGATGGCATCTGGCCCCGACCGATGGAAACGCTTTAGTTCGCGAGTTGATGCGGGTTCGCGATCTAGGTGGTTCAGACGATTACGCCGGGAACCTGATATCTGACAGTATGATTTCCGAAGTGCAGAATGCGAGTTCGAACGCGTCTGGAACCCGCACCGTTCGGCTCGCGAGTGATCCCCGCCCCGCCGATGCGCATATCCCCGGCTCACCCTTGTGGCGCGCGAGCGAACCCGGAACGGACGCCGCGTTGCAGGCGGCGATCGCAGACGACATCGTGCGCTGGATCGCCTCATGCGCCGATTGATCGCATTCGATTGCGCGGACGAAACGCTGGTCGGCACACTCGACGAGGCTGCGGGCGTGACGGGTCTGCTGATCATATCGGGCGGCAATGAAATCCGCGCCGGAGCGCATCGCGGGATGGCGCTGATGGCTGCTCGACTGGCGTCGGAGGGCACGCCCGTCTTCCGATACGACCGCCGCGGCGTGGGGGATTCGACCGGACCTAATACCGGCTATGAAGATGCGCGCGACGATCTGATCGCCGCGGTCGACACGTTCCGCGCCAACGCGCCGAAGGTCACCCGCATTGTCGGCTTCGGCAATTGCGATGGCGCGACGACGCTGGCGCTATTCGGGCGTGCGGCGGGGATCGACGCGGGGATCCTCGCCAATCCCTGGGTGGTCGAGACGACCGACGCCCTCCCGCCCCCTGCCGCGATCCGCGCGCGCTATGCGGCGAAGTTGCGCGATCCGCGCGAATGGTGGCGACTGGCGCGGGGGGATGTGTCGATGGTCAAATTAATCAGTGGATTACGACGGATATCGACAAAAGCGAATGAAGATCAAAGCCTGTCTGAGCGAGCTGCGCGGGCGATCGCGGGCTGGAGTGATGATGCGACGGTCGTGCTAGCCAAGGATGACGCGACCGCGCTCGCATACGTCGATGCCGCGCGTCGCGCCAACATCGCGCCGCGGACGATCACGATTGATACCGCCTCCCACAGCTTCGCCCGTTCCGGCGATGCCGCGTCGCTGGAAGCGGCGATACTCGACGCGCTTTCCCGCTAAATCCACCTCCCCGGCGAAGGCCGGGGCCCAGTCGCTTCGAATGTCGTTGCGACGCGTATCGCGCGCCAATGATCTTCGGTGAAACTGGGCCCCGGCCTTCGCCGGGGAGGATTAACCTACTCCGCCGCCTCCTGAAGCTCCGCGAAGTCCGCCGCCGCCAGGAACTTCTCCGCATCCAGCGCCGCCATGCAGCCGGTGCCCGCCGCGGTCACCGCTTGGCGGTAAATCTTGTCCATCACGTCGCCGCACGCGAACACGCCGGGCACGTCGGTGCGGGTCGATCCCGGTTCGACCGCGATATAGCCGTCCGAGTCGAGTTCCAGATGCCCGCGGAACAGCTCGGTTGCGGGATGATGGCCGATCGCGACGAAGCCGCCCTCCACGTCCAGCCGCGAATGTTCGCCCGTCACCGTGTCCTTCAGGTCGAGCGCCACCAGCCCCGCGGTCCCGCCGCCGTCGACGAATTCGCGCACTTCCTTGTTCCAGATCACGCTGACGTTCGGGTGCGCGAATAGCCGTTCCTGCAGGATCCGTTCGGCGCGCAGCGAATCGCGGCGGTGGATCAGCGTCACGTGCGGCGCGTGATTGGTCAGGTACAACGCCTCCTCCACCGCGGTGTTGCCGCCGCCGATCACCGCGACGTTCTTGCCACGGTAAAAGAAGCCGTCGCACGTCGCGCAGGCCGACACGCCCTTGCCCTTCAAGGCATCCTCGCTGTCGAGTCCCAGCCATTTCGCCTGCGCGCCGGTGGCGATCACCAACACCTCGCCCTCATACACGTCGCCGCCGTCGCCGATCAGCCGGAACGGGCGCTGCGAAAGGTCCACCTCGGTGATCGTGTCCCACATCATCCGCGTGCCGACATGCTCGGCCTGCGCCTGCATCTCCTGCATCAGCCACGGACCCTGGATCACCTCGCGGAAGCCGGGGTAGTTTTCGACGTCGGTGGTGGTGGTCAGCTGGCCGCCGGGCTGGATGCCCTGGACGACGATCGGGGCCATCCCGGCGCGCGCGCCATAGATGGCGGCGGACAGCCCCGCGGGGCCGGAGCCGAGGATGAGCATCTTGGTGGTGTGCGTGGTCATGGTTCGCCATTTAGGGAGCGACGCACGACTTGGAAACCGCGCGTTGCATGGGGGCGATAGTCCTGCTTTGGTCGCCCCATGACCGACTTCGCCACTCTGCTCCAGCCCGACCGCGGCCAACCCGCCCGCACCATCCACGTCGTCCATCCCGATGGGTGGGACACATGGCTGTCGGCGCAATCGCCACGCACGCGCACAGCGGTCGCCGCGCATGGGTTGAAAGGCAAGCCCGGCAACCGCGCAGTGCTGCCCGGAGACAGCGCGGACGATTGGGCGATGCTACTGCTGTGCAACGAGGATACGACCTCGCCGTGGCGGATCGCCTCACTCGGCGACGGCCTGCCCGAGGGGACGTACCGGCTGGCCGAGGGCGAGCCGGGTGCGGCGATGCTCGGCTGGTGCCTCGCCCAGCACCGGTTCGACCGATACCGCAAGCCCGACGATCGCGGCCCGCGCGTGTTGCTGACCAGCGAACCCGCGCGGATCGAGGAGACGGTGCGGCTGGCCGAGGCGACCGCGCTGGTCCGCGATCTCGTCGATACCGGCGCATCGGATCTCGGCCCGGCCGAACTCGCCGACGCGGTGGAGCGCCTCGCGAAACGCCATGACGCCATGGTCACGATCACGAAGGGCGATGCGCTCGCCACCGGCTATCCGATGATCCATACCGTCGGCATGGCGGCGAGCAAGGACCGCGCGCCGCGGCTGATCGAGCTCGAATGGGGCGACCCGAAACATCCGCGAATCGCGCTGGTCGGCAAGGGCGTGTGCTTCGATTCCGGCGGGCTGAACATCAAGCCTGGCTCGGGGATGCGCGCGATGAAGAAGGACATGGGCGGCGCGGCGCATGCGCTGGCGCTGGCTGGCCTCGTCATGGCGGTGAAGCTGAAGGTCCGCCTGCACCTGCTGATCCCCGCGGTCGAAAATGCGATTGCCGGCAATGCCTTTCGGCCCGGCGACGTGTTGAAGACACGCAAGGGCCTGACGGTCGAGAACACCAATACCGACGCGGAGGGGCGGCTGGTGCTGGGCGACGCGCTGACCAAAGCGGTCGAGGGCGATCCGGCGCTGATCCTTGATTACGCGACGCTGACCGGCGCGGCGCGGGTGGCGCTGGGGCCGGACCTGCCGCCGCTGTTCGCGAACGACGATATACTCGGCGACGAACTGCTCGCGGCGGCGGGGGCGGTGCATGATCCGTTGTGGCGGATGCCTTTGTGGGACGGGTATGAGGACATGCTGAAGTCAGACGTCGCCGATCTGGTCAACGCGCCGGACAGCGGCTTTGCGGGCGCAGTGACCGCGGCGCTGTTCCTTCGCCGATTCGTCCCAAGCTCGATCCCCTGGGCGCATATCGACACATTCGCGTGGCGACCGTCCGCCAAGCCGGGACGCCCCAAGGGCGGCGACGCGCTGGGACTGCGCGCGGCGTGGGCGGTTTTGAAGGCCCGTTACGGCTGACGAGTCATTCGACCACCACCGCGCCCTTCATGCCGAAGGTCGAATGCAGGAAGTGGGTGCAGCGCACATCATACCGGCCAGCGGCAGGCGCAATCAGATGCACGTCGCGCGCCTCCCCGCCCTTCAGCTTCACCGCGCCCCCCTGAACCGATGCCGCATCCGCGGGGGCGACGCGCGCGGCGGCGAAGAATTGCTTCGCGGCAAAGTCATGCCCGCCGTCCGACGCGTTAACGAAGTGCAGCACATAGGCCACGCCGTGTTTCAGCCGGATTTCCGGCGGCTCGAACTTGAAGCTCTTCAACGTGATGTCGACGCGCTGTTCCGGCGTCTGCGCGACGACCGGGGATGCGAGCAACACGGCGAGCGCCAGCAACGACAAACGCATGGTCCGTCTCCTCACCCCCCGGCATCCGCGCAATCTACACCGCGGCGCGCGTTTGCGGTAGCGCCGCTTCGATGATCGGCACGAATTTCGCCGCGGTCAGGCTCGCTCCGCCGACCAGCGCGCCATCGACGTTAGGTGCGTGAAGCAACGCCGCGGCGTTGTCCGCAGTGACCGATCCGCCATAGAGGATACGCACGCCTTCTCCCTCTTCGCCCAGCAATTCGACCAAGGTCCGCCGGATCGCGGCGTGCATCGCCGCCACGTCGTCGACGGTCGCGGTCCGCCCCGTGCCGATCGCCCAGATCGGCTCGTACGCGATCGCCAGCCAGTCTCCGCCCGCGCCATCGGGCAAGGACGCGCGAACCTGCGCAGTCACCACCGCCTCGGCATCGCCCGCCTCGCGCTGATCAAGCGTTTCGCCGACGCACAGGATCGCGTCCATCCGGTGCCGCAACAGCGCCTCGGCCTTGGCTTTCACCTCGGCGTCCGTCTCCCCCTGCCCGGCGCGGCGCTCGGAATGGCCGACGATCGAGAACACCGCCCCCGCCTCCTTCGCCATCGGCGCGGAGATGCAGCCGGTATGCGCGCCGCTGTCGGCGGAATGCACGTCCTCCGCCCCGATCCCGAACGACGCCCGCGCCGCGGCGGGGGCGATCAGCGTCGCCGGAACCGCGACCGCGACATCGACCGCGCTGCCCCCCCCTGCTCCAGTGATCGCCGCACCGATCGCGTCCAGCTCGGCCAGGCTCGCCAGCGTCCCGTTCATCTTCCAATTGCCCGCCACTAGTTTGCGCATGATCCCTCCCGGATGTGTTTGCCGGGGCGATAGCGGGGACGTTCGCTTGATGCCACCGCATGTCCCCCCTAAAGCGAGCGCCATTCAACGATATTGGTAGCTGTACGGATGCTCGGTTTTTTTCGTCGCATGGTGGGGTCGAAGTTCGGCGGGCTGATCGCCTTCGCGATCCTGGGCGTCATCGCGCTCGCGTTCGCCGCGGGCGACATCACCGGACTGCGCGGCAGCGGCAGCGGCGGCGGCGCGACCGGCTCGGCGGTCGCGACGGTCGGCAAGGAAAAGGTAACCAGCACCGAGCTGACCAGCCGCGTGCAGGACGAACTGAACGGCGCGCGTCAACAGCAGCCGACGCTCGACATCGCGCAGTTCGTGTCGATGGGTGCAGTAGAGGGCGTGCTCGACCGGATCGTCAACGGCCTGGCGCTGCAAAGCTTCGGCGAAGCGCAGGGCATGGCGGTCAGCCCCGCTCTGATCGGCAGCCAGCTACAGGCGATCCCCGCGCTGCAGGGACCGACCGGCAAGTTCGATCAGGCGATCTACGAACGCATCCTGGCGCAGCGCAAGCTGACCGACGCGCAGGTGCAGGACGACATCGCGCGTGAAACGATGGCGCAATTCCTGATCGCGCCGACCGTCGGGGCCAGCCAGGTGCCGGCCGGCATGGCGCTCCCTTACGCCTCGCTGCTGCTGGAAAAGCGCGCCGGCCAAGTCGCGTTTATCCTCACCGCCGCGATGGGCGCAGGCGTTACGCCGACCGCGCAGGAATTGCAGACCTGGTACACACGCAACATCGCGCGCTACACCGTGCCCGAACGCCGCGTGATCCACTACGCTCGCGTCACCGCCGATCAGGTGAAGGCCGCGCCGACCGAGACCGAGATCGCGCAGGCCTATGCCGCCAATCGCGCGCGCTTCGCCCCCAGCGAACGCCGCACGATCGCGCAGGTCACCGTGCTGGATCAGAAAGCGGCCGATGCGCTCGCCGCAAAGGTGAAGTCCGGCACCTCGATCGCCGACGCCGCGCGCGCGGCGGGGCTGGAGGCGCGCACGATCAGCAGCGTAGACAAGGCCGCCTACACCCGTCAGGCGAGCCAGCCGCTTGCCGACGCCGCTTTCTCCGCGGCGCAGGGCGCGGTGGTCGGTCCGGTGCGCGGCGCGATCGGCTTCGTCGTGGCGAAGATCGACAAGATCGAGCAGGTTCCCGGCAAGACGCTGGATCAGGCGCGCGCCGAACTGACCGGCGAGGTCGCGGCGCAGAAGACAACCGAATCGCTCGGCCGCATCCGCGATGCCTTGGACGATGCGATCGGCGACAACGCCAATTTCAACGAACTGGTGAAGGATCAGAAGCTGACGCCGGTGACGACGCCCGCGTTGCTCGCCACCGGGCAGAATCCTGACGATCCCGCCGCCAGGCCCGATCCGGCCCTGACCCAGCCGCTCGCCGCCGCCTTCGCTGCCGAAGAAGGCGATTCGCCGACGATCGTGCAATTGACGCCCGACGGCAGTTTCGCGGTCGTCGCGCTGGAGCGGATCGTCCGTTCCGCGCCGCGTCCGCTGGCGCAGGTCCGCGACGACGTGGCGCGCGACTTTACGGTCGATCGCGCGCGACGCGGCGCGCAGACGGTCGCCCGCGCTGCGCTGACCAAGGTCAACAAGGGCATGCCCCTCGCCACCGCGCTGGCGGAAACGAAGCTGCGGACCCCGGCGGTGCGTCCGCTGGCGGCATCGCGCGCGCAGCTGTCGGCCAACCCGCAGGGCGTCGATCCGACGCTGGCCTTGCTGTTCAGCATGGCGGGCGGCACCGCGAAGATGCTGGAGGCCCCGAACAATCAGGGTTGGTTGCTGGTCAAGCTGAACCAGATCACGCCCGGCGATGCGGCGAAGATCCCCGGCGTCATCAATGCGACGCGCGGCGATCTGGGCCGCGTGATCGGCCGCGAATACGTCCAGCAGTTCAGCGAAGCGGTGAAGGCCGAGTTGAAGGTGTCGCGCAACCCGGATGCGGTCGCCAGCGTGAAGGCGCAGCTGACCGGCCAGGGCGGCTCCAATCCGTAAAGACGCCATCGCGGCGCTGGCGGACGGGCGTCCCGCGCTCGTCTGGCGGCGGCGCGTCGCGGATACTGAAACGCCGGTCGCCGCCGCGCTGAAGCTGATCGAACCGGGGCGTGGCGATTTTCTGCTTGAATCGGTCGAGGGCGGCGCGGTGCGCGGGCGGCACAGCCTGATCGGCCTCGCGCCCGATCTCGTCTTTCGCGCCGAGGGCGAACAGGCGGCGATCAACCGCGACTGGCTGACCGATCGCGCGGCGTTCGTCCCCTGCGCGGAGCCGACGCTTCCGGCGCTCCGCTCGCTGGTGGCGTCATGCCGGATGGACGTGCCCACCGAACTCCCGCGCGCGCTGGCCTGCCTCGTCGGTTATTTCGGATACGAAACGATCGGGCTGGTCGAGAAATTGCCGCCGCCCAAGGCCGATCCGCTCGGCCTGCCCGATATGATGTTCGTGCGGCCGACCGTGATCCTGGTGTTCGACCGGCTGGCGGACGCGCTGTATTTCGTCGCGCCGGTCTGGCCGGGCGGCGATCCGGAAGCGACCTTTGCCGCGGCGGAGGAACGGCTGGATACGATCGAGGCGACGCTCGCCACCGCCGGTCGACCGCCGCGAATCACCGGCGACGCAGGCGAGATCGCGCTGACCCCGACAATGCGCAACGGCCGCTATGCCGAGATGGTCGCCGCGGCGAAGGATTATATCGTCGCGGGCGACATCTTTCAGGTCGTGCTCGCACAGCGCTTCACCGCGCCGTTCGGGCTGCCGCCGTTCGAGCTCTACCGCGCGCTGCGCCGGATCAACCCGTCGCCGTTCCTGTACCACCTCGACCTGCCGGGCTTCGCGCTGACCGGATCGAGCCCCGAAATCCTCGTCCGCGCGCGCGACGGAGAGATAACGATCCGCCCGATCGCGGGCACGCGTCCGCGCGGGAAAACCGACAGCGAGGATGAGGCGAACCGCGCCAGCCTGCTCGCCGATCCGAAGGAACGCGCCGAACATTTGATGCTGCTCGACCTCGGCCGCAACGACGTGGGGCGGGTAGCGGAGGCGGGCAGCGTGCGCGTGACCGACAGCTACAAGGTCGAATTCTACAGCCACGTCATGCACATCGTGTCGAACGTCGTCGGCAGGCTGGATGCCAAGCACGACGCGATCGACGCGCTGTTCGCGGGCTTTCCCGCCGGCACCGTCAGCGGCGCGCCGAAAGTCCGCGCGTGTCAGATCATCGCCGAACTGGAAGGCGAAAAGCGCGGGGCCTATGCGGGCGGCGTCGGCTATTTCTCCCCCGACGGATCGATGGATTCATGCATCGTCCTGCGCACCGCGGTGGTGAAGGACGGCATGATCCACGTCCAGGCGGGTGCAGGCATCGTCGCCGATAGCGACCCGGCCTACGAACAGCGCGAATGCGAAGCAAAGGCCGGGGCCTTGCTAGCGGCGGCGCGCGAAGCGATCGCGCGGGCCAGCGACGCGGGGTTCGGGCAGTAGCTGCGCTGAGGCAGCAGCAATGAAACACCACCCCGGCGAAGGCCGGGGCCCAGTCCGGAAGACGCTCGTCGCGGAAGGATGTTCTCGCCAACTACAAGCGGTGCGACTGGGCCCCGGCCTCCGCCGGGGTGGACTAAAGAAGCGTGGGCAGTAGCATCGGCGGTATGCGTCAAATCTTCCCCCTGCTCGCCCTCCTCGCCGCCCCTGCCACCGCCCAGACGACACCCCCCATAGCCGCGACGCCCGCCCCCGCCCCCGCCTCGCGCTGGCCCATCAAAGAAGCCGACGTCACCCTCCCCGACTTCCGCTTCCAGTCGGGCGAGACGCTCAAGAACCTCCACCTCCACTACACCACGCTCGGCACCCCGCGCCGCGATGCGCGGGGGAAAATCGACAATGCCGTCATGGTGCTCCACGGCACCGGCGGCACGGGAAAGCAATTCCTGTCGCCGCAATTCGCCGACGAACTCTATGGCCCGGGCCAGCCGCTCGACATCACGCGCTACTTCGTGATCCTGCCGGACAATATCGGCCACGGCGCCTCGTCGAAGCCCAGCGACGGGCTGCGGATGAGATTCCCGAAATACGATTATGCCGACATGGTCGCCGCGCAAAAGGCGATGCTGAAAAAGATTGGCGTCGATCGCCTCGAACTGATCCTCGGCACGTCGATGGGGTGCATGCACGCCTTCGTCTGGGGCGAGAGCTATCCCGGTGTCGCGAAACGCCTCGCCCCGTTCGCCTGCCTGCCGGTCGAGATCGCGGGGCAGAACCGGCTGTGGCGAAAGCTGTCGATCGACGCGATCGAGGCCGATCCGGCATGGAACGGCGGGAATTACACCACTCAGCCCACCGCAGGTCTGCGCACTGCGACCAGCCTCCTGCTGATCGCGGGCGCAAATCCGCGTGCGCTACAGCAACAATATCCGACCCGCGCCGCGGCGGAAGGCTTCCTCACCACCGCCTACGCCCGCGCCGCTGCCGGGCGCGACGCGAACGACCTTATCTATCAGCTGGACGCGTCGCGCACTTACGATCCGTCGAAGGCGCTGGAAAAAATCAAAGTCCCGGTCCTGTGGATCAACTCCAGCGACGATTTCATCAATCCGTCAGGTTACGGCATCGCCGAACCCGCGGCGAAACGAATGCCGAACGCACGCTTCATCCTGATCCCGGCAACGCCCGAAACGAAAGGCCACGGCACGCACACCTGGGCGAAATTCTGGAAGGCCGACCTCGCCAGGCTTATGGCGCGATAATCACTGTTCCCCGCCAGGCACCAGAGCGTCGTTCCGTTCCGCCGCACGGCGTTCAGCCGCCCACGCACGCCCTGCGGCGATCGCACAACCAGTCTGCCCGCCCGTACCGACCGGCGAGCACGTGTTGGGCAACCCGCCCGCGACGCGTCCGACCTGATCCGCGGCGGCGGTTTTGTTTACCCAGCTCTGGTTCTGTGACGGCACCTCGGCCCTGTTGCGCAGCTCCTTCGGCACGCGATACTGCTCGTCAGGATCGATCGTGCCGCAAACGACGACTTCATTATCGGTCGACGGCGGACATTTCTCGCCCGGCTTCAGCGTTACACTGCGGACACGATCGGGGGTACGGCCCGTCTCGGCCTGCTGCGCGAAGGCGGCGGTAGGGGAAAGGATAAGCAAAGCGGCGGCGAACGAGCGGAACATGGGAAGCGACCTCCTGGGGACAATATAACGATCGGCGCGCGGACTTTTATCCCCCCTGAACGTGCGCGAAACATTACGTCGCATTGCACGCGCGCGACAACCGGCTATGGGCTGGCGCCATGATCCTGGTGATCGACAATTACGACAGCTTCACCTGGAACCTGGTCCACTATCTGATGGAGCTGGGGACGGAGGTACGCGTCGAACGCAACGACGCGTTGAGCGCGGCGGACGCGCTGCACACCAATGCCGAGGCTTTCCTGATCTCCCCCGGCCCGTGCACGCCAACGCAGGCTGGGATCAGCCTCGATCTGGTCGCCGCCTGCGCCGACGCCGGGCGGCCGTTGCTCGGCGTGTGCCTCGGTCATCAGGCGATCGGGCAGCATTTCGGCGGGCAGGTGGTGCGTGGCGGTCTGATGCATGGCAAGACCTCGCCGGTCAGCCATGATGGCAGCGGCGTATTCGCGGGCCTCCCCTCGCCGTTCATTGCCACGCGCTACCATTCGCTGATCGTCGAGGAGACGCCCGACGCGCTGATCGCCAATGCGACCGCCAGCGACGGATCGGTGATGGGACTGCGCCATGCCACGCTGCCGATCCACGGCGTGCAATTCCATCCCGAGAGCATCGCGACCGAACACGGCCACGCGCTGCTCGCCAATTTCATGGCCATCGCGGGCATCGCGCACCGGATGCCAGAACGGCTGCGCGCGTGACGTCGTTCGTTTCGCTCCCCGATCCGGCGACGCCGCTCAGCCAAGAAGCGGCCCGCTCCGCGTTCGCCGACATCCTCGACGGCCGCGCGTCGGAGGAGGCGATCGCGACGTTCCTGATCGCGCTCAGCGATCGCGGCGAAACGTCGATCGAGATCGCCGAGGCCGCGCGGGGCCTGCGCGAACGCCTGATCCCGATCGCCGCCCCCGCGGGTGCCATCGACGTGTGTGGCACCGGCGGCGACGGGCACCACACGCTCAACGTCTCGACCGCGGTCAGCCTGGTCGTCGCGGGCGCGGGCGTGCCCGTCGCCAAGCACGGCAATCGCGCCGCATCGTCGAAGGCCGGCGCGGCGGACACGCTGGAAGCATTGGGCCTCGACATGGACCGGGCGGGGGCGCTGGCCGAGCAAACGCTGGCCGACCTCGGCATCTGCTTCCTCTTCGCCGCCAACCATCACCCCGCGATGAAGCGCATCACCCCGATCCGGCGGCGGATCGGCAAGCGCACGATCTTCAACCTGATGGGCCCGCTGGCCAATCCCGCGCACGTCACGCGCCAACTGATCGGCATCGCACGGCCCGACTACGTGTCTGTCTACGCCGAGGCGCTGGCGATGCTCGGCGCGGAGGCGGCGCTGATCGTGTCGGGCGCGGAGGGGCTGGACGAGGTTTCCGGCGCAGGACCGACTGTCGCGGTGTCGATCGGCACGGTCGACCTGCCCGCGACGCTGACGCCCGAGGATGCCGGGCTGCCGCGCCACCCGATCGCCGCGATCCACGGCGGCGACCCGTCGTACAATGCCGCCGCACTGCGCGGTTTGCTCGATGGCGAGAGCGGGGCCTATCGTGATGCAGTGCTGCTCAACGCCGCCGCGGCGTTCGTTCTTGCGGGACTGGACGGCGATCTGATGTCCGGCGCGGAACGAGCGAGAGAATCGATCGACAGCCGCGCCGCGGCTAACCTGCTCGATCGCTGGATCGCTTACAAATGAACATCCTCGACCGGATTCTTGCGACCAAGCGCGAGGAAGTCGCCACGCGTAAGTCGGCGTCGTCGGTGGCCGAACTCGACGCCCGCGCGGCCTCACAGACCGCACCGCGCGGCTTCCGCGCCGCGCTCGACGCGAAGGCCGCACACGGCCACGCGCTCGTCGCCGAGATCAAGAAGGCCAGCCCGTCGAAGGACCTGATCCGCGCCGATTTCGATCCCCCCGCACACGCGCGCGCTTATCAGGCAGGCGGTGCGGCGTGCCTGTCAGTGCTGACCGACGAAAAGTATTTCCAGGGGTCCGACACCTATCTGATCGCCGCGCGTGCCGCGTGCGACCTGCCGGTGCTCCGGAAGGACTTCATGGTCGATCCGTGGCAGGCCGCAGAGTCGCGCGCGATCGGCGCGGACGCGATCCTGCTCATCATGGCCGCCATCGACGATGTAACGCTGGCCGAGATCGAGGCAGCCGCGACCGAACGCGGCATGGACGTGCTGGTCGAGGTCCACGACGCGCGAGAACTCGACCGCGCGCTGAAACTCAAATCCCGCCTGATCGGTGTGAACAACCGCGATCTCAGGGACTTCTCGGTCGATTTTGCACGCACCTATGAACTGATCGGCAACGCGCCTGCGGACTGCACCTTCGTCGCCGAAAGCGGCCTCACCACCCGCGCCGACCTAGACGCGATGGCCGAACACAATATCCACTGCTTCCTGATCGGCGAAGCGTTGATGCGCCAGCCCGACGTCGAATCCACCACCCGCGCGCTCGTCGGATGACCCGCCTGACGCATATCGATGAAGCAGGCGCGGCCCGGATGGTCGACGTCGGCGATAAGGCCGCGACGAAGCGCGAGGCGATCGCCACCGGCCGCATTACCATGTCGCCCGAAGCCGCCCGCGCGATCGCCGATGGCGCGGTCTCCAAAGGCGATGTGCTCGCGGTTGCGCGCGTCGCCGGGATCATGGCGGCAAAACGCACCAGCGACCTCATTCCGCTCTGCCACCCGCTGCCGATCACCAGGGCGACGGTGGACCTGAGCGTTGATGACGGGGGCGTAATCGCCACGGCGACCGTCGCCACGA
The DNA here is from genome assembly GCF_024758705.1 of Sphingomonas sp. SUN019. NCBI lineage: Bacteria > Pseudomonadati > Pseudomonadota > Alphaproteobacteria > Sphingomonadales > Sphingomonadaceae > Sphingomonas > Sphingomonas sp. SUN019. The sequence goes on along the minus strand of NZ_CP096971.1, from coordinate 3,576,011 downwards.
CGGGCCAGACCGGTGTGGAAATGGAGGCGCTAACCGCGGTGTCGGTCGCGCTGCTGACCGTATACGACATGGCAAAGGCGATCGACAAGACTATGATAGTAAACGATGTTCACTTGCTGAAAAAGCGCGGCGGCAAATCCGGAGACTGGTCTGCTGCCTGATGGTCACCGATCCCCGATCAGATGAAACCGCGTCTGCCGCCCGTCGAGATACCGCACCGACCGTCCATCGAAATACGCATCCTCCTCCAGCCGGAACTGCACCTTCTGCCCGCCCCATTCCGGCACAGCGCGCGCCGCCGACAGTTCGATCGACCAGGCGGTGTCGGCGCGTAACGGATGCTCCCCCGCCGGCGATGCCTGCTGATTGTCCCAGAAACCGATCGCGCTGCCCGCGGCGTGGCCGTGATAGCCGATCGGATGCGAATAGATCGTCGGCTCCAGCCCGCCCGCCCGCGCCGCCTTGCGCGCATCGGCCAGCATCTGATTGCCCGTCCGCCCGGTCCGGAACGCAGCGGTCAGGTGGTCCTGCACCGCATTGGCCGCCGCCATCCCGGCGCGCAGCCCCGCGGGCGCATCGCGCTCGCCCGGCTTCAGGACATAGGCCAGATGCTGCGTATCGGTGTTGAGGCCCAAGTACGTGATCCCGAAATCGGTCCACAGCATATCGCCGGGCAGGATCACCGCATCGCCGGTCAGTTCCTCCTTCGATCCCTGCCTAAAGATATGCAGCGACGGCTGGAACCACGTCGCCAGCTTCAGCCCGGCGATCCGCTCGCGGAACCACCACACCACGTCGTCCGCCGTCGTCTTCCCCGGCACGACGACCTTGTCCGACAACCCCTCGGCGATGATCGCGTGCGCGTTCCGCACGATTGCCGGATAGCGCGCCATCTCCGCCGGAATGCGCGTTTCGAGCCAGCCGATCGCCAGCGCTCCCGCCGGTGCAATCCGCGCGGCGTATTCGGGCGGCAGCGCCCCGCGCAGTTCCTCATATTCGCCGTGCGTCAGCCCATCGGCCAGCGCGGTCTGCGCGGAGATATTTAGCGCGATCTTCTTCGGCTTGCGCTCCGCCACTAGCGCGGCGAAGCGTTTCCACTGATCGGGTTCCGCCTCAGGCTTCCACGCAGCTTTGAACAGCGTGCCAAGACCGTAGCGGCTGACCGTCATCCGCTCGACCGGCCTGCCCCCGCCGGGATCGAAGAACATCAGGATCGTGCGACGCCGCGCGGAAAAACTCTCCGCGTCCAGCATCGTCGCCACGACCGGATCCTCGACATATTCGCGCGCCACCAGCACCCACATGTCGACGCCCGCCCCACGCATCAGCCGCGGTACGACGGTGTCGAGCCGCTCGGCCAACCATGCGTCCTGAACCTTTGCACGCTCGCGCAGCGGCAGGACGGGCGGAACAGCGATGTCGAACCGCTCGGGCTGGCTCGGCGGCGCAGCCCCGCCCAGCAACAATGCGCCCGCCAGCGCGATCGACATCGGAATCCGCATGGTCGTCCCCTTTTCCCCAAGCCTTACTAGCCGCCCGGAGCATGGTGACAAACGCCGACCGCCTGTGAATGTTGGAAATGTTCTGGCAAGGCTAAAGGCGATGCCGCGCGATCGCCCCCTTCCCGCCCGCCGCCGCCTGCCGCGATCCTTGCCGACGATCGTGAAAAACGCGCTATCGTCTCAACATTCTCAACATTCGCGCGTGGTTTGTCGCGCCGGACACTCGTGAGCCTGCTTCCCGTCGCGGAGGCGCAGGTGCGCCTGCTCGCCTCGGTCGCGCCGGTCGCGGCCGAAACCCTCCCGATCGGTGCGGCGCTCGGGCGATGGGCGGCCGAACCGGTGATCGCCGCGCGGACGCAGCCCGCCGCGGACCTGTCGGCGATGGACGGTTACGCCATCCGCTTCGCCGATCTGCCCGGACCGTGGCGAGTCATCGGGGAAAGCGCGGCGGGGCGGCCGTTCGACGGCACGATCGGAGCCGGTGAGGCCGCACGCATCTTCACCGGCGCGGCGATGCCGAAGGGCGCGGATACGGTGATGGTGCAAGAGGAAGCCGGGCGCGATGGCGATCGTCTGACGCTGGACGGCGAAGGACCGCTCGCGCTCGGCCGCAACACGCGTCGGCGCGGACTCGACTTTTCCGCAGGCGACGTGCTGATCGAAGCGGGTGCGCGACTGACCGCCGCCCGGTTGGCGGTGGCGGCGACTGGTGGCGTCGGCGCCGTCACGGTCCGCCGCCCCGTCCGCGTGGCGATCGCGGCAACCGGAGACGAACTCGTCGAACCCGGCACCCCCGCGTCCGACACCGCGCTCCCCGAATCCAACCGGCTGCTGTTGCGATCGTTGCTCGCAGATTCGCCGGTCGAGATCGTCGACCTCGGTATCCTGCCCGATCGGCTCGACGCCCTGACCGAGGCGTTTCGCGACGTTCAGGCTGACCTGCTCGTCACCACAGGCGGCGCGTCGGTCGGCGACCATGATCTGGTCCGCCCCGCGCTGGAAGCGGCGGGCGCGCAGATCGATTTCTGGCGCATCGCGCTGCGCCCGGGCAAGCCGATGATGGCCGGACGGCGCGGTCAGATGCTGGTGCTCGGGCTTCCCGGTAACCCGGTGTCGGCGTTCGTCACCGCGATCCTGTTCGTCAAACCCGTCGTCGCCGCGCTGGCGGGCGCACACAACCCGCTGCCGCGCACGACCCGCGCGATCCTCGGCGAAGACCTGCCCGCGAACGGCCCGCGCACCGATTATATGCGCGCCGCGTTGACCGATGGCCGGGTCAGCGTTTCGGGCATTCAGGACAGCTCGATGCTGCTCACGCTGGCGCGCTCCGACTGCCTGGTGATCCGCGAACCGCACGCGCCACCAGCGGCGGCTGGCGAATCGGCGGAAATCCTCATGATCGCTTGACGGCAAGCAAAGTGTTCCATATTGGTTCCGCGTCTGTTCGCCGGAGGAACCCGCGATGCTTACCAAGAAGCAGCATGAGCTGATCTGTTTCATCAACGATCGGCTCGCCGACAGTGGCGTGTCACCTTCGTTCGAGGAAATGAAGGACGCGCTGGACCTGAAGTCCAAGTCCGGCGTCCACCGTCTGATCAGCGCGCTGGAAGAACGTGGCTTCCTCCGCCGCCTGCCGAACCGCGCGCGGGCGCTCGAAGTGCTGAAGATGCCCGAGCGCGCCGAGCCGAAGCGGGCGGCCCCGCCGCCGCGCCGCGCCGCGCCCGAACCCGCCAACGACATCATCGAAATTCCGCTGCACGGCCGGATCGCCGCGGGCGTCCCGATCGAGGCGTTCGAGGGATCGACCATGCTGCCCGTTCCCGCCGCCCTGCTCGGCGCCGGCGAACATTTCGCACTGGAAGTGTCGGGCGATTCGATGGTCGAGGCGGGCATCCTCGATGGCGACTACGCGCTGATCCGACGGCAGGACGTCGCCCGTGACGGCGAGATCGTCGTGGCGCTGATCGAGGATCACGAAGCGACGCTCAAATATTTCCGTCGCGAAGGCGCGATGATCCGGCTCGATCCCGCCAACCGCGCCTACGATCCGCAGCGTTATCCCCCCTCGCACGTCCGCGTGCAGGGTAAGCTGTCGGGGCTGCTGCGCCGCTACGATTGATTGCGGCCAGCGTCCACGGATGCTGGTCGCCTGCGCGGTGGACGGTGGTGATGCGGCCGTTCGCCAGCGTGACCGCGATCCCGCCGGTCTGCGCCAGCGTCGGCCGGTCGAGCTTCAGCCAGCGCGGCGTGCAGGTGCGCGGCAGGCGGCGTTCGCTGATCACGATATCCGCCGCGCGGCACGCCGCGACCAGTTCGGCGACCGGCACCAGATAAGCGCTGCGCGTCGCCACGATCCGCCACCGCCGCCCGCCCGCCTCGCGCGTCGCGATGCACAGGTCACGGCTGCAGCGCGCCTCGCGTTGTTCCGCCAGCAACAACGGCTCGCCATCGGCCCCGCCGTTCTCGGCCAGCATCGCCTTCGTATAGTCCCCCGCCCGATCCCGCAGCATCGCCACCGCACCGCTGCCCGTCCGCAACGCGACGTGCCGCCCGTCCCCGGTCACCAGCAGATCGGGCGCAGGCGTCATCATTGCCCACACCGCCCCGGCCGCCAACGGCCCCAGCCCGAGCCGCCGCCATTTCGTCCGCCACAATGCGAGCCACAGCCCGCCAGCGACCATCAATCCGTAGGCTTCGCCGGGCATGGCAGGCAACGCCGCGACCGACCCCGGCGCCGCGGCGACGGTGTGGGCGATCCACAGCAACAGCGCCAGCGCTTGACCGGTCAGCCACCACAGTGGCGCGCCCAGCCCGACCGTATCAAGCAGCAACGCCCCCGCCTCCAGCGGCATCACCACGAACGTCGTCAGCGGGATCGCGACGATATTGGCGACCGCGCCGTAAATGCCCGCCTTGTGGAAATGAAACACCGCGATCGGCATTAGCGCGAGTTCGACCGCCAATCCGGTCATCAGCAACGACGCAAGTCCACGCACCGCCCAGCGCACCCACCCGTCATCCCGCGCCATGAACCATTCTCGCACGCGCGGATGTTCGTGCAGCGCTACGATCGCGGTCACCGCGGCGAACGACAGCTGGAAACTTGGTCCTGCCAGCGATTCCGGCCACAATAGCAGCACAATCACCGCCCCCGCCGCGACGAGCCGCAGCGTCACCGCCTCGCGCCCGATCGCCATCGCGGTAAGCACCAGCAAGGCCGCGACGCACGACCGGATCGTCGGCACCTGGCTGCCCGTCAGCAAGGTATAGCCGACCGCCACCACCGCCGCGACGCCCGCCGCGATCAACGGCACACGGCCCGTCAGCGCCAGCCACGGGCTGAGCGCCAGCAGCCGCGACGCGAGCAGCATCGTCAAACCGACCGCCGCGGTGATGTGCAACCCGCTCACCGACAGCAGATGCGCCAGCCCCGACCGCCGCATCGCCTCCGCATCGTCATCGCTGATCGCACCGGTATCGCCGGTCGCCAGCGCCGCCGCTATACCACCCGCGCTCCCCTCAAGGCGAACGTGAATATGCCGCGACAGCCGCGCGCGCAGCCCTTCCTCGCCCGCGCCGCCGCTAACGATCTCGACTGGCGCGAACCCCCGCCCGGTCGCGCCGATCCCGGCGAACCACGCCACGCGCGCAAAGTCATAAGCGCCCGGCACCGCCGCCGATGGCGGCGGCATCAGCCGCGATCGCAGCCGGACGACTGCGCCTTCGGTCAGCCCCGCCGGCGCATCGGCGGTCGCAACGTTGACCCGCAGCCGCGTCGGCGCGGGATCGGGCGTCCGGTCGATCCACCGCGTCGGCGCGAGCCGCAGCCGCACCAGATCGCGCGCCGGAAGCGCGTCGAGCTGCTCCACTCGCGCCTCGAACTGGACGATCGTCGGTCGCTCCAGGACCGGCGCGCGCACGCGTTCGGCCCGCCACCACACCAGCGACAGCCCGAGCGCGACCGCCAGCGCGCCGATCGCCACGCTGCGGCCCGCTCGGCCACTCCTGCCAAGAGCCACAGCAATCGCGGCGACGGCCAGCGCCGCCAGAACTGCCGCGGTCCACAGCGCCGGATCGGGCAGCACGAACCACGCCGCCACGCCCGCGCCGATCGCCACCGGCAGCCAAAGGAACAGCTGATCGCGCTCCGCCTCAAGCCAACGCTCGACCGCGTCACGCGCCCCGCCGACCGCGGTTTGAAGCGGCCGGAAGCGCGTGCTAGGGGCATTCGCGGCCTTGGTCGCCATCTCGTTTCACAGCCTGGGAGCAAGCGCGCTTGAGCGCAACCATCGATACCGCGGCACCGCCGCGCGACCGAAACGTCGTCACGCGCTTCGCGCCATCGCCTACGGGATTCCTGCATCTCGGCGGCGCGCGCACCGCGTTGTTCAACCTGTTGTTCGCGAGAGCCCACGGCGGGAAATTCCTGCTTCGGATCGAGGATACCGACCGCGCGCGCTCCACCCAGCCCGCGATCGACGCGATCCTGTCGGGGATGACGTGGCTCGGGCTCGACTGGGACGGCGACGCCGTGTTCCAGGCGACCCGCGCGGAGCGTCACGCCGAGGTCGCGCACCAAATGCTCAATAGCGGCCACGCCTATCGTTGCTATCTGACGCCCGACGAGCTTGCCGCGATGCGCGCCGCAGCGGAGGCGGCGAAGAAGCCGCTGCGCATCCGTAGCCCGTGGCGCGACCGAACCGACTGGCCGGACGACAAGCCCTATGTCGTGCGCTTGAAGGCCCCGACCGAGGGCGCGACGACGATCCCCGACCTGGTCCAGGGCGACGTGACGGTTCAGAACGTGGAGATCGACGACCTCGTCCTGCTGCGGTCGGACGGCACGCCGGTCTATATGCTCGCGGTGGTGGTCGACGATCACGACATGGGCGTCACCCACGTCATCCGCGGCGACGATCATCTCAACAACGCGTTCCGCCAGCTACCGATCTATCGCGCGATGGGCTGGCCCGAACCCGCCTATGCGCACATCCCGCTGATCCACGGATCGGACGGCGCGAAGCTGTCGAAGAGGCACGGCGCGGTCGGGATCGAGGCGTATCGCGACGAACTCGGCATCCTGCCCGAAGCGATGGGCAATTACCTGCTCCGGCTCGGCTGGGGCCACGGCGACGATGAAATCATCGACCGCGATCAGGCAGTCGAATGGTTCGACCTGGCGGGCGTCGGCAAATCGCCGTCACGCTTCGACCTGAAGAAACTGGAGAACCTGAACGGCCATTACATCCGCGCCGCCGACGATGCGCGACTGACCGGACTGGTCGCCGAAAAATTCGGTTTCGAGGATGCGGCACGGCGCGACCTGCTTACGCAGGCGATGCCGTCGCTGAAGGCGCGCGCGGCAAATCTGAACGAACTGGCCGCCGGGTCGGCGTTCCTGTTCGCCACCCGCCCGCTGCAGATCGACGAAGCCGCCGCGCCGTTGCTCCAGGATGGCGCATCTGCGCTGCTCACCCGGCTCCACGCCGCGCTTGACGCAGTGCACAACTGGGATACGGAGACGCTCGAAGATGCGGTACGCCGCGTGGCCGAGGATGCGGGCGTAAAGCTCGGTCAGGTCGCGCAGCCGCTCCGTGTCGCACTCACCGGCCGCAAGACGTCGCCGGGCATTTTCGACGTGCTGGTCCTGCTGGGCCGCGACGAAAGCCTGGCGCGCATTGCGGACCACGCCGTCTGACGAGCCTTGACTGGCACCGTCGCAATCGAACGATAAGGGAAGGACGCCCTCCATGACCGATACCGCCAAGCTGTCCATCGCCGGTAGCGACCACGATTATCCGGTGATGTCCGGCACGGTCGGCCCCGACGTCGTCGACATTCGCAAACTCTATGCGCAGACGGGCGCGTTCACCTACGATCCCGGTTTCACCTCCACCGCCAGCTGCCAGTCGAAACTGACCTATATCGACGGCGACGAGGGCGTTTTGCTGCATCGCGGCTATGCGATCGGCGATTTGGCCGAAAATTCGACCTTCATGGAGGTCGCATACCTGCTGCTGAACGACGAGCTGCCGAAAAAGGGCGAGCTGGAACAGTTCGAAACGACGATCACACGCCACACGATGCTGCACGAACAGCTGGCGATGTTTTACCGCGGGTTCCGTCGCGATGCACATCCGATGGCGATCATGTGTGGCGTCGTCGGGGCGCTCAGCGCGTTCTATCACGATTCGACCGACATCCATGATCCGACGCAGCGCATGATCGCGTCGCACCGGCTGATCGCGAAGATGCCGACTATCGCGGCGATGGCGTACAAATACAGCGTCGGTCAGCCGTTCCTTTATCCCGACAATTCGCTCAGCTACACCGGCAACTTCCTGCGCATGACGTTCGGCGTGCCCGCGGAGGCGTATGAGGTCGATCCGGTCATCGAAAAGGCGCTGGACCGCATCTTCATCCTGCACGCCGACCACGAACAGAATGCCTCCACCTCGACCGTGCGGCTCGCCGGTTCGTCGGGCGCGAACCCGTTCGCGTGCATCGCGGCGGGCATCGCCTGCCTGTGGGGTCCGGCGCACGGCGGCGCGAACGAGGCCGCGCTCAACATGCTGCACGAGATCGGGACGGTCGACCGTATCCCCGAGTTTATCGCCCGCGCGAAGGACAAGAATGACCCGTTCCGCCTGATGGGCTTCGGCCACCGCGTGTACAAGAATTACGATCCCCGCGCGACCGTGATGCAGAAGACCGTGCGCGAGGTCTTCGCGGCGATGAAGGTCAGCGATCCGGTGTTCGACGTCGCGCTGAAGCTGGAAGAACTGGCGCTCAGCGACCCGTATTTCGTGGAAAAGAAGCTGTTCCCGAACGTCGATTTCTATTCGGGCGTGATCCTGTCGGCGATCGGTTTCCCGACTTCGATGTTCACCGCCTTGTTCGCACTCGCCCGCACCGTCGGCTGGGTCGCGCAGTGGAACGAGATGATCACCGATCCCGACCAGAAGATCGGCCGCCCGCGCCAGCTTTACAACGGCCCGGCCGAACGAACCTACGTTCCCGTCGGGCAGCGCTGAGATGCGCCGGCTGCGCCCGGTGCTGATGGCGCTGGGCGCCGTCATGGCGTTGATGGGTTTGCTGTGGATCGGCCAGGGGCTCGGCTACATCAACTGGCCCGCCTCCAGCTACATGCTGCAACAGCGCGTCTGGGCAGATTACGGCGCGGCGCTGGCGGTGGCGGGTTTGCTGCTGATCCTGGTGGCGCGTCGGATCAAGCGCTGAGCCAGCCCACCAGCATTCCGTTCACCGCGCAGGCAACGCCAGCATAAACCGCGCGCCCTGCCCGCTCACGCTTTCCACCGTCAGGTCGCCCCCCATCGCACGCGCCAGCCGTCGCGCGATGTACAGGCCCAATCCGCTGCCGCCGGGCTCCCCCGCATCGACGCGTTCGAACTTTTCGAAGATTCGCGCCTGATCGTTCGGCGCGATGCCCTTCCCCTCATCCTCGACCGTCACGACCGCGCGATTTCCCTCGCGCGCCAGACTCAGTCGCAGCGTGCTGCCGCGCGGTGAATAGCGCACCGCATTGCCGATCAGGTTGACCAGGATCTGCAACGTCCGGCGAAACTCCGCCGTCGCAGGCAACGGCCGGTCGGTCGCGCCGCGGTCGATCGTCACCCCGGCATCCGCGGCCCTTACTCCGAGCAGCCCGGCCGCACGCCGCACCACGTCCGCCAGATCGATCTCGTCGGGCGCGGGCGCGAAATCGGGGCGTTCGATCGCCTCGATATCAGCCAAATCGTCGACCAGCCCCATCAGATGCCGCCCCGCGCTCGCGATGTCGGCGGCATAGTCGACGTAATGCGGATCGAGCGGCCCGTCGGTCGCCGCATTGATGCTGTCGGCATTGGCGATGATCCGCCCCAGCGGCCCGCGCAGGATCGGCTCCAGGCGACGGCTGAACGCGGCCGACAATGGCGCATCCTCGCGCGTCGGCTCGGTTGAGACGAACGCGCCGCCGACAAAACCCGCGAATGCGCCCGACGCATCGCGCCGCGCGACTGCGGCGATCAGATAGCGCCGCCCGGTCGGCCGCAACGTCGCTGGCTGATCGGTGAAATCGCGCCGCGCGGCGACCGCATCCAGAATCGGCAATGCGCCGTCGTCATCATTCTCCAGCACGAACAGCGTCGTCAACGGACGACCCAGCACCACCGCCGAATCGAACCCGTGCCGCGCCGCGGCCTCCGCCGGCACGCGCATCACGTTCAGCGCCGCATCGGTCTCCCATATCCAGTCCGCCCCCGGCGGCGGAGCGACATCCGCGGTCGCAGCCGCAGGCGCACACCACGCGGGCCGTTCGCGCAGCGGCGACACCGCGATCGTCACACCATGCTCGCCCGGCGTCGCCCGCACCCAGCAATCGACGTCCTTCTCGCCATCCGCGATCGTCACGCCGCGCGCGACGAGAATGCGCAGCCGCCGCGCCAGCCGCACGATCGTCGCCAGCTGCGGCACCGCGAGTAACTGCCCCGTCCCGCCCCCGGCGCGCGTGTTGAGCGCCGCAAAGTCCGCATCGGCGTCGACCAGCCGATCCTCCCGGTCGACCCGGGCGGTAAGGATGCCGGCGTCGCTCACCGCCTGGATCGCGCCAATGCGCGGACCGCCACGCGGAAATCGCGATGCAGCGCGAGCGGGGCCAGGCTTGCCCGCGCCGCCTCCGAAGGAATGTCGGCGATCGCATCGAGTTCGTCGGCGAACGCCTCGATATCGCGGCGCGGATCAGCATCGGCGAGCGCCAGCCCGATCCGCGCGATGATCGCACGTTCCAGCCCCTGCGTGCGGAGCGCCAGCCACAGCCGGTCGCCCGCCGGATCGAGCACGATGTCGCGCGCCTCGGCGAAATCGATCCCCTGCGCGTGCGCGATCAGCGCGGCGAACAGGGCCACGCGGCCCTCTTCCAGCGCCTCGATCAGCAGGTCGGGCAGCTCCTCCCCGCGCGCATCGATCGCAGCCGCCAGCCGCGTCGCCACCCCCGCGATCCGGTCGCCCTCGTCATGCGCGGACAGGCTGCGCTCCGCCGCATCGGCCAGCGCGCGATCGACCGCGGGCTGCGCGACGCCGCCTTCGTGACGCTCGCGCAGGGCCGCCGCCGTCCACCACACCACGCGGTGATGCAGTTCGGCGGGCAGCTCGCTGCGTCGTCCGACCGCGCGGCGGCGGCTGTCGGCGACCAGATAGGCGGTAGCGGCCTGTGCGATCACCCCGTCGCCGAAATCCACCAGCCGCGGCAACAGGAGCGGCGCAGACCCAGGCTGACGGTTGGCGGCCAGCGCATCGCCGAGCAATTCCTGCCGTACCTGCCCAAGCAATTCGGCCATCAGTTCGCCATCGCGCAGCAATCCCGAATCGATCAGCCGCGCGAAGACCGACGCGGCGGGATCGCCGAACGACGCCGCCTGTCCGGCGAAGCCCTGCGTCGCCAGCGTCCGCCCGGCGTGCGCCGCAATCTCGCGTTCCACGCTGGTCACGACGCTGCGCACGCGTTCGGTCATCGCGGCACGCGTGCGATCGTCGAGCCGCCCGTCCTCGTGCAAGAAGAAATCGTCGATCGCCGTGCCCAGCCGCGCCTCCGCCCACGCCTCCGCGGCGACCGCGCGCGCGAAAATCGGCGCGGCGTCCGGGGGGACTGCCCTTGCGGGGTCGTTGGATTCGACCGTCATGAACCGGGCCATACGGCGAATGTCGTTAAAGCGCCGCTAAGCCTCAGCGTTTCAACGCTTCGATCGCCGCCGCCAAGGTCGCGGTCGCATAGAGCGCGGCGATCGACAGCCCCAGCGTCGGCGCGCCGAGCAGGGTCAGCAGCGTGACGATGATCAGGTAACCGGGCGGACTGCCCCACCAGATCGGGCGCGCCAGGCCCTTCATCGCGCGTTCGCCCATCGCACCGACGGCGACCAGCGCGACCGCGATCACTTCCGCGGTCGCGCCCCCGGCGGTCAGGTCCACCGCGCGTCCCAGCAGCAGCGCCGCCACCGCGGGCGCGACCGACGCGCCGATCGTCAGCGCGCGCGACACGCCCGCCTCGTCGCGCAGCCAGGCATAGGCCGACCCGAGACTGGCGAGCGTCACTCCGGCCAGCGTCAGCGCCAGCCCCAATGTCTCGTAACTCGCCGCGATCCCGATCCAGCCCGACAGCGCAAGCGCGCCCGCCCCCGCCGCCACCGCTGCTCCGGGCACCGTGCGGCGCAGCGCGTGCGGCAATACGATCCGCGCGAGCGGCCGGACGACCCAGCGATCGAACCACCCCGGCCGCGCCGCGATCGTCGCCGCCATCACCGCACGGCTGCGCTCGTCGAGCGCCGCACCACGCCGTTCGATCCCGTGCCCGGCGCGCGCTTCGCCATCGGACAGCGGCAGATGCACCGCGCCCGCCTGCGCCGCGGCGTGGAGCAACGCCGATTGGACGTCGTAATCGCGCGGCATCGCCGCCACCTCGCCCAGACGGCGTGCATCGAGCCGCGCCGCGCCTGCCCACAACCAGCCGCCGCCGATCCGCTCGAACCCGCCCGAAACATCCTCGTCCGACACCACCAGCAACGTATCGCGGCCCTCGCCCGACAGCGGCGCGATCACCGGCTCGGTCGTGACCAGCCCGTCGGCGAGCATCAACAGCCGCGCGAGCGGGTGAAGCTTCGCCGCCGCCTCGGCCGCGGTGCGCACGGTATCGACCGTCACCCCGCGCCGCCCGATCCGCGCCACTGCGCCCAGCAGTTCGGGGGTCAGCCGCGCGACGACGACGACGATCTGCGACGCGCCTGCGTCGATCAGCAGTCGCGCCTGATATTCGATCACCGTCAGCCCCGCGAACGGCAGCGTCGCGGCCAGCGTCCCGGGACGGTCATCGGCATCCTGAACGGCGAAGATCAACCCTGCGAGCATGACGCGCTGTTAGGGCGCGATCCCGCCAATGGCAAAGGGATGAACGCTAAAGCCGCGCCACCGCGCGCTTCAGCTTGCGCAACATGACCGCATCGCGCGAAGGCCCCGTCGCGGCCTCTGTCGCCAGCGACATCAGGCGGACCGCGCCGAAGCTCGCCGCCAGCCCTTTCAGCCGCCACGCCGCGGCGCGCCAGTCGTCCGCCCCGTTCGCCGATTCGAGCGCGATCAGCGCGCGCTGCGCCGAATCAGTGAAGGCTTCACGCAATTCGGCGATCAGCCCGGGCTCGTCGCCCACGGCTGCGGCCAGCGTCGCGTCGATAGCTCCCGGATCATAGGCCATTTCTTAACGGTACGTCGAAAACGTTAACCGCGCGTTGCCTGGGCGGGTTTTTCGGGGCGCGAAACCTGTTACACCTTGGATATGAATGGGGGAACGATCGTCGGGATCCGCGCGGCCGAGGCCGATGCGGTGGAAACGCAACAACCAGCAGCGGTGGAGGCGCAGGAGGGATTCGTGTCCGAAACGCCGGATCATGGCGACTACGGCGATGGTTACGTCGCGCCGTCGCCGTGGCGGATGGCCGGACCGATCCTGCTCGTCGCGCTGTCGGCGGCGTGGGTGCTGGGGTTGCTGTGGCTCGCGCGCGGATCGCTCGGCACGATGCCGCCGCTGGCGCTCGCGCAATTCGCCGCCGCGCTCGCGACCATCCCGGCGCTGGCGGGCATCGTCTGGCTGGTCCTGCTCCGCAGCAGCACCGCGGAGGCACAGCGTTTTGCGACCACCGCACGCGCCATGCGCGAAGAAGCTGTCGCGCTGGAGGCGACCGTCGCGGTGCTGACGCAAACGCTCGACGCCAATCTCGAACGGCTGACCGAACAGTCGCGGATGCTAGGCTCGCTCGGCGACGGCGCGACCGCGAAACTGACCCAGGTCGGCCGTGGTCTGTCGGAGGAGATCGATCAGGCCGACGTCCACGCGCGCTCGCTGGCGCAGGCGGCGGAGACTGCGCAGAACGCGCTGTCGGTGCTGCTGTCGACGATGCCGCGCGCGCAGACTGACACCGAAGCGCTGTCGATGCTGCTCGACCGCACCGGCCTTGCCGCCAGCCAGCACGTCTCGGCGCTCGACGCGCAGATCGTCGCGCTGACCGAACGTGGTCGCGAGGCGGAAGCGGTCGCGGGCGGCGCGGCGCAGAAGCTTGCCGCGCACATGGCGAAGATGGAATCGACCAGCGAAACCGCGGGCGCTCGGCTCGAATCGGTCACCGCGGACATGGCGCGGTCGGTCGACGCGCTGCTCAATCGCACCGCCGATGCGGTCGACGAATCGCGTCGTGGCATCGCCGCGCAGGGCGATGCGATGCTGGCGATGGTCGGAGCGAACCAGGCCGCGCTCGACACCGCCGCGCGCGAAAGCGCCGAATCGCTCGCCGAACGGATCGCGATCATCGAAATCGTCATCGACCGGATCGCCAAGCGGCTGGATACGCAGCGTGTCGCAGGCGACGGTCTGGTGTCCGACCTCGAAGGCGGGCTGGGCCGCGTCGAACAGCGGATCGAGGCGCTTCACGCGCAGGGCGTCGAACGATCGCAGATGCTCGCCGCTTCGATCAGCGCGCTCGGCGGGTCGGCCGACGCGATGACGCTGGCGCTGCAGGCCGGTGACACGATGGCGACCAAGACGATCGCCACCACCGAAACGCTGCTGCTGGCGCTCGACGCCGCGGCGCGCGAGATCGACGAGACGATGCCCGCCGCGATCGACCGGCTGGATGGCCGCGTCGCCGCATCCAAGGCGATCGTCGTGTCGGCGAAGCCCGAACTGCTCGCGCTCGTCACCGCCGCCGAAAGCACGCATGACGCGATCGAGGCGATCGCGCAGGTCATCGCGGATCAGCGCCGCAACGTCGACACGCTGACCGCGACCTTGCTCAACGCGCTGACCAGCGGCCGCACCAAGGCGGACGCGATGGGCGTGATGGTCGACGAGGCGGCCGAACGCGCCAATCGCTTCGCCGACGAAGCCGCGCCGCGCCTGATCGAGGTGCTGATGCGCGTCCGCGACACCGCGACCGCGGCCGCGGAACACGCGCGCGACACGCTGGCGCGGGTCATCCCCGAAGCCGCCGAGGCGCTCGAACGCTCCGGGTCCGCGGCACTCGCGCGCGCGGTGGAGGACGGGCTGGACCAGCAGATCGCGCAGATTGCGACCGTCGCCGAAACCGCGGTCGGCGCGGCGTCGCGCGCTGCCGACCGGCTCGATCGCCAGATTCGCACGATCGACGACGCCGCCGCATTGCTCGACACGCGCATCGACCTCGCGCGCGCCGAACGCGAGGAAGGCGAACAGGACAGCTTCGCCCGCCGCTCGACGCTGCTGATAGAGGCGATGAACTCCGCCGCGATCGACATCACGCGCAGCTTCGGCCCGGAAGTCGCCGACAGCGCATGGGCGGCGTATCTGAAGGGCGATCGCGGCGTCTTCACGCGCCGCGCGGTGCGTCTATTGGAGGCCACCGAAGCGCGCGAGATCGGCGACCTGTACGACAGCGACCCCGGCTTCCGCGATCAGGTGAACCGCTACATCCACGATTTCGAGGCGATGCTGCGCACGATCCTGATCCAGCGCGACGGGTCGTCGCTGGGCGTAACGTTGCTGTCGTCGGATATGGGCAAGCTCTACGTCGCGCTGGCGCAGGCGATCGAGCGGCTGCGGTGATTCAGTAATTCCTCCCCGGAACGGGGAGGTGGCAGCGCGCAGCGCGGACGGAGGGGCAGCCAAGCAATTCCGTCGCTTGTGGCTACCCCTCCACCATGCTGCGCATGGTCCCCCTCCCCGTTCCGGGGAGGAATTTAGATCAGGGCATCAACGCCGAAAACGTCTGCGGCGTCACCCACCCGAACACATAGTTCGCATAGAACAACGCGAACAACGCCGTCGCCACCATGGTCACCCGCACCGCGATCCGCTTCACGCTGAACTCATGCGGCGCGCTTTCGGCTTGGCCCGGCACCAGAGCCGCACCCGCCTCGGCGCTGGTCCGAACCCCGAAGGGCAGGACCAGGAACACCGAAAACGCCCAGAACAGCAAATATATCGCCAGCATCGATGTCCAGCGCATGGCCGCTCAGACCTCGACGATCAGCACGTCGACGACGGGCTTCTTGCCGGTCCAGCGCGTCGCGACGCGGCGTACCGCCAGGCGGATGTCCTCGCGCATCCGGTCGAGATTGCGCGCGTTCTTGCGCGCCGCCTCGCTCGCGGCCTCTTCGGCATCGGCGACGAACGGTTCGCGGTCTTCTTCGACCGGCACGCCCTGCACGCGCACCTGCGGATTGCCCGCCAGCCGCCCATCACGCCCGACCGCGACCGCGACGGCGATCATCCCGTGCAGCCCCAGCCGGCGGCGTTCGTTGATCGTCGTGCCGTCGGCGGGCAGGATCACATCGCCGTCCAGCACCAGCCGCCCGATTGCGGCGTTGCCGACCTTCTGCGGCGCGCCGGGCGCGAGCCGCACGATATCGCCATTGGTCTGCACCAGCGCGCGCGGCACGCCCTGCGACAGCGCGAACCGCGCCTGCTCCATCAGATGCCGCATCTCGCCGTGCACCGGGATCAGCACCTCGGGCTTCATCCAGCCATATAGCGCGGCCAGTTCGGGGCGCCCGGGATGGCCGGACACGTGGACATGCGCCTGCTTCTCGGTGACCATCTCCACGCCGCGTCCAGCCAGAATGTTCTGGATGCGGCCGATCGCGACTTCGTTGCCCGGAATCTGCTTGGACGAGAAGATCACGGTGTCGCCCGCGTCCAGCTTGATCGGATGCGATCCCTCGGCAACGCGCGACAGCGCCGCACGCGCCTCGCCCTGCCCGCCGGTCGCCACGATCAGCACCTTGTCGCGCGGCAGCCGCATCGCGGTTTCCGCATCGATCGTGTCGGGCAGACCCTTCAGATAGCCGGTCGCCTGCGCCACGCGGATGATCCGGTCGAGCGACCGCCCCGCGACGCACAGCTTGCGCCCCGTTTCTTTCGCGACCTCGCCCAATGTGTGCAGCCGCGCCGCATTCGACGCGAACGTCGTCACCAGCACGCGGCCCTTGGCCTTGGCGACGGTCTGCGACAGGCCAAGCCGGACCTCGGCCTCGGAGCCGGACGCCTCGGCGTTGAACGTGTTGGTCGAATCGCAGACGAGGAAATCGATCCCCTTCTCGCCGATCGCCGCCAATTGCTCGCCGGTCGCGGGCGAACCGATGACCGGCGCGGAGTCGAGCTTCCAGTCGCCGGTGTGAAACACGCGGCCATGCGGCGTGTCGATGATCAGCGCGTTCGCTTCGGGGATCGAATGCGCCATCGGCACGAATTCGAACCCGAATGGCCCCACCTTGAACGGCGCGCGCGGCTTCATGACCTTGATCTGGACGCGATCGGCGATACGCTCTTCGTCCAGCTTCCCCCGGATCAGCCCGGCGGTGAACGGCGTGCAGTACAGCGGCACGCCAAGGTCTTCGGCCAGATACGGCAGCGCGCCGATATGATCCTCATGCCCGTGCGTGATGACGATCCCGACCAGATCGTCGCGGCGTTCCTCGATGAAGGCCAGGTCGGGCAGCACCAGATCGATGCCCGGATAGGCGTGGTCGGCAAAGGTCACGCCCATGTCCACCATCACCCACTTTCCCTGGGTGCCGTAGAGGTTGACGTTCATGCCGATCTCGCCCGAGCCGCCAAGGGCGCAGAAAAGTAGTTCGTTCTTGGGAGTCATTATATTCCTAGCTTCGTCGCCGCGGCGTATGCCGAGGCCCATGCCGCATCATGCGGCGCTTCATTTATCTGGGACGCGCCGCGCGCGGCGGGCGATACTTACGGCGTGATATGGGCGCGTTCCCACATGATCGCCAGTCCCTGGATCGTCAGATCGGGTTCGATCGTATCGAATACGTTGGTATGTTGTTCGAAAAGCGTGGCGAGTCCGCCGGTTGCGATGACTTTGACGGGGCGTCCGACCTCGGCCTTCATCCGGCCGACCAGCCCTTCGATCATCCCGATATAGCCCCAATAGATGCCGATGTTCATTTGATCGACCGTGTTGCGGCCGATCACCGACAGGCTTGCGGGCGCCTCGATCGCGATCCGTGGCAGTTTCGCCGCGGCGGCAACCAGCGCGTCGAGCGACAGGTTGATTCCCGGCGCGATGATCCCGCCCTTGTACGCGCCGTTATAGTCGGACAGGTCGAACGTCGTCGCGGTGCCGAAATCGATCACGATCAGGTCGCCGTCGTGTAGCGCGTGCGCCGCGATCGTGTTGACCGCGCGGTCCGCGCCCAGCGACGCGGGTTCGTCGACGTCGATCGCGACGCCCCATTCCACCGGCGGCTTGCCCGCGATCAGCGCGTCGGTCTTGAAATATTTCGACGCCAGCACCTCCAGATTGTGCTGCGCGCGCGGGACGACGGTGGATACGATGACCCCGTCGACCTGGCTACGGTCATAGCCCTCCAGGCTCAGCAGCTGGCTGAGCCACACCGCATATTCGTCCGCGGTGCGGCGCGGATCGGTCGCGATGCGCCACCGCGCCTTGATCTCGCGGCCCCCATTCTCATTGGCCACCAGCGCGAAGACGACATTCGTGTTTCCGGCATCGATCGCGAGCAGCATAAGCGGACCTTTCAGACCAGAAACACGTCGGCGGCGTGAATGACACGGACGCCGCCGTCCGCCAAGCGCAGCACCAGCGCCCCGTCGGCGGCGAGCGTGTCGAACGTCCCCTCGACCGCTTCGCCATCGGGCAATCGCGCGATCAGCGGGGTGCCCGGCGGATGCGCGCGCTCGGTCCAGCGCGCGACGATCGGGGACAGGCCGTCGTGCCGCCAATGGTGCAGCCACGCGGCGAACATCTCCGCCAGCCGCGTGACGAACTCGGCAGGCGTCACCGCAACGCCCTGTTCGGCCAAGCTGGTCGTGACGCGATCGGGCAGATCGGGATGATGCGCGATGTTGACCCCGAACCCGATCACGATCGCATCGTCGGCGCGTTCGAGCAGGATGCCGGACAGCTTCGCGCCATCGAGCAACAGGTCGTTCGGCCATTTCAGCACCAGCCCGCGGGGTGTCGGCAGGAGCAGGCGAACCACCTCCTCCAGCGTCACCGCCGCGACCAGCGCCAGTGTCGCCGGTGGCGGATCGCCCGGCCGTAACCGCACCAACGTGCTGGCGTACAAATTTCCTTCCGGTGAATCCCACGCCCTGCCCTGCCGCCCGCGCCCCGCGGTTTGCCGCTCGGCGCGCAGCCACAGGCCGTCGTCGGCCCCGCTGCGCGCCAGCAGCAGGAGATCGGCGTTGGTCGACCCCGTCTCCGCGACGGTCCGGATCACGGTCAGAACAGCGACGCCGCCGCCGCGTTGGTCCACAGCGCCAGCGCGGGGATCGCCAGATAACCGAGCGGCGACACCAGCACCGCCGCCACCGCGATCAGCCCGCCTTCGACCTTGTCGGTCGGTGCGAACGCCGCGGCGGGTTCGTCGAAGTACATCGTCTTCACGATGCGCAGGTAGTAATAGGCCCCGATCACCGACGCCGCGATGCCGATCACCGCCAGCGGGAACAGCCCCGCCTCGACCGCGGCGTAGAATACCGCGAACTTGGCGTAGAAGCCGAACAGCGGCGGGATGCCCGCGAGCGAGAACATGAAGATGGCCAGCGCCGCCGCCAGCCCCGGCCGCGACCGCGACAGACCCGACAGGCTCTCGATCGTCTCGACCGGCTGACCGTCCTCGCCGCGCATCTGGAGCACGACCAGGAACGACCCGAGCGTCATCGCGACATAGATCGCCATATACGTCATCACCGCCGCGACGCCCTCGGGCGTGCCAGCGGCGAGGCCGATCAGCGCGAAGCCGACATTGTTGATGCTGGAATAGGCCAGCAGGCGCTTGATGTTCGACTGCCCGATCGCCGCGACCGCGCCGAGCACGATCGAGGCGAGTGCGGCGAAGATCACGATCTGCCGCCACTGATCGTCGGCCGGTCCCATCGCCTCGACCGCCACGCGCACGGCGAGACCCATCGCCGCGACCTTCGGGGCCGAGGCGAAGAACGCGGTGACCGGGGTCGGCGCGCCTTCGTAGACGTCGGGCGTCCACATATGGAACGGCACCGCGCTGATCTTGAACGCGATTCCTGCGAACACGAACACCAGCCCGAACAGCAGGCCGAGCGACTTCGCATCACCTGTCATCGGCGCGGCGGCATATGCCCCGGCGATTTCGTTGAACAACGTAGAGCCGGTGAACCCATACACCAGGCTGATGCCGTACAGCAGGATGCCGCTCGCCAGCGCGCCCAGCACGAAATACTTCAACCCCGCCTCGGCCGAGCGCGAATCGCGCCGCATGAAGCTGGCCAGCACGTAGGCGGCAAGGCTCTGCAACTCGAGCCCGACATACAGCGTCAGCATATCCGCCGCCGACACCATGATCCCCATGCCGCACGCCGACAGCAGGATCAGCACCGGATATTCGGGCCGCAGGTCGTCGCCCGCGGTGCGTTTGAAGAACCCCGGCGCCATCACGATCGCCACCGCGGACGCGATGTAGATCAGCACCTTGGCGAACCCGGCGAAGGCGTCGGCGCGGTACAGGCCGTCGAACGCGTCGCCGCCGGTCGAGGCCGGGCCGATCAGCGACAGGCACGCGCCGAGCAGCACTGCGACCGCGGTCCACGACACCGCCTTCGTCGACGCGGTTCCGCCCCAGGCAGCGACCAGCATCAACGCCAGTGCGCCGAGTGTCAGCACAACCTCTGGCAGGGTCATCGCGATCTGCGCTGCGTAATCCATTAGTGCGCGCCCCCATGCGCGGTTTCAGCGGGCGCGGCGGGGACGACCCCGCTTCCGGCGGTCGGCAAGGAATCCCCCGCAGGCTTCGCGCGACCGATCCGCGCCAGCAGCGTCTGCGTATCCTTGCGCATCGGCGCGAGGAAGCTTTCGGGATAGACGCCCATCCACAGCACCACCGCCGCGATCGGCGCGAGCAGCCAGACTTCACGCCGCGACAGATCGGTCATCGCACGCACGTCCTCCGATTTGATCTCGCCGAATACGACGCGGCGATAGAGGTACAGCATATATGCCGCACCCAGGATGATGCCGGTCGTGCACAGCAAGGTGATCGTGGTCGAGACCTGATACGTGCCCATCAGCGCCAGGATCTCGCCGGGGAAATTGCTCGTCCCCGGCAAGCCGACCGAAGCCATCGTGAACAACATGAAGAGTAACGCGTAGCGCGGCATGTTGATCGCCAGCCCGCCGTAACGGCTGATCTCACGGGTATGCAACCGGTCGTAGATCACGCCGACGCACAGGAACAACGCGCCCGACACGAGCCCGTGGCCGAGCATCACCAGCATCGCGCCTTCGATGCCCTGCTGGTTGAACGCGAACAGCCCGATCGTCACGATCGCCATGTGCGCGACCGACGAATAAGCGATCAGCTTCTTCATGTCCGATTGCACCAGCGCGACCAGACTGGTGTAGATCACCGCCACCGCCGACAGGCCAAACACCAGCCACACGAACTGCGCCGACGCCTCGGGAAACATCGGCAGGCTGAAACGCAGGAAGCCGTAGCCGCCCAGCTTCAGCAACACCCCCGCCAGGATCACCGACCCGGCGGTCGGGGCCTGCACGTGCGCGTCCGGCAGCCAGGTGTGGACCGGCCACATCGGCATCTTCACCGCGAACGACGCGAAGAACGCCAGCCACAGCCATGTCTGCACGCTGGCCGGGAAATCATACGCCATCAGCGCGGGGATGCTCGTCGTGCCCGCTTCGATGCTCATGTAGAGCATCGCGATAAACATCAGCAGCGAGCCGAGCAGGGTGTAGAGGAAGAACTTGTAGCTCGCGTAGATCCGGTTCTGCCCGCCCCAGATGCCGATGATCAGATACATCGGGATCAGCCCGGCTTCGAAGAAGATGTAGAACAGGAACAGATCCTGCGCCGCAAAGGTGCCGATCATCAGCACCTCGGTCAGCAGGAACGCGGCCATATATTCGGGCACGCGCTTTTCGATCGCGGCCCACGATGCGCCGATGCAGATCGGCATCAGGAACACGCTGAGCATGATGAGCAGCAGCGCAAACCCGTCGATGCCCAGCGCCCAGCCGAACCGCCCGAACAGCGGCGCATATTCGACGAACTGCCACTGCGCGCCGCCGATGTCGTAGCTGGTCCACAGGATCACGCCGAGCGCGAGGTCGACCAGCGTCGCCGCCAGCGCCAGCCAGCGTGCGGAGGGCGCAGACAGGAATAGGCACGCGACCGCGGCAATCGCGGGTACCGCGAGCATGACGGAAAGGATCGGGAAACTCACGACGCGATCACCCAGGTTACCGCGGCGGTCAGTCCGATCAGCATGACGAAGGCATAGGTATAGACATATCCGGTCTGGAGCTTGCCCGCCGCGCGGCTGCCCATCTGCACCAGCCACGCCGAGCCGTTCGGCCCGAACCGGTCGATCGTCCTCTCGTCACCCTTGTGCCAGAGCAGACGTCCGATCGCGAAGGCGGGACGGACGAACAGCAGATGGTACAGCTCGTCGAAATACCATTTGTGATGCACGAAATCGTACAGCACGTCGAACGTCGCGGTGAACTTCGCCGGGATATTGGTCGAGCGGATATACGCCATCCACGCGATCGCGAACCCGATCACCATCGCGATCGTCGCAGCCAGCTTCACCAGCAACGGCACCTCATGCATGTGATGCATCAATTCCTCGCGGAACGCGATCGACCCGCGCCAGAAGCCTTCGCCCGCCTCGGGCTCGATGAACCAGTGATGGAACACGAAGCCCGCCGCGACCGCGCCAACCGACAGCAGGATCAGCGGCACCAGCATCGACCACGGGCTCTCGTGCGGATGATAGCCGCCTGTCCCCGCAGGCGTCTCCGCCGCGCCCGCCGCGTGCGCATTCGGCGCGTGGCTCGCATCCTCATGCGCCACGTCGCCGTGATGCGCCTCCCCACTACTATCATGGCCATGATCGTCGTGCCCGTGCGCGTCGTGAAGCGCGTGCTGGATATGCTCGCTCGCCGCCCAGCGCGGCTTGCCCCAGAAGGTCAGGAACATCAGCCGCCACGAATAGAAACTCGTCAGCAGCGCCGCGAACGTCCCGACCCAGAACGCCCCCGGCTGACCCGCGGCCCAGCTCACCTCGAGGATCGCATCCTTCGAATGATAGCCCGCAAACCCGCCGACACCATAGATGCCGACCCCGGTGATCGCCAGCGTGCCGAGCAGCATCGCCCAGAAAGTGATCGGGATTTCCTTCCGCAGGCCACCGTAGAACCGCATATCCTGTTCGTGGTGCATCGCGTGGATCACCGATCCTGCACCCAGGAACAGCAACGCCTTGAAGAATGCGTGCGTGAACAGATGGAACATCGCCGCGCCGTATGCGCCGACGCCCGCCGCGAAGAACATATAGCCGAGCTGCGAGCAGGTCGAATAAGCGATGACACGCTTGATGTCGGTCTGCGTCGTGCCGACGGTCGCCGCGAACAGGCAGGTCGCCGCCCCGACGCCGGTCACCACCGCCAGCGCAGTCGGCGACGTCTCGAACATCGGCGACAGGCGGCACACCATGAACACGCCCGCGGTGACCATCGTCGCGGCGTGGATCAAAGCCGACACCGGCGTCGGCCCCTCCATCGCATCGGGCAGCCAGGTGTGCAGCCCCAATTGCGCCGATTTGCCCATCGCGCCGACGAACAGCAGCAGGCACAGCACGGTCATAGTGTCGAAACGATAGCCGAGGAAGCCGATCGTGCTGCCCGCCATGCCGGGTGCGGCGGCGAGGATCTCGGGGATCGAGACGGTGTCGAACACCAGATAGGTGCCGAAGATGCCGAGCATGAAGCCGAGATCGCCGACGCGGTTCACCACGAACGCCTTGATCGCCGCGGCGTTGGCGCTTGGTTTCCTGAACCAGAAGCCGATCAGCAGATAACTGGCGAGGCCGACGCCTTCCCAGCCGAAGAACATCTGGATCAGATTGTCCGCCGTCACCAGCATCAGCATCGCGAAGGTGAACAGCGAGAGATAGGCGAAGAACCGCGGCTGATCCGGGTCTTCCTCCATATAGCCCCAGCTATAGAGGTGGACGAGCGCGGAGACGCTGGTGATGACGACCAGCATGACCGCGGTCAGCGCATCGACCTTCAGCGCCCACGACACGTCGAATGACCCTGAGCTGATAAAATGCAGCACCGGCGTGACGCTCGGCGCGTTCGTGCCGCTCAGGAAGCCGATGAATACCGGCCATGACAACAGGCACGACGCGAACAGCGCGCCGGTCGTAATGACCTTCGCAGGCACGTTGCCAATCGCGCGATTGCCAAGCCCAGCGACGATCGCCGCCAGAAGCGGCAGGAAGACGATGAAAAGGATCAACGGATTACCCCTTCATCCGGCTGGGATCGTCGACCGAAATCGTCCCCCGACCGCGGAAATAGATGACCAGGATGGCGAGGCCGATCGCCGCCTCCCCCGCCGCGACGGTCAGCACGAACATCGCGAAGACCTGCCCGACCAGATCGTTCAGCGCGGCCGAGAACGCGACCAGATTGATGTTCACCGCCAGCAGGATCAACTCGATCGCCATGAGGATGACGATGATGTTCTTGCGGTTCAGGAAGATGCCCAGCACCCCCATCGTGAACAGGATCGCCGCAACGACCAGATAGTGAATCAGCCCGATCGACGCGTTCACAACTGCACCCCCGCACCGATTTCAGGCCGCACATTGCGGGTCGCATCTTGCGGACGGCGCGCGATCTGGCGCGCGATATTCTGTTTCAGCACGCCGGTCCGTTCGCGATGCGTCAGCACGATCGCGCCGATCATGGCGACCAGCAGGACCAGCCCCGCACCCTCGAACACGAACAGATAGCGCGTGTAGAGCAATTGCCCGATCGCCTCGATGTTCGGCACCTCGTCGCGCATCGGGGCAGCGCGTCGTGCCAGGTCGACCCCACCCGCACTCCACGCGCCGACCGCAATGAATATCTCGGCGACGAGCGCCACCGCCAGCGCCAGCCCGATCCACGCATAGCGCACGAACCCGGCGCGCAATTCGGCGAAATCGACGTCGAGCATCATCACGACGAACAGGAACAATACCGCAACCGCGCCAACATAGACGATGACCAGCAGCATCGCGATGAACTCCGCGCCGACCAGCACCATCAGCCCTGCGGCGTTGAAGAACGCCAGGATCAGCCACAGCACCGAATGCACCGGATTGCGCGACGAAATCGTCATCGCGCCGGACACGATCACAGTGAACGCGAAGAGGTAAAAGGCGATCGCCTGAATCATGTCGGCGCGCCTACCGGTATGCCGCATCGGCGGCAAGGTTCGCCGCGATCGCGCGTTCCCAGCGGTCGCCGTTGTCGAGCAGCTTCGCCTTGTCGTAGATCAGTTCCTCGCGCGTCTCTGTCGCGAATTCGAAATTCGGCCCCTCGACGATCGCATCGACCGGGCACGCCTCCGCGCACAGCCCGCAATAGATGCACTTGGTCATGTCGATGTCGTAGCGCGTCGTGCGGCGGCTGCCGTCGTCACGCGGCTCGGCCTCGATCGTGATCGCCTGTGCAGGGCAGATCGCCTCGCACAATTTGCACGCGATGCACCGCTCCTCGCCGTTCGGATACCGCCGCAACGCGTGTTCACCGCGGAAACGGGGCGAGATCGGGTTCTTCTCGAACGGATAGTTGATCGTCGCCTTCGCCTTGAAGAAATACTTCAGCGTCAGCGCGTGCGCCTTCACGAACTCCCAGAGCGTGAACGCCTTGATTGTCGAAGCGATACTCATGCTTAGAATCCCACCCGCTGCCACATGAGCACGCCGGAAACGAGGAACACCCAGAACAGCGACACTGGCAGGAACACCTTCCAGCCCAGCCGCATCAGCTGATCGTAGCGGTACCGCGGCACCGTCGCCTTGA
Source organism: Sphingomonas sp. SUN019 (assembly GCF_024758705.1). Taxonomy (NCBI): domain Bacteria; kingdom Pseudomonadati; phylum Pseudomonadota; class Alphaproteobacteria; order Sphingomonadales; family Sphingomonadaceae; genus Sphingomonas; species Sphingomonas sp. SUN019. Next base: position 3,550,600 of record NZ_CP096971.1, on the reverse strand, counting down.
TCCAGCTGAACACGAAGAAGAAGAACAGGATCTTCGCGAACAGCCACAGGATGCCCGGCACCATGTACAGCGGCGCCCAGTCGATCGGGGGCAAATATCCGCCCCAGAACAACGTCGCGTTCAGCGTGCACATCAGGATGACGTTGGCATATTCGCCGAGCCAGTAGAGCGCGAACGACATGGACGAATATTCGGTCTGATACCCCGCGACCAGTTCGCTCTCAGCCTCGGTCAGGTCGAACGGCGCGCGCTGCGTTTCGGCGAGGCTCGAGATCAGGAACATGATCGCCATCGGGAACAGCAACGGGTTCAGGAAGAAGCCGTTGATGCCGCTGTTCAGCACGCTGCGCTGCGCCTCGACGATCGCGGTCATGTTGAAGCTGCCCGCCCACAGCACAACCGAGATCAGGATGAAGCCGATCGCGACCTCGTAACTGACCATCTGCGCCGCGGCGCGGATCGCGGAGAAGAACGGATATTTCGAGTTCGACGACCAGCCCGCCAGGATGATCCCGTACACGCCCAATGACGACGCCGCGAGCACGTACAGCAGCCCGACGTTGATGTTGGCGAGTACGACCTCAGGTTGGAACGGCACCACCGCCCACACGATCAGCGCGACGGTGAAGGTGATGATCGGCGCGAGCAGGAACAACCCGCGGTTCGCCGCGGTCGGGATGATCGTTTCCTGCAGGAACACCTTCAACCCGTCGGCGAACGACTGCAGCAGCCCGAACGGCCCGACGACGTTCGGCCCCCGCCGCAGCGCCATCGCCGCCCAGATCTTCCGGTCGGCATAAATGATCATCGCCACCGCCAACATCAGCGGCAGCGCGATGACCAGGATACCGATGATCGTAGCGAGGAACCATGCCCAGCCGTAGTTCATGCCGTAAGAGGTGAAGAACGCGGTCACCAGCAAATCCTCCCCTGCAAGGGGAGGTGGCAGCGCGAAGCGCTGACGGAGGGGTGTTGCGCCATCGAGAAGGTGATACCCCTCCGACGCTGCGCGCCACCTCCCCTTGCAGGGCAGGATTTAAGGTATGCCATCACTCTGCTGCCTCCGCGAATTCCTCGCCGTGCAGCAGTTCCGCCGAACAACGCTGCATCGTCGGGCTGGCGCGGCAGATGGCATTTGTCAGGTAGAAGTCCTGGATCGGATACCCTGCCAGCACCCCCTCCGCCTTCGCATCGAGCGATGGCGGCGACCAGTCGAACGTCTTCAACCCCGGCTCGGCCAGCAACGGCTGCTCCGCCGCCATCGCGCTACGCAATTGTTCGATCGTGTCGAAAGGCAACGTCTTTTCCATCCGTTCCGACAAGGCACGGAAGATCGTCCAGTCCTCGCGCGCATCGCCCGGCGGGAATACCGCGCGTTCGCCACGCTGGACGCGACCCTCCAGATTGACCCACGTCCCCGATTTCTCGGCATAGCTCGCGCCCGGCAGCACGACATCCGCCGCCGCTGCGCCCTTGTCGCCGTGATGCCCGACATAGACCTTGAAGCCCGCAAACTTGCCGAAATCCGCCTCGTCTGCGCCCAGGAAGAACGTCAGCTTCGCATCATGCAGCGCCGAAATTCCCGCCTTCTGCGCATAGCCGAGCATCAGCCCACCCATCCGCGCGGCCGAGAAATGCACGACGTTGTAACCGTTCCAGCCCTCACGAACGACGTTCAGCGTCTTGGCGAGCGCCAGCGTCGCCCCCTGCCCGCCCTTCAACGCCGCGCCGCCGACGATCATCACCGGCCGCTCGGCCTTGCCGAACACTTCAGCCACCGCCTCGGGCAAATCGTTCAACAACGCCAGATCGTCGCCGAGCCATTCGACCTTGTAGGTCAGCTCGGTCTCCGGCCCGATCGCGAAGACCTTCGCGCCCTTCTTGATCGCTTTGCGCACCCGCGTGTTCACCAGCGACGCTTCCCAGCGCAGATTGGTGCCGACCAGCAGGATCGCGTCCGCTTCCTCGACGCCAGCGATCGTCGTGTTGAAATTCACCGCGGCCAGGCTGGACGTATCGTAGTCCATCCCGGTCTGCCGCCCTTCGAGCAGATCGGAGCCGAGCGACGCCAGCAACGCCTTGGCCGCATACATCGTCTCGCAATCGACCAGATCGCCCGCGACCGCCGCAGCGCTCGACCCTGCGTCCACCGCCGCAATCGCCGCGAACGCCTCGTCCCACGTCGCCTCGACCAACCGCCCGTCACGCCGCACGAACGGCCGGTCGAGCCGCCGCCGCACCAGCCCGTCGACCGCGTGGCGCGTCTTGTCGGTCGCCCATTCCTCGTTCACGTCGTCGTTCACGCGCGGCACGCAGCGCAGCACCTGCCGCCCGCGGCTGTCGAGCCGGATGTTGGTGCCGACCGCGTCCATGACGTCTATCGTCAGCGTCTTCTTCAGCTCCCACGGCCGCGCCTCGAACGCATAGGGCTTCGAGGTCAGCGCACCGACCGGGCACAGATCGACGACGTTGCCCGACAATTCGCTCGTCACCGCCTCTTCGAGGTACGACGTGATCTGCATGTTCTCGCCGCGATAGATCGCACCGATCTCCTCGACCCCCGCGACCTCCTCGGCGAAGCGGATGCAGCGCGTGCATTGGATGCACCGCGTCATCACCGTCTTCACGATCGGCCCCATATATTTCTCGGTCACCGCGCGCTTGTTCTCGAGGTAACGCGTGTGCCCGCGGCCGTAGGCGATCGACTGGTCCTGCAGATCGCATTCGCCGCCCTGGTCACAGATCGGGCAATCGAGCGGGTGGTTGATGAGCAAGAACTCCATCATCCCTTCGCGCGCGTGCTTCACCATCGGCGTGTTGGTGAAGATCTCCTGCTTGTCCGCGGCGGGCAGCGCGCACGACGCCTGGGGCTTCGGCGGACCCGGCTTCACCTCGACCAGACACATCCGGCAATTGCCTGCGATGCTCAGCCGTTCGTGATAGCAAAAGCGCGGGATTTCCTTCCCCGCCAGCTCGCACGCCTGCAGCACGGTCGCGCCCTGCGGGACTTCGATCTCTACGCCGTCGACCTTGACTAAGGGCATCAATTCTTCCCTGACGACCCGCGTGCGCGTCGTCGCTTTCCATCATCGCCGCGGCCCCCGCGGCGTTTCGTTCAGTTGACGCGCGGCGCTTGCCCCGGCTTGCCGCCGCGCGCAAGCGTCGTGGGTCCGGTTACCGCTCAACCACCGGTCGGACCTGCCATCTGGTACAGCGTTTCCGCGAGCACCCCGGCGAACATCGATTTGGTCATGTCGCCGCTTTTTTCGGACAGGCACGCCTCGAACGCCGGCTGCAACGCGATCAGCGCAGCCTGTTCCGCCGCGCTTTCAGTATCGGCCAACACCACCGCCCGTGCGGCCGCTGGATCGCGCCGTATGACACATTCAGTGAATCGGCGTTGCTTCACGGGATTATCTTGCCCCGCCGACACATCGCCCTGAACAGCCACCGGCGTGTTTGTCAGCGGCGGCGCGGCGTCTGCATAGTCATTGATGTACGACGCCTTGAACAACGCGCCGCGAAGCGCCGCCGCGCTGAATTGCATCGAGATCGAACCGGTCGACCCGTCGACGCAGTCGCCACGGTTCAGATAGGTCGCGGTCCGCGCCGCATCGCGGCTGTCGGGATCCATCCTCAGGAAGCTGCGGACGTTGCTCGGCTTTTCCCGCAACAGGCACTGCGCACCCGTGGCCAGCGCGCGGCGCGCCTGCTGCGCCTGGCTCATCGTCCCCACCGCCTTGGGAATTTCGGTTTGCATCTGCGCGGCGGCGGGCAATGCGGTCATCGCGACGGCGATCGCCGCCAGGGAACGGAACGTCACAACAGTCATTGCACCCTCCTTCACGATTATTCCGACCGAACTTCCGATAGTGTTATCACCCAACGCCGCGGATTTCACTCCGCCGCCTCCTGCATCGGCGCAAGGTCACCGCCACGCTCGGTGATCCGCCGCTCCAGCTCGGGCCGGAAATGCTTGATCAAACCTTGGATCGGCCACGCCGCGGCGTCGCCCAGCGCGCAGATCGAATGGCCCTCGACCTGCTTCGTCACCTGCTGCAGCATATCGATCTCACCGATCTCGGCGTCGCCGGTGCGCAGGCGCTCCATCACGCGCCACATCCATCCGGTGCCCTCGCGGCACGGGGTGCACTGGCCGCAGCTTTCGTGCTTGTAGAAGTACGAGATGCGGCTGATCGCGCGGACGATGTCGGTCGATTTGTCCATGACGATGATCGCCGCGGTGCCCAGGCCCGATCCGACCGCCTTCAGCCCGTCGAAATCCATCGGCGCGTCCATGATGTCCTTCGCGGGCACCAGCGGCACCGACGATCCGCCGGGGATCACCGCGAGCAGATTGTCCCACCCGCCGCGGATGCCGCCGCAATGTTCGTCGATCAGCTGGCGGAACGGGATGCTCATCGCTTCCTCGACCACGCAGGGTTTGTTCACATGGCCACTGATCTGGAACAGCTTCGTGCCGCGGTTGTTCTCCGCGCCGAAGCTGGCGAACCAGTCCTCGCCGCGGCGCAGGATCGTCGGCGCGACCGCGATCGATTCGACGTTGTTGACCGTCGTCGGGCAGCCGTACAGCCCCGCCCCGGCCGGAAACGGCGGCTTCAGCCGCGGCTGGCCCTTCTTGCCCTCGAGCGATTCGAGCATCGCGGTTTCTTCGCCGCAGATGTACGCGCCAGCGCCGCGGTGGCAGAACACGTCGAAGTCATAGCCCGAACCGCAGGCATTCTTGCCGATCAGCCCGGCGTCGTACGCCTCGGCGATCGCCGCGAACAGCACTTCGGCCTCACGGATATATTCGCCGCGGATGTAGATGTACGCGGCGCGCGCGCGCATCGCGAACCCCGCGATCAGCGCGCCCTCGATCAGCTTGTGCGGATCGTGACGGATGATCTCGCGGTCCTTGCACGAACCGGGCTCGGATTCATCGGCGTTGATGACCAGGAAGTTCGGCCGGTCGGGCTTCGGCTCCTTGGGCATGAACGACCATTTCGTGCCGGTCGGAAACCCCGCCCCGCCACGCCCGCGCAGGCCGCTGGCCTTGATGCAATCGATGATCGCATCCTGCCCGCGCAGCATCAGCGCCTTCGTATCGTCCCAGTCCCCCCGCTTGCGCGCGGCGTCCAGGTTCCACGGCTGGAACCCGTACACGTTGGTGAAGATGCGGTCCTTGTCGGCTAGCATTACCACTGATCCCGGTAATCATGGTTCGCGTCGACCATCTCGCGCAGGCTCGTCGGCCCACCCTCCGGACAACTCACCCGCCTGCCGATCGTCGATCCCGGCTCGGGCCGCTCGCCGTTGGCCAGCGCCTCCAGCACCGCGACCGTCCGGTCATAGTCCAGGTCTTCGTAATTATCATCGTTGATCTGCACCATCGGCGCATTGGCGCACGCGCCCAGGCATTCGACCTCGGTCAGCGTGAACAGGCCGTCGGGGGTCGTTCCGCCCTTCACCAGCCCGCGGTTCTTGCACGCCGACAGCACGTCGTCCGACCCGCGCAGCATGCACGGCGTCGTCCCGCACACCTGCACGTGATAGCGCCCGACCGGGGCCAGATTGAACATCGTGTAGAAGGTCGCGACCTCGTACACGCGCATGTACGGCACGCCGATCGCGCGCGCGACGAACTCGATCACCGGCACGGGCAGCCACCCTTGCGTATTCGTCTCCGCCCCGACCTGCCGCTGCGCCAGATCGAGGAACGGGATCGACGCCGACTGCTCGCGGCCCTTCGGATAGCGCGCGAGGATCTCGTTCGCCTTGCGCTGGCTGTCCTCGGACCACGCAAATCCGCCCCAGCGGGCGCGGGTTTCGGCTTCGTCAGGAATTTGGATTGCGTCAGCCATTCTTCTTTTCCAGTGCCTCGGCAGCGCCCAATGCTCTGATACGCCAGAACTCTCGCCATCCGTGAAGCGCCATTCGCCACGTTCCGAGCGCAAGCCAAAATCCGGCAAACCCAATCATCAACCAAAGGTGCATGGGCTCTGCATCGGCCGGCACGCCGATTGCTAACGCCCAAATCAACAACGGAGCGACACCGATACCCCAAGTTGCGAGCGGCGTACCTGACCAACGCGCCACGTCACGATCGACAAAACCAACGAGCGAACCGAGTACACTCACCGGTCACACTCCCCGAACACGATATCCATCGCGCCAAGAATAGCCGTCGTGTCCGCCAGCATATGCCCGCGGCTCATGAAATCCATCGCCTGTAAATGCGAAAACGCGGTCGGCCTGATCTTGCAGCGGTACGGCTTGTTCGACCCGTCCGACACCAGATACACCCCGAACTCGCCCTTCGGACTTTCGGTCGCGACATACACTTCGCCCGCGGGGACATGATAGCCTTCGGTATACAGCTTGAAGTGATGAATCAGCGCCTCCATCGACTGCTTCATCTCGGCGCGCTTGGGCGGCACGACCTTGCGATCGAGCGATGCGATCGGCCCCTCGGGCATATCGCGCAGGCACTGCTTCATGATCCGCGCCGACTGGCGGACCTCCTCGACGCGCACCATGAAGCGGTCATAGCAGTCGCCGCGCGTGCCGACCGGCACGTCGAAATCCATCTTCGCATAAACGTCATACGGCTGCGACTTGCGCAGATCCCACGGAATGCCCGCGGCCCGGATCATGGGGCCGGAAAAGCCCCACCGGATCGCGTCATCACGGCTGACCGTCGCGATATCGACGTTGCGCTGCTTGAAGATGCGGTTGTCCGCGACCAGCGAAATCGCATCCTCGAACAGCCGGGGCAGCCGCGTGTCGAGCCAGTCGCCGATGTCGGTCAGCAGCTTCAGCGGCGCATCCTGATGCACCCCGCCGGGCCGGAAATAGTTCGAATGCATCCGCGCGCCGCTGACACGTTCGAAGAAGTTCATGCAGTCTTCGCGGATTTCGAACAGCCACAGGTTCGGCGTCATCGCGCCGACGTCCATGACATGCGACCCGAGGTTCAGCATATGGTTAGAGATGCGCGTCAGCTCGGCGAAGAACACGCGCAAATATTGCGCCCGGACCGGCACCTCCAGATCGAGCAGTTTCTCGATCGCCAGCACGAAGCTGTGCTCCATGCAGAGCGGCGAGCAATAATCGAGCCGGTCGAAATACGGGATCGCCTGCGCGTAGGTCTTGTATTCGATCAACTTTTCGGTGCCGCGGTGGAGCAGCCCGACGTGCGGATCGATCCGTTCGATGATCTCCCCGTCCAGCTCCATCACCAGCCGCAGCACGCCGTGCGCCGCGGGATGCTGCGGGCCGAAATTGATCGTGTAATTCTGGATCGCGACATCGCCGACGGTGTCGTGCGCATCGTCGGTCTGGTGGAGAATCTTCGCCACCGCGGGGTCCAGCGTGTCGTGGAGCGTATCAATCATGCCCAACTCCCCACACCACCCCGGCGAAGGCCGGGGCCCAGTTGCCAAGGCCGAGGTCACCGAGCGACGTTCCAGCCAACAAAGCGGTCGCAACTGGACCCCGGCGTTCGCCGGGGAGGTGCAAGTGGGCGAAGAGATACAGCATACTCACTCGCTCTTCTCCGATCCGTCACCCTTGACCACATCAGGATCGCGCGGCTTGCCCTGCGGCGCGTTTCCGGGATGCGATTCGCCCGCGCCGGTCTTCGCGGTGCTGTCGGAGGTCTTCGCCTCGACCGGCTGCTTCACCGGCGTTTCCTTCGCGTCGGCCTTCATGATCTGATCCGCCTTCAGCGGCGTCGGCGCGCCCTTCGCTTCAGGCAACGCCGCCTTCTCGTCACCCGGCAGGACGTATTCCGCGCCCTCCCACGGGGACGTGAAATCGAACGTGCGGAAATCCTGCGCCAGCTTCACCGGCTCGTACACCACGCGCTTCGCTTCTTCCGAATACCGCAGCTCGACGAAGCCCGTCAGCGGGAAATCCTTGCGCTGCGGATGCCCGCGGAAACCGTAATCGGTCAGGATGCGGCGCAGGTCGGTGTTGCCGGTGAACAGCACGCCGTACATGTCGTACACCTCGCGCTCCAGCCATCCCGCGACCGGCCACAGCCCGGTGACCGACGGAACCGGGCTGTCCTCGTCGGTCGATACGTGAACGTGCAACCGGTGGTTGCGCGTCAGGCTGAGCAGGCAATAGACGACCTCGAACCGCTCCGCGCGATCGGGATAGTCGACGCCTGCGATCTCCATCAGCTGCTGATATTCCAGCCCCGGCGTATCGCGGAGCGCAGTCAGCGCCGCGACGATCCCGTCGCGGTGGACGTGCAGCGCGATCTCCCCCGCCCGTTCACAGGAATGGACGAGCGCCGACCCGATCGCCGCCGCAGCCGCGTCGATAATGCCGTCGTTGGTGGTGAAGGCGGGCGCGGGCGACCTCATGAAATCCTCCCCTGCAAGGGGAGGTGGCGCGCGCAGCGCGACGGAGGGGTGACACCCTCTCGACAGCGCGACACCCCTCCGGCGCTGCGCGCCACCTCCCCTTGCAGGGGAGGATTTAGATAGGAGACAATCACCGTTCGATGCTCCCGCTCCGGCGGATCTTACGCTGCAACTGCATGATGCCGTACAACAACGCCTCCGCGGTCGGCGGGCAGCCGGGGACGTAGATGTCGACCGGCACGATCCGGTCGCACCCGCGCACGACGCTGTAGCTATAATGATAGTACCCGCCGCCGTTCGCGCACGATCCCATCGAGATCACGTATTTCGGCTCGCTCATCTGATCATATACGCGGCGCAGCGCGGGGGCCATCTTGTTGCAGAGCGTCCCCGCCACGATCATCACGTCCGACTGGCGTGGGCTCGCGCGCGGTGCGGCACCGAACCGCTCCAGATCATAGCGCGGCATGTTGACGTGGATCATCTCGACCGCGCAGCACGCCAGCCCGAACGTCATCCACCACAGGCTGCCGGTGCGCGCCCATTGGAACAGATCCTCGGTCGAGGTGACCAGGAAACCCTTGTCGTTCAGCTCGCCGTTCAGACCGTCGAAGAAACCCTGATCGGGCGGCAGGATCGCCGCACCCGGTGCAGGCGTAAGTTCTACTCCCAATCGAGTGCTCCCTTCTTCCAGGCGTAAACGAGGCCGAGCGCGAGTTCGGCGATGAAGATCATCATGCTGATCCACGCGGTCCAGCCGAGATCGAACACCGTCACCGCCCAGGGATACAGGAATGCGGCCTCCAGGTCGAAGATGATGAACAGGATCGCGACCAGATAGAAACGCACGTCGAATTGACTGCGGCTGTCCTCGAACGCGGGGAAACCGCATTCATATTCGCTGAGCTTTTCGACCGTCGGCTTGTGGCTGCCGGTCAGCCGCGACACGACCATCGGCGCGAACACGAACGTCCCCGACAGCGCCAGCGCGACGCCCAGAAACAGCAGGATCGGCAGATATTGCGACAGGTCAACCAAGGCGTATCTCGCAAGTGCGAACGGAACGGGGCCGCTTTAGGCGCGTGGGATATGAGGGGCAAGGCGTTGGGGCGGTGAGAATGAATCGCAAAACCCACTAATTCCTCCCCGGCACGGAGAGGGGGACCATTCGCTTCTTCAGCGAATGGTGGAGGGGCAGCCAAGCAAGTCTGTCGCGTGTGGCTGCCCCTCCGTCTCGCGTCGCGAGCCACCTCCCCGTTCCGGGGAGGAATTAGCTTACCTGAGCGCCCCAGCCACAAGCTTGTGCAGCTTGGAATGAATCACATCGTTCGCCGCCAGGAACTCGTTCCGCTCCATCGCCCGATCGCCGCCGCGGAAATCGGTGACGAAACCGCCAGCTTCCTTCACCAGCAATATCCCGGCCGCCACGTCCCACGGCTTCAGGTCGCTTTCCCAATAGCCATCGAACCGCCCCGCCGCGACCCACGCGAGATCAAGCGCAGCCGACCCCAGCCGCCGGATGCCCGCCACCTGTGGCGCCACCGCACCGAAGATGCGGCTCCACTGCACGAAATCGCCGTGCCCCATGAACGGAATACCCGTCGCGATCAGCGTTTCCGACATATCGCGCCGCGCCGACACGCGCAGCCGCGTATCGGTATTCCACGCCCCGCGGCCCTTTTCGGCCCAGAAGCTCTCGTCGGTCAGCGGTTGATAGACGAGTGCCGTCGTGATCTCGCGCTTGCCGTTCGGCAGCATTTCCTCAACCGCGATCGACATCGCGAAATGCGGAATGCCGTGCAGGAAATTACTCGTCCCATCCAGCGGATCGACGATGAAGCGCGGCTTGTTCGGATCGCCCGCGATCTCGCCGCGCTCCTCCATCAGGAAACCCCAGTCGGGCCGCGCCTTGCTGAGTTCCTCGTACAGCGTCTGCTCGGCGCGCTGGTCGGCCTGCGTGACGAAGTCGGCCGGGCCTTTCTTGCTGACCTGCAGATGCTGCACTTCGTTGAAGTCACGACGCAACCGCGGCGCAGCCTTGCGCGCGGCGCGTTCGATGACGGACATGATGCCGGAATGGCTGGGCATTTCTAATCCTTCTCCCTCTCCCCTTCGGGGAGAGGGTCGGGGAGAGGGGCAGTCGGACGGTGGCGCACTGCCCCTCTCCCGACCTCGCTACGCTCGGCCACCCTATCCCCGTCGGGGAGAGGGAGACAGGTCAGTCCGCGCGACGAACGTACGTCTGCTCATACACATCCACGACAATCCGCGTCCCCGCGCCGATATGCGGCGGGACCATCACGCGCACGCCGTTTTCCAGGATCGCGGGCTTGTAGCTGGACGAGGCGGTCTGCCCCTTCACCACCGCGTCGGCCTCGACGATCAGCGCCTCGATCGTGTCGGGCAGCTGCACCGAGATCGGGCGTTCCTCCCACAATTCCATCACCACATCCATGCCGTCCTGCAGGAAGGCCGCGGCATCGCCCAGGATATCGGCGTCCAGCGTGATCTGCTCGTAATTCTGCTTGTCCATGAAGGTCAGCGTATCGCCCTCACGGAACAGGAACTGGAAATCGACCGTGTCGAGCCGCACGCGCTCAAGACTTTCCGCCGAACGGAAACGGACGTTGTTCTTTCGCCCGTCGATCAGGTTCTTCATCTCGACCTGCATATACGCGCCGCCCTTGCCGGGCTGGGTGTGCTGGATCTTGACCGCGCGCCAGATGCCGCCTTCATATTCGAGGATGTTGCCGGGACGAACCTCGACCGCGTTGATCTTCATGAAATGCCTGTGACGTTGAAAAGAGCGTGGGGGAAAGAGTGAAGCGCGGGCCTTAGCGGGGAGAGGCTTTTCCGGCAAGCAGCGGGTAGGGATTGACCGGCTCCCCTCCCCACCAGCCATCGCCTGCGCGCATTCGCGATACCCCGAAATGAAGGTGCGTGTTGCCCGGCCCCGCATTGCCGGTATCGCCGACGAACCCGACCGGATCACCCGCCGCCAGCCGCTTTCCCTCCGCCAGCCCCGGCGCATAGCCGCTGAGATGGGCGTAATAATAAACCCAACCGCGGCTCGGCGAGCGGACGTAGGCGGTGATGCCCCCCGCGTCGCTCTGGAACAGTTTCTCCACCGTTCCCGCCGCCGCCGCGACAACCGGCGCGCCGCCCGGCGCCATAATATCGACCGCCTCGTGATGCCGCGTGCCACCCCCGCGCGGCGCACCCCATGTATCGACCAGCGAGGCGCGCGCCACGCCCGCGACCGGGATCACCAGCCCTAGGTCGTTCGGCGTCGCTTTCTCAAACCGCGCCTTCATGCGTGCGACCGGTGACGGTCCATTACCGGGGCCGAACGACAGCATCGATCCGAACGCCAGCACCGACAAAACGATCAGCGTCAGGATCGTCCAGCCGAGCTTCGTCACGGCTTCACGCCTGGAACAACGCGGGCGTCCCCGCCTTCACCATAAGGCTCAGCCGCGCCACGTCCCAATTGGTCAGCCGGATGCAGCCGTTGCTCTCCGCGCGCCCGATCTCCTTCGGCTCGCTGGTGCCATGAATGCCGTAATGATCCTTCGACAGATCGATCCAAACCACGCCGACCGGATTGTTCGGCCCGGGCGGGATGAGTTGCGTTTCCTTGGTGTCCTTGACACCCTTCAACAGCTTCGGCGTCATCCGCCAATCGGGGTTCGGCGCGACGCCCAGCACCTTCCAGTTCCCCAGCGGCAGCGGATCGGTGTTCGACCCCATCGTCGCGGAGAATTGCGCGACCAGTTTGCCCTGCGCGTCCAGCACGCGCAGCACGCCGTCCGATTTGTCGACGACGATCTTCGCGCCCTTCGGCTGGCGCGCATCGACGTTCAGGCTGGCCAGCGTCGCGCGGAAATCGTCCTTCACATCCGCCGGATAGTCGCGCGACGACGGCAGCGCGTTGGGGAACACCATTTTCTGCCCCACCGCCAGCCGCGTCCCCGGCCCGTTCAACGCCACCAGCACCTCGGGCGTGGTATGGAACATCTCCGCCAGTTTCTCGATCGGCGTGCGGTATGGCACCGCCTTCAACGCGGCCTGATCGGCATAATCCTTTGGCGTCGGATTGAGGAACGGCCCCGCCAGCGCCGCCTTGCTCAGCGCCAGCGTCACCGTCGGGCGCGCGGCACGATACGGGTACAGCGCCTTCAGCGTCGCCGCATCCGCTTTCCCCGTCTTCGGCAGACCCCGGCTCTCCTGAAACCCCTTCAGCGCGGCAACCAAAGACTGCCCGCCGCGCCCGTCGAGCACACCCGGCCCGAAGCCCAGCTTGTCGAGGATCACCTGAACGTGCAGGATATTGCGATCGACCTGCACCGGCTCCTGCGCCGGAGCCGCCTGGTTCTGCGCCTGCGCCGCCGATAGCGCCAAGCCCGCGCCAAGCGCCGCCACAATGAATTTCCGCATGAACCTGACCCCTTACTGATACGCTATGAGGCCGAACGGATCAGCGCGGTTTTGTTTCCACCCCGGAACGAGCCATCGCGATTTCAAGCCGCGCCTGACGCTCGGGCGGTAGTCGCGCGCCCACGCCATCGTTCGGCAACGTATCGTGCGCCGGAACGCCCGCCGGAATCGTCACCCACGGATGCTTGCTCCGAACGAAGAAATGCGCGTCGGGCGATAGCCGCTGGTTCTCGTCCAGCGTCCCCGCCCGCACGAAACGGATCGCATCGCCCAGCATCGGATGGTCCGCCCACAGCAACGTCTCGCATCGGCCGCAACGCCACGCGCGCGTTTCGCCCGATCCCTCACGCTGCAGGCTGCGCACCACCGGCTCGCCGGTCGTGACCTCGACGCACGCCGTCTCGATCATCGCGTTCAGCGCAAAGGCCGAACCCGTGATCCGTTGGCAATCGCGGCAGTGACAGCAATTGACCATCATCGGTTCGGCGGTGATCCGGTAGCGCACGTCGCCACATTCGCACCCGCCGCCCATCATCCCAGCACCTCCTGAAACGCCTTCACCGCCGCCGCCTCGTCCCCGCCCCACACCGCGTTGCTGACCGCGATGAAGTCCGCCCCCGCCTTCACCAGCGGCGCGGCGTTGGCGGGCGTGATCCCGCCGATCGCGACCGACGGCATCTCGAACAATGCCGCCCACCACGACAGGATCACCGGCTCGGGCGTGTGCTTCACCTCCTTCGTCGTCGTCGGATAGAAGCTGCCGAACGCGACATAATCCGCCCCCGCCTCGCCCGCTTCCATCGCCAGATGACGGCTGTCGTGGCACGTCACGCCGATCTGCACCGACGGCCCCAGCACGCTGCGGGCTTCACGAACGTCGCCATCCTCCTGCCCCAGATGCACCCCGTCCGCCCCCAGCCGCTTCGCCAGGCTGACGCTGTCGTTGACGATGAACGCGACGTCCGCATCGGCGCATATCCGCTGCAACGGCTCGGCCAGCGCCGCCGCCTGATGCTGATCGACATCCTTAACCCGGAACTGGAACGCCGCCACCGGCCCCGCCTCCAGCGCGCGCCGCAACCGGTCGGCGAACCCGCCGGTCACGTCCAGCGGCGATATCAGATAAAGCTGGCACGGCGGCCGCCGTACATCGCGTTTGAAGGCGGCGGCGAAATTGGGATCGAGCGGGCCGAGCGGGTCTTGGGTGTCCATGCCCCGCGCTCTAGCGCGTCGGTCGTCGAAGCGAAATGACCACGATTCGGCGCACAGGCGATCGCGCGGACATTGACGGATCGGCAACTCGCATATGGTAGAGCGGCGTTCCGATGTCGTCGCTTGCCTTTACCACGCCATTTGCCACAAGAGCGAAACGATCGAATGTCGGCCCGGCCGGGTTACCGTATCGATGTCGAGCGGAGCGGGACGACAAAGTGGGTAACGCGTAGATATGATCGCCACGACGACCGCGATCCTCATGGCGGGGACGTTCGCCCAGACCGGCGCGTCGCCCCCGCCGACTATTACGCCGCCGCCTATTTCCGTGACGATCGACCCGGTGCCGCCGGTCGCGACGATTCCACCGGTGGAAGCGACGCCCGAACCGGCCACCCCGCTGCCACCGGTGGTTCAGCCCATCGATCTGCCCGTGCCGCCCATTGCAAAGGCCGATTCCCAAACCGACGTCGTCGTCGTCGGAAAGCGGGACGCCGCCGGCGATCCCCTGATCTCGGTCAACGCCAAGGCGTTCGGCGCGACGCAGGCGGTCGACAGGGCCTTCGTCGGCCCGGTCTCGCTCGCCTACAAACGCTCCATCCCCTCGCCGATCCGCAGCGGGATCCACAATTTCCTCTACAACCTGCGTGAACCGATCGTGTTCGTGAACTTCCTGCTGCAGTTCAAGGTCGGCAAGGCGGCCGAGACTGCGGGCCGGTTCGCGATCAATTCCACGGTCGGTGCGGCGGGGCTGATCGACATCGCCAAGCGAAAACCTTTCCGCCTGCCGCGCCGATCGAACGGTTTTGCCAACACGCTGGGCTTTCATGGGGTGAAGAACGGCCCGTTCCTGTTCCTGCCCCTCGTCGGGCCGACGACGGTCCGCGACCTGATCGGCGGGACGATCGACCGCCTGTTCTTGCCGGTTGCGGTCGGAAAGCCCTTCACCAGCACCGAATTCACCGCACCCGCGGGTGCGCTGGGCGCGCTGGATCATCGCGCGGAGTTCGACGAAACGCTGAAATGCCTGCACGACGACAGCACCGATCCCTATACGTCGTCCCGCGCTTTCTATCTGGAGCGTCGCCAGGCCGAGATCGACCATCTGAAGGGCCGGGTCAGAAAAACGACGCCACGCTGCGAAACCGTCGGCTTCGGCATCGGCAGCACGCCGCCAGCGGCGGGAACGTCCGCTCCGGCGAAGACCAGCGTCCAGCCGCCTGCAGCAACAACGCCTTCCATGCCCGTCGATACGTCGAGCGGCGTATTGCCAGAAGTGTCACCGCCCACGCCGATACCGGCGGACGCGCCTGCGCCGCCGGTCGCGACCTCGCCAGTTCCGGCTGCACCCCCATCAGACCCTGCCGACAGGCCGATCGTCCCGCCTGTCAATGAAGACCGGATTACCGAACCCCGCTGACCGCGCCGATTATCTGACCGAGATCCTCGCGGGGGATCGGGCGGCAAATCTTTAATACCCGTACTCCGCCTGCTTCGGCGTGAAGCAATCCATCCCCCATACCGCTGCTGAATGGCGCTGCCCGCTAAAGAAGGGGCACACCGATTTTAACCGCTTTACTCCGCCAAAGGTGATCAAGCGGGCCTAGCTGCTTCGACCACCCAATCCACCACATCGCCGCGATACTCGCTCGCCCAAAATGACAGGTGCGGCACATTTCCGAATGCGACACGATGCCCGAAGGCGATCGCGGCTCCCCGATGCGCCTGCCACTTGCCGTGTCGCGCATCGATGCTCTCCATCGTCAGAATCTCAACCCCTCGCGAGAAGTGCTTGAGGTTGCCAAAGGTCATGACGAACCGTGGGTTGATCGCGGCGATGAAGATGCGGTGGACGGGTTCGCATAGATCGATGGCCCCCTGAAATCCGGGATGGCTGGAGATGCCCGTGGATCGCGTGAAGGCCAGGTTTGATGCCGGAACATCGCGGGTGTCCCGGCCCATGGCCTTGCAAAGGGCTTGAATGCGCCTTTGAAGCGGCGCTTCGCCCTTACGATAGCGCCGTCCACCCGGCACCCATTCCTCATCGAGATAGGCGTTTTTCGCTGCTCGGCTTCCGGCGATCGACTCCGCGAGCGTGGCACCGGCCGCACCGCCCGGATTGAGCCCAAGCAGATAGACCGGTCCCGCCACGAGCGTGACGTCGGCGGAATACAGGACGGCCCCCGAACGGTCGATCAGACCGGAATCCGTCAGATACGCTTCGGCTGCATCCAGCGAATTCATGTGATTGGCCTTCGGGTACCTACAAACTCGACAGGACGATCATCCGGCAATCGCGAATGTCTTCAAGCAGGCATTTGCAGATGCGAACCGCGCGCTTTCCTACAGATCGAGACTTGTGGTATTTCATTGCCGGGCACCATACGCCTCGCTCTTTCACATAATTGGTCAAAATCGTTCAAGCGACGCGTTTCGTGTGAACTTGTGTGAACTTTGGTCGTCCGCGCCTGTCAATGGATACCGGAGGTACTAGCGTTTTCCCGCGCACCGCCGCGCCGACGCTCTTCGCTGACCGCACTCCGTCACCAGCGCGCGAAACCGTACGTTCAACGTTCGCGACGAAAATAACGCCAGCGTCTCAACATTCTCAACATTCGCGGGCATGGAGCCATGTGGCGCTGCGCCGTCAAACGGCCGGTTCGTGATCATCGGACCACCGCAGAACGCGTCCGACGCGCGTACGCAGGTGCGACTTTCCTGACTTTTGGCGCCCGCCGAAAACGCGTCTTGGCCTAACCTTAGACTAACTTTCCGTGCGATCCGGCGACGCTCCGACCACCGCGAGCAGGAACCCGTCCCATTTCTTCGCCCCCACTGTCTGCACCGCGGTCGCGGACAGCCGCGGTTCGGCGGCTACCGCATCGAACAGCGCGCGGGTGCCCCGGATGCGGTCGTCGTCGCTGTCCGCCTCCAGCACGCCGCCCTCGCGCACGACATTGTCGAAGACGATCACCGTCCCCGGCCGCGACAGCGTGAGCGCCTCGCGCAGATAGACGACGTTCGACGGCTTGTCGGCGTCGACGAAGATCAGGTCGAACGCGCCGTCCAGCGTCGCCAAGGTCTCCACCGCCGGCCCGACGCGGATGTCGACGCGCTCGCCCACGCCCGCCGCATCGACATTACCGCGCGCGACCGAAGCATGGTGCGGATCGACCTCCAGCGTCACGACCTCGCCGCCATCGCCCACCGCGCGCGCCAGCCAGATCGTCGAATAGCCGCCGAGCGTGCCGACCTCCAGCACGCGCCGCGCCCCGGCCATCATCGCGAACAGGTGGAGCATCTTCCCCTGCGCCGCCGACACGTCGATGTCGGGCAGCCCGACCGCGGCATTGGCGGCCAGCGCAGCGACCGGATCGTCACCGATCAGCTTGTCCGCGATGTATCGATCGACCGCCACCCAGCCCGCGTCGGGTTCGTTCAGGCGCTCGACCATCGGCTAGCCCCTACCCAGCCCGACGCCGCCGATCGGGCGCAGCTCGGCGGCGGTGTCGAAGCCCGCGATCAGCGGCCTCGCCGCCGCGATCGCGGCACGCACCGCGGGCAGCGACAGCGACGCGGCATGGCTTTCCTTGCTGTCCCATGCTTCCGACACCCAAAGCGCGTCGGCGTTCGCCAGGTCTTCGGACACGACATAGCTGAGACACCCCGGCATCGCCGCGCTGCCCGACAGCAACAGCCGCGCCAGCGCCTCCCGCTGCCCCGGCTTGGTGGTGACCTTCCCGATCATCCCGTACATCTGGCCCTCGGCCGTCGCCGCGACCGCCGAGCCGCCCAGCAGCGTAGCCACCGACGCCGACACGACGAAGCCGCGGCGGTCGATCACGATTATTCCGCGCCCTGATAGATGCTCACCAGCCGGTCGAGCATCGCCAGCGCCTCGCCGCGTTCACGTTGGAACGTGTTGCGGCCAATGATCGAACCGTTGCCGCCGCCGTCGCGAATGTCGCGCGCGTCCTGATACACGTCGTCGGCGCCCTTCGCCGCGCCGCCCGAAAACACCACGATCCGCCGCCCCGCGAAGCACGCCTGCACGACGTGCGCGACGCGCTTGGCCTGCGTCGACGAATCGAAGCCCTCATACGCCTTCTTGGCGTCCTTCTGCTCGATATGGTCGCCCGGCAGCTTCACCTTGATGATGTGCGCGCCCAACAGCGCCGCCATGTGCGCCGCATAGGCTCCGACATCCAGCGCCAGTTCGCCCGACTTCGGCAAATCGCCGCCACGCGGATAGGACCACAACACCGTCGCCAGCCCGACCGCCTTGGCGTGCGCCGCCAGTTCGCGGAATTCCTCCATCATCTCGAAGATGTGCTCGGAGCCGGGATAGATAGTGAAGCCGATCGCCGCGCAGCCCAGCCGCAACGCATCCTCGACCCCGCCGGTCACGCCCTGATCGACGCTGGTCGCCCAGCTGTTCGACGAATTGACCTTCAGGATCGTCGGGATCTGCCCCGCGAACGTGCTCGCCCCGGCCTCCAGCATCCCGAGCGGCGCGGCATAGGCGCTGAGCCTCGCGTCGATCGCGATCTGGTAATGGTAATGCGGATCGTACGCCGCCGGGTTGATCGCGAAGCTGCGCGCCGGGCCATGTTCAAACCCCTGATCAACCGGCAGGATCACCAGCTTGCCGGTCCCGCCAAGGCGGCCATGCATCAGGATTTTCGCGAGATTCGCCTTCGTGGCGGGGCTGTCCGATTCGTATTTGTCCAGGATCGTCTTCACCGCCGGCGTCATCGTCGTTTCCTATCGCATACGTATGTTGCGGTGGCTGTTAGCGGGGCAGGCCGCGATCGGCTAGAGGTCCAGCCACATCCGCACCGCATTCTCGACCTGGATCATCGACGACCGGTCGATCGCCCCCGCGACCCGGGAAACCGATGCCGCCCGCAGCGTGATGATCTTGTCCGCCAGGACAAACGACGCCTCTTCCAATCCGTTCGTCGCGGTCGGCAAGACCGAAACGCGGAATAGCGCCGCGTCGGCCGTGGAGGAGATCATCGCGACTGTTATGGAAAACGGGTCATCCAGAAAATCGTCGGCCTGAAGCACCAGCCACGGTCGCGGCTTACCCGCAAAGCTGCCGCGTTCGCCCGCAATCACGACGTCGCCGCGCTTCACGGCAGATCGAGTTCCCTTGCCGCACCGTCCAGAACGTCGCCGACCTCGGGATCGTCGCGCTCGCGCTCACTGATCCGCCGCCATTCCTCGCGCGCCAGCGATACGGCGTCGCTCCGCGCGACATAGGCGCGGATCGCATCACGCGCGATCTGACTTTTGGGGCGCTTCGTGCGCCGCGACAGGGATTCGAGCGCGCGTTCCGTCTCGCTGTCCAGCCTAACGCCCAGCATCTCAGCCTCCGTTCAACATGTTGAACGTAAACCTCGTGGCCTATCGCGTCAACGCGGCCACCCCCGGCAACTCCCGTCCCTCCATCCATTCCAGGAACGCCCCGCCTGCGGTCGACACGAAAGTGAAGTCGTCCGCCACGCCCGCATGGTTCAGCGCCGCGACGGTATCCCCGCCCCCCGCGACCGACACCAAGCTGCCGTCCTGCGTCAGCGCCGCGGCGGTCTTGGCCAGCGCGACCGTCGCGGTGTCGAACGGGGGTGTTTCGAACGCGCCCATCGGGCCGTTCCACACCAAGGTGCGGCAATTCTTCAGCACATCCGCCAGCGCCTCGATCGCGGCGGGGCCAACGTCCAGGATCATCTCGTTCGCCGCCACCTCATGCACGTTGACCGTGCGCGTCGCCGGGTTCGCCCTGAACTCCTTGGCGACCACTATGTCATACGGCAGATGGACGGTGCAATTCGCTTTCTCCGCCGCCGCCAGTATCTCCTCCGCGGTGCCGGTCAGGTCATGTTCGCACAGGCTTTTGCCGACATTCACCCCCCGCGCGGCGAGAAACGTGTTCGCCATACCCCCGCCGATAATGAGGTGATCGACCTTGCCCACCAGATGCCTCAGCACGTCGAGCTTGGTCGACACCTTCGCCCCCCCGACGACCGCCGCGACCGGATGTTCCGGTGCACCCAGCGCCTTTTCCAGCGCGTCGAGTTCGGCCTGCATCGCCCGTCCCGCAAACGACGGCAACTTGTGCGCCAGCCCCTCGGTCGAGGCGTGCGCGCGGTGCGCGGCGGAGAAGGCGTCGTTGACGTACATCTCGCCCAGCGCCGCGAAGCGTTCGACCACTGCCGGATCGTTCTTCTCCTCGCCGCCGAAGAACCGCGTATTCTCCAGCACCGCGACATCCCCGGGTTGCAACGTCGCGACCGCCGCCGCGTCGCCCTCCCAATCGATGTAGCGCACCGGCCGCCCCAGCACGCCCTCATACGCCTTTGCGATCGGCTCCAGCGAAAGGTCGGCGCTCGGCACGCCCTTGGGCCTTCCGAAATGCGCCAGGATCAGCACGATCGCGCCCTTGTCGGACAGTTCCGCGACGGTCGGAACGGTCGCCCGAAAGCGCGTGTCGTCGGTGACCTTCCCGTCCGCGACGGGGACGTTCAGATCCTCGCGGACGAGGACTCGTTTGCCACGCACATCGCCGATGTCGTCGAGCGTTCGGAAGGACTTCGCCATGCTTCTTCGATCCTGATTTCATCGCCGACGGCGATCCTGCCGCCCGCTTTCACCCGCGTACACACGCCACCGCGCCAATCGGGGGTCAGCGCCGCACGCAGCCCCGCCGCCAATGCCTCCATCCGCTCGCACGGATCGCATTCGCGCGTGATCTCCAGCAACACCTCCGCGCCGATACGCAGCCGCACACCTGCGACCTGCGGCAGATCGAGCCCCTCGACCAGCAGGTTCGCGCGCCGCTCGGCCCACGAAATCACGTGCCCGACCTCGGCCATCGCCGCGTCCCAGTCGCTGCGCTCTATCAGCGTGACCTGCCGCCGCCCCTTCCCGCCGGGCTTCAAGGCCCCGCGGAAATCACCGTGGATGCCGCCCTTGACAGTCACCTCCACCGCATCGAGCGTCTCCATCGGCGCCTTCGAAAAGGCGTGACGAGCGATTCCGACGAGGCGCCCGGACGGGTTCACCCCAGCTTCGCCATCACGCTCGCGGTGTCGACCATGCGGTTGGAGAAACCCCATTCGTTGTCGTACCAGCTGACGACGCGCACCAGCTTGCCGTCCAGCACCGTCGTCTCCAGGCTGTCGATCGTCGACGACGCGGGTGTGTGGACGATGTCGATCGAAACCAGCGGTTCGTCCGAATAGACCAGAACGCCCTTCAACGGCCCGCTCTCCGACGCCGCCTTCAGGATCGCATTGACCTCTTCCTTCGTCGTGTCGCGCTTCGGCGTGAAGGTCAGGTCGACAAGGCTGCCGTCGGGCACCGGCACGCGGATCGCCGATCCGTCCAGCTTGCCCTTCAGTTCCGGCAACACTTCGCCCACGGCGCGCGCGGCCCCGGTGGTGGTCGGGATCATGCTCATCGCCGCCGCCCGCGCACGGCGCAGGTCGGGATGGATCTGATCGAGGATCTTCTGATCGTTCGTGTAGGCATGGACCGTCGTCATCAGCCCGCGTTCGATCCCGATCGAATCGTTCAGCACCTTGGCGACGGGGGCCAGGCAATTGGTGGTGCATGACGCGTTCGACACGATCGTGTGTTTGCTCTCCAACTTGTCGTGGTTCACGCCGAACACGACGGTCAGGTCGACGCCCTTGCCCGGCGCGGAGATCAGCACCTTTTTCGCGCCCGCATCAATGTGCTTCTGGCAGCTCTCGCGGTCTGTGAAGAAGCCGGTGCATTCCAGCACCAGTTCGACGCCCAGTTCCTTGTGCGGCAGATTCGCGGGGT
Source organism: Sphingomonas sp. SUN019 (assembly GCF_024758705.1). Taxonomy (NCBI): domain Bacteria; kingdom Pseudomonadati; phylum Pseudomonadota; class Alphaproteobacteria; order Sphingomonadales; family Sphingomonadaceae; genus Sphingomonas; species Sphingomonas sp. SUN019. Next base: position 3,528,746 of record NZ_CP096971.1, on the reverse strand, counting down.
CGCGCTCGGCGGTGACGCGGATGCGCTTGCCGTCGATCACCAGATCGTCGCCGTCGGCCTCGACCGTGCCGGGATAGCGGCCATGCACGCTGTCGCGGCTGAACAGCCATGCGTTCGATTTGGCGTCGGCCAGATCGTTGATCGTCACCAGTTCCAGATCGCCGCCACGCTCGATCAGCGCGCGCGCCACCAGACGGCCGATTCGCCCGAACCCGTTGATCGCTACCTTCGTCATGTCGCCACGTTCTCCCATGCCCCGTTTTGCCGCGGCCTTTGCGCGACTGACGCCGCACCCGTCAACCTTGGGACGGTACTAAAGCGGCTTGTCGTCATCGCGCGCGCGACCTATTCCCCGCGGATATGGCCGATCCCGCTTCCCGTATCGATGCCGCCATCGACCGTATCGTGGCCGCCGCCAGCGTGTGCCTGGAAGACAATGAAGCGTTGCGCCGTCGTCACGCTGCGCTGCACGAGGCAATGACCGCCGCAGTGGCTGCGCTGGACGAGCAGGTCGCGCGTCAGGACACGAACCGGATCGACGCCTGATGGGACGCGTGGTGCTCAAGATCGGCGATCAGGAATATCCCGTCGCCTGCCGCGATGGCGAGGAATCGCGGCTCGAAATGCTCGGTGCGATGCTCGCCGAACGCTTTCCCGATGCGCAAAAGGCCGCGGGCAATGCGGGCACCGTGCGAGAGATGCTGTTGATGGCGCTGATGCTGGCCGATGACCTAGCCGATGCCAAGGCCGCTGCCATTCAACCACGCTCGGTCGACGACGCGACGCTCGACCGTTTGGCGGTAAGGCTCGAAGCGCTCGCCATCGCTCTTGAGGAAAGCGTCGGGAACGCCTAGATTGGTGGTGGCGGGTACTGCCCGGTACGAGCGAGCGAACATCCCTGAGGCTATTCATCTTCCATGGGGGCTGTCCCTGCCCGGATCCTGGTCCGACGCACATGGTTCCCACCTGACGTTACAAGCGTCAGAGGATATTCTTGCACACGGCCACGGTGGTCCCGCCACACCCCATGACCAATAAGGAGACGATCCGCGTCACGGGCCGCGCCGCGCGCGAGGCGTTCGCCGCATCGCCGCACCCCGATATCATCGTTTCAGATACTTACCTCGCGATGCTTTCGCGCGGGCTGACCGTGGCCAGCTACGTGCCCGTTCGCGGAGAGGCCGACCCGACTCCCCTCGCCCGTGCCGCCGTCGCGGCCGGTTGCGTCATCGCATTGCCTCACGTCACCGACCGCACCGCCCCATTGCGCTTTCTCGCATGGGATACGGAGGCCGCTCTGGTCGCTGGGCCAATGGGATTGCATCAGCCCGCCGAAAGCGCCGAGGAACTGGCCCCCGACATCGTGCTGACGCCACTCATCGCGTTCGATCGACGTCTGGGTCGACTCGGTCAGGGCGCAGGCTATTACGACCGCGCCTTCACCCGCTTTCCAGACGCACATCGTATCGGCGTCGCCTGGAGCGTACAGGAAGTGGGCGAAGTCCCGACCGACCCCTGGGACGTCGCGCTTCACGCGATCGCCACCGAAATCGAATGGATCACCCCATGACGCCAACCTGGCGCAAACCCGCGGGAATGCTCGCGATCCTGCTGCTGATCGCCTTGTGGTGCATCGCGATCGTCAGTTTCTCGGGCACGATCGGCGGCTGGCACTGGCTGGCGCAACTCGTCTTCTACCTCGTCACCGGCATCGTCTGGATCACCCCGTTGAAACCGCTGCTCCGCTGGATGGAGACCGGCCGCTGGCGCTAGAGTTCGTGGCATATCGGGACGGTCGAATCGTTCTCAGCGACGCCTTTCGTCTCCGGCTGTCTTTCCGACTTGATAGAAATCGCGATTTCCGGCGCAGCTCCGGCGAGCCCTTCCGCCATCGCATCGGGCATCGACAGTTGGTCCGATGAAATACGCAGGTTCTGGCAGAGGTGTCCCGCAGCGATCCGTTTACGGGACGTTCCGTCATAGACGCGCCATGAAATCTCGGCGACGCCCTCGCCATTGAATTTGCGCGTACGGCTCGTCAGCTTCGCCGGCCCCCATTGCGGGAAACAAGCATTCAACCGAACGCGCTTCACCGCGACGATCAGCCGCAGTTCTCCTTGCCTTTGCTTATCCCCGAGCCAATCGTCACCGTCGACCGATATGTCGACGCCGGACCGATGGAGCGCGCGCGCCAGCATACTGGCGGCGCGCGCAGGGTCCGGTGCCGCATCGCTCCAGCGAAGGTCACCTGCCGGAAGGCAAAACACACCCGATTTGCGTCGTCCAACGACGATGTCGGACGTGATTTCAAACCGTAGTGGGGCCACTGAATACGTCGGCTCGGCAGCGGACTCGCCAGCCGCAGACTGATCGAGGCCAACCTCAGCGCCCGCGGACTGAGCGGAAGCATTGGCCGCCGCCGACGCCGAAAGACCGACAATCAACAGCATTCGACATAGCGATCTGGTGATCGGCCTCTGGCGGGTGACGCTCGGGCTGAACACGCTAATTCTTGGGCGGGTTGACGACGGTGACGCTGGTTCCGGGCGTGACTGGGACGCTGATCGCCGCGGGTGAGGCGGTCGCCGTTGCCGGCGTTCCCGGTTGCGCTGAGGCATTGGTCGCGTTCCGCACGAAAATCGCTTCGTCGATCTTGTCCCAAGCGACCTTGTAGGTCAGCGGATCGAGGATCGGCTTGTCGTTCTTCGACTGCTGACCATAGGCGCTCGATGACGACTTCGAATTCAGGAAGTTGAGCCGAACCCGGGCCATCTTGTTCGGCATAGCCTCGACGAACGCAGTCGCCCGGGTATTGCCGCTGGATCGCTGACCCGCAAAAGCCTCCAGGAAATTGGTTTTGTTCTGCGTGGCGCTTGAGGCCGTGATGAAGCCACTCGGCATGTCGGCGTTTTCGAGCTGATATCCGAGATCCTGGAAAACGCTGACGACCGAAGCGAACAACACCTCCTTGCTCGTTTCGTATTCGTGAGACTGTAGCGCCTGCAGTTCCATCGGAGTCAGTTGCGGCTTCTTCTTTGCCTCCGACTGACTTGGAGCGACGAAAAGCAGTCCTGCAACGAAAACGGCGGCGATATTGCGCATCATCAATCCCCCTTAAAAATCACTGGTGCGGCTACGGAAGTCCGCGACCACATCAGATTTGTCGAACTTGATGATCAGGGTCATCGTCCGCGACGTTTGCGAAAATCCGTCCGCCGATCTGCCGCCGCCGGTGAGAAGGATCGTCCAATAGCTAGACGATGAACTGGATTGAGATACCGTCGCCATCCGCTGATAGCTCCAGACCTCCTGCCCCGCGCCGTCCCGCGTCGTGATGTTTGGCGAACCGAACTTTTCGAGCACTTCAGCCTTTGATGTCTGCCCCACCTGCAAGTTCAGCTGGACATTACCTTGCGTCAGCGCGCTGTTGCGCTGGTCGACCGGCGCGACCGCGGTCGCGCACGCGACTAGCGCTGCGCACAATGGCGCAACCCATAGAATTTTCATTGTTATCCCCCCGATTCGAGGGGATAAGGAGCCACTTGGTGGTCAGCCTGTCAAGAGATGCCGACGGTAAGGAAACTGAAATTCCTTACCCTAACGCCTTCTTCAGCAGGTCGTTGACCACGCCCGGATTGGCCTTTCCGCCCATCGCGCGCATCGTCTGGCCGACGAAGAACCCGAACAATTTGTCCTTGCCGCCACGATAATCCGCCACCTTGTCGCCGTTCGCCGCCATCACCTCGGCGATCACCGCTTCGATCGCGCCGGTGTCGCTCGTCTGCTTCAGTCCGCGCTCCTCGACGATTCTGCCCGGCGCGTCGCCGGTTTCGAGCATGATCTCGAACACCTGCTTGGCAAGGCTGCCCGACAACGTCCCGTCCGCGACCAGCGCCAGCAATTCCGCCGCCTGTCCGGGCGTTACGGGCGACTCTTCGATCGGCTTATCCAGTCGGTTGAGCGCGCCGAACAACTCGCCGGTCATCCAGTTCGCCCCGGCAACCGCGGGCGCGCCAGCATCTAGCAGCGCATCGAACCAGCGCGCAGATTCGACCTCCGCGGTCAGCACGTGGGCATTGTAGCGCGTGATTCCCAGCGCCTCGTATCGCGCGCGTTTCGCGCCCGGCAACTCCGGCAACGACGCACGACATTCGTCGAGGAACGCGTCGTCCAGTTCGAGCGGCAGCAGATCGGGATCGGGGAAGTAACGGTAATCGTGCGCGTCCTCCTTCGACCGCATCGACCGCGTTTCGTTGCGATCGGGATCGTACAGCCGCGTTTCCTGTACGATGCGGCCACCGTCCTCCAGCACACCGATCTGGCGTTTCGCCTCCTGCTCGACCACGGCCATCACGAAGCGCACCGAATTGACGTTCTTCGTCTCGGTCCGCGTGCCAAGCTCCTCGCCCGCCCTACGCACGCTGACGTTGACGTCGGCGCGCATCGATCCTTCTTCCATATTGCCGTCGCACGACCCGACGTAGCGCAGGATCGCGCGCAGCTTGCGCAGATACGCCCCCGCCTCCGACGGCGACGCCATGTCGGGACGGCTGACGATCTCCATCAGCGCCACGCCCGACCGGTTCAGGTCGACATAGGATCGCGTCGGATGCTGATCGTGCATCAGTTTGCCCGCGTCCTGCTCGACATGGATGCGCTCGACACCGATCGTCTTGACCCGGTCGCCATCCTCGATCTCCAGCGAACCTTCGCCGACAATCGGATGATAAAGCTGCGAAATCTGGTAACCCTGCGGCAGATCGGCGTAGAAATAATTCTTCCGGTCGAACCGCGACCATTTATTGATCTGCGCGTCGATCGCCATGCCGGTGCGCACCGCCTGACGGATGCATTCGCGGTTCGGCACCGGCAACATTCCCGGCATCGCGGCATCGACCAGCGACACCTGCGTGTTCGGCTCCGCCCCGAATTCGGTCGCCGCGCCGGAGAACAGCTTGGCGTTCGATGTCACCTGCGCATGGACCTCCAGGCCGATCACGACCTCCCACTCGCCCGTTGCACCCTGAATACGATAGTCGCTCATTTTACCACCAAGCCTCCGGCCGCGCGACGAACCCGGCGCGTTCCTCGATCGCGAGGGCGGCGTTCAGCACGCCTTGCTCGTCCAACGCTCGCCCGATGATCTGCAACCCCAGCGGCAGTCCCGCCTTGTCGACCCCGCCGGGCACGCTCATCGCGGGCAATCCCGCCAGCGACGATGGCACCGTGAAGACGTCGTTCAGATACATCGCGAGCGGATCGGCGCTCTTGTCGCCCAGCGCGAAGGCGGCGGACGGCGCGGTCGGGGTCAGCAGCACGTCGCACTGTTCGAACGCTCGCTCGAAATCGCGCGCGATCAGCGTCCTGATCTTCGACGCCTGCGTGAAATAGGCATCATAAAACCCTGCAGAAAGGACATAAGTTCCGATCAGAATGCGCCGCTTCACTTCTTCGCCAAAGCCCGCCGCACGCGTCGCGGCGTACATGTCCTGCAGCCCCGCCCCCTCGGGCAGATCGCGCAGGCCGAAGCGCACGCCGTCATAGCGCGCCAGGTTCGACGACGCCTCAGCCGGCGCGATGATGTAATAGGCCGGCAGCGCGTATTTCGTGTGCGGCAGCGATACTTCGACCACTTCCGCGCCCGCATCCTTCACCCATTCGATGCCCTGCTTCCACAGCGCCTCGATCTCCTCGGGCATATCATCGACGCGGTATTCCTTCGGGATACCGACGCGCTTGCCCGCCAGCGACGCGTTCAGCCCCGCCTCCCACTGCGGCACGTCGAGCTTGAGCGACGTCGCGTCCTTCGCGTCGAACCCGGCCATCGCCTCCAGCAGGATCGCGCAGTCACGCACGTCGCGCGCCATCGGTCCCGCCTGGTCGAGCGACGAGGCGAACGCGATCGTGCCCCAACGCGAGCAGCGGCCATAGGTGGGCTTGATGCCAGAAATGCCGACGAACGCCGCAGGCTGACGGATCGAGCCGCCGGTGTCGGTGCCGGTCGCGCCGGGGCAGATGCGTGCAGCAACCGCCGCCGCCGACCCGCCCGACGATCCGCCGGGGGCGAGCGGTGCGTTGCCGCCGTCGCTCCGCCGCCACGGACTGATGACATTGCCGAACGCGCTGGTCTCGTTCGACGAACCCATCGCGAACTGGTCCATGTTCAGCTTGCCGAGCATCCCCGCGCCCGCATCCCACAAATTCTGCGAAACGGTCGATTCATACTGCGGGGTGAAGCCGCCCAGGATGTGGCTGGCCGCGGTGGTCGTCACGCCCTTCGTGCAGAACAGATCCTTCATGCCGATCGGCACGCCCGCCAGCGGCTTCAGCACCTCGCCCGACGCCCGCGCATCGTCGGTCGCCGTGGCTGCGGCGATCGCGTGATCGGGGGTTTCGACAAGGAACGCGTTCAACGGCTTGGCCTTGCTGACCGCGACGACGAACGCATCGGCCACGTCGCGCGCAGAGAAAGTCCCTACACGCACGCCATCGCGGATTTCGCGAATGCCAAGGTCGGTCAGAACGGTCATTATTCGATCACCTTCGGCACGGTGAAAAACCCGTGCTCGGCCTGTGGCGCGTTCGCCAGCACCGCGTCGCGGATGCCGCCGCCGGTCAGCGGATCGGCGTTGACGACATCGTCGCGCAGCCGAAGCGTGTTCGGGATCACCGCGGTCATCGGCGCGACGCCCTCGGTATCGACCTCGGACAATTGCTCGATCCAGCCGAGAATGTTGTTGAGTTCGGGGACGAGCCGCTCGGCGGCGGCATCGTCGATCGCGATGCGCGCCAGGCTCGCGACCTTCTTCACGGTGGCAATATCTACGGACATGGCCGCGCCGCTACCACCACGCGGCGCGTCGGCGCAATGCCCGCGGTTGCGCGAAAGCGAGTGGTCGGGCACGGGCGCGGCATGGCCCGCAAGTTCCTCTACGTCGTCGCGTTCCTCATCGTCCTCGTCCTTGCCGGGGCGATCACCTATCGCATCTGGGGCAACGAGATCATCCGCTGGCGCTTCGTCCCTGCCGCCCCGTTCGAGGCGAAACCGCCGGTTCCGCGCGCGATCTACGACGACCAGAAGATGTGGTTGGCCCGCCCGGATATCGCGCAAAACCCCGCCCGCTGGACGCCCGCGGGCTACAGGGCGCAGCAACCGGGCAACGGCGCGGCGATCTTCTTCATCCACCCCACCTCCTACCTATCCGACGATCACTGGAACGCCCCGCTCGACGATGCCGAAGCGAACGGCCGCGCGGCGCTGTTCCTGCGCGGACAAGCGAGCGCGTTCAACGAAGCGGGCGATGTGTGGGCGCCGCGGTACCGCCAAGCGACCTTCGGCGCGTTCCTGACCAGCGCCGCCGACGCCACCCGCGCGCTGAACCTGGCGTACGGCGACGTACAGGCGGCGTTCGAATCTTTCCTGCGACAGGTCGGCCCGACCCGTCCGATCATCCTGGCCGGGCACAGCCAAGGCGCGCTCCACCTGACGCATTTGCTGAAGGACAAGGTCGCCGGCACACCGCTCGCACGACGCATCGTCGCGGCCTATGTGGTCGGCTGGCCTGTGTCGGTCGACACCGACCTGAAGGCGCTCGGGATGCCCGCCTGCACCGCCCCCGATCAGCGCGGCTGCGTGCTGTCGTGGGAGAGTTTCGCCGAACCCGCCGATCCGTCGCTGGTGCTGGACACCTACGATCGCACGACCGGCTTAGACGGGCGGCCGCGCAAGGATACGCCGATCCTCTGCACCAACCCGCTGACCGGGATAATCGGCGGCGACGCGCCCGCCAGCGCCAACCTCGGCACGCTCTTTCCGTCCAGCGACCTGGCGAATGCGGTCATCACCCCAGGCCGCGTGAGCGCGCGATGTGCCGACCGTGGTTTCCTGCTGATCGGCGAACCGCCAGAGGTCGGGCCGTACGTGCTGCCCGGCAACAACTATCATGTATACGACTACAGCCTGTTCTGGGCCAACGTCCGCGCCGACGCAGCACGGCGGCTCGCGGCTCGATGATCACCTCCGCCGCAGCGGATTTTCGCGCGGTGCTGCCGAACGGCGGACGGCTGATCGGGCTGGATGTCGGCAGCAAGACCATCGGCACCGCGCTGTGCGACGCCGGATGGAGCTTCGCCAGCCCCGCCACCCTCATCCGTCGCACCAAATTCCAGAAGGACAAAGCGCTGCTCGCCGACCTGATCCGCGCGCAGGCGGTGGTCGGGCTGGTCATCGGGCTGCCGATCAACCTGGACGGCAGCGAAAGCCCGCGCAGCCAGTCGACCCGCGCCTTCGCCCGTAACGTCTCCGATCTCGGCCCGGTGCTGCTTTGGGACGAACGCTGGTCGACCGTCGCGGTCGAACGCGTGATGATCGAACAGGACATGAGCCGTGCCAAACGCGCCGAACGGATCGACAACCTGGCCGCCGCGCATATCCTGCAGGCCGCGATCGACGCCTTGGTGCGCGACTGATCCGCTTTACCTTTCGTTAACCAAATTCCGTCATCCTTCGGTAAGGCGGACACGCGCTGTTTCCACGGCGGCGGGCACGCCACGGGAGTCATTCGAAATGTATCGCGCCATCATCGCGCTAGCTCTTCTGGGGCCGACGCTCGTCGGCTGCGCCACGCGGCCCAACGCGCTCGATATGGGGGCCACGGTCGCGATCGAGCCGACGAAGGCCGACCGCGCATGGCGCAAGGTGGCGGTTGAGGGAGATCAACTGCTGGTCGATGGCCTGCACGATCGCTTCGCACGCGCCCGCGCCGCTCTGCCCAGACGCGCCGTCCGCATGGCCTCGGACGAAGGCCCGCTGCTTGATCCGGCCGCAGCGCAGACCCTGCCGGCGCTGCCCCCCGGTCCCTATTACTGCCGCCTGGTCCGGCTCGGCGGACGCCGCGGCGTGGCCTCTTTCGCGCCCGATCTCTGCTACGTCGCTCCCGCCAAGGATGCGCTGGCGTTCAGCAAGCAGACGGGTTCCAACCTGCCCGAAGGATACATTTACGACGATGGCGATTCGCGGGCGGTGTTTCTCGGCACGTTCCGCACCGCAGGAGAGCCTGAAGGAGGCGGCTATGGCGCGGCCACGGGCGAGAATATCGTCGGCATCGTGGAACGCGTATCGTCGTTTCGCTGGCGGCTGATCCTGTCGCGCGCCGGGGGCGACGGCGCGCTCGACATGTACGAACTGGTTCCGGTCCCGCCGCAGGTGCCGGGCGCAAAGCCCGCCGTGCCGTCCGACTGATCCCGGGCGGACCGACCTTGCCCGCCGCGCAACGCGGCGCTAACCCGCGCCCTCGATGCAGCCATCGGACCACCGCCCCGCCACGTTGATTCCCGGCGGCACCGTCTTCCCGCACCGCCACCTGCTGGGTATCGAAGGGCTGGAGCCGCACCAGATCACCTTCCTACTCGACGAAGCGGAACAGTGGATCGCCGCGAACCGCGCGCATGCCGAGCCCGACAAACGCCTGGCGGGCCTGACGCAGATCAACGCCTTCTTCGAAAATTCCACCCGGACGCTGTTGTCGTTCGAGATTGCGGGAAAGCGCCTCGGCGCGGACGTGGTCAACATGCACGCCGCGCAATCCAGCGTGAAGAAGGGCGAAACGCTGATCGACACCGCGATGACGCTGAACGCGATGCGCGCCGACGTGATCGTGATCCGCCATATGTCCAGCGGAGCGGTCGCGCTGATCGCGGACAAGGTCGACTGCCCGGTATTGAATGCTGGTGACGGTCGGCACGAACATCCGACGCAGGCCCTGCTCGACGCGCTGACGATCCGGCGGCGGCGGGGCGGAATCGCCAACAAGCGCGTCGTGATCTGCGGCGACCTGCTCCACAGCCGCGTCGCGCGATCGAACATCCTGGCGCTGACCGCGCTTGCGGCAGAGGTGCGCGTCTGCGCGCCGTCGACGCTGATGCCCACCGCGATTGACCGGATGGGCGTCACCGCCTTCACCGATTTCGACGCCGCGCTGGAGGGGGCCGACGTCGTGATGATGCTCCGCCTGCAGACCGAACGGATGGCGGGCGGGTATGTCCCGTCCAGCCGTGAATATCGCCTGCGCTACGGCCTGACGCTCGACCGGCTGAAGCGGACGCCGGGGGCGCTGGTCATGCATCCGGGGCCGATGAATCGCGGGGTGGAGATCGATTCCGCGGTCGCCGATCATGCCGATCAATCCGCCATCACCGAACAGGTCGCGATGGGCGTCGCAGTCCGCATGGCCTGCCTCGACGTGCTCACACGCCGCGCGCGCGGTGTGGAGGGTTGGGCATGAGCGCGGTGCCAGCGCTCCATTTCGTCAACGCCGATGTGCTGGGCGGCGGCAAAGAATTGTTCGTTCGCGACGGCGTCATCGCCGGTTCCGCCGACCACGCCAACGGGGCGACGGTGATCGACTGCGGCGGCAAGTTGCTCGCGCCCGCGATCGTCGACCTCGGCGTCGCGGCGATCGATCACGCCGCCTTCCGTGCAGGGGGAATCGTTCGTGTCGGGCTGATGCCCGATCAGTCGCCGGTGCTCGACGAACCCGGCATCGTCCAGCGTTCGGCGTTGATCGGCCGCCCCGACCTTTGGATTCACCCGATCGCCGCCGCCACCCGCGGCCTCGCCGGGCTCGACCTCGCGGAGATGGCGATCTGCACCTCGGCGGGCGCGCGCGCGGTCGGCACCGGACGGCGCTGGATCGCCGATTCGGGCGTGATGCGGCGCGTGCTGGCCTATGCGCGCGACCTCGACCTGGCGGTGATCGTCCATGCCGAGGACGGCGGCCTCGTCGCCGATGCGGTCGCCACGGAAGGCGAGACCGCCACCCGCCTAGGGCTGCCCGCTGCGCCGTCGCTGGCCGAGCCGCTGGCGATCGCTCGCGATATGATGCTGGCCGAGGAAACCGGCGCGCGGCTGCATATCCGGCAGGTGACGACGGCAGCCGGGTTCGACCTGATCCGCGCCGCCAAACGCCGCGGCGTGCGTGTCACCTGCGGCATCACCCCTGCGCATCTTTTGCTGTCGGACATCGCGATGAGCGACTTCCGCACCTTCGCGCATCTGTCGCCGCCACTGCGTTCGGAGGACGACCGCAAGGCCGCGCTCGCCGCACTCGCCGACGGCACGATCGACGTCCTTTGCTCGGGTCACGACCCACGCGGTCCGGAAGAAAAACGCTTGCCTTATGCCGACGCCGCCGCCGGAATGGCGGGCGCGGCGACGCTGCTCGCGCTGGGTCTGGGACTGGTGCGCGACGGCGTCGTCACGCGCGTGCGATTGTTCGAGCTCGCGTCGAGCAACCCCGCACAGATACTTGGTGTCGAAACCGGACGATGCGCGGCAGGACTCCCGGCCGACCTGATCCTGGTCGACCCGGATGCGCCGTGGCGGATCGATTCGGACGAACTGACTGGCCAGGCTGGCAACACCCCATTCGATGGCCTGCCGGTTCAGGGCCGCGTCCTCCGCGTCTTCAAGGGCGGCCGCGAACTCTGCAGCCGATCCGCCCTTTAGTGAACCGCGGGGGATATTCGAATGGAGCGCCTTGCCGCCACACCCGCCGGGATCGCATTGAGCCCACTCGACAAGATCGTTGACGGCGCGGCGCGGAATTTCGTGCTGGAGATGCGCGCGGGCCGGTTCCACGGGTTCGTCGTGCGACGGGGTGATGCGGTTTTCGGTTATGTCGATCGCTGCCCGCATATGGGGCTTCCGCTTGCACAAAAGCTCGACGACTATGTCGCGAGCGGCCGGATCGTGTGCAGCTGGCACGGCGCGATCTTCGCGATCGACAGCGGCGAGTGTCTGGGCGGCCCATGCCCGGGCGCCGCGCTGACGCCGTGGCCGGTCACCGTTCGACACGGAACAATCTTCACCGTTTGAGCTTATGTTGCAATTCCGTGACGTCGCACGCACACTGCGCAGTCAACAGGAGTCGACATGGCGCGCGTTGCGGCAAACGGTATCGAGATCGAATATGAGGACTTCGGCGACAGGGATGCCCCGCCGGTCCTGCTGATCATGGGGCTCGGCGCGCAACTGGTGCGCTGGCCGATGCCGTTGGTCGACCAACTCGTCGAGCGCGGGTATCGCGTGATCCGCTACGACAATCGCGATGTCGGGCTTTCCACCAAGCTGGACGCGGCAGGCACGCCCAATATCGTGATGATGGCGGCGTCGAAATTTCTCGGCCGCAAGCCGGTCGCGCCGTACACGCTGACCGACATGGCGGCCGACGGCATCGGACTGCTCGATGCGCTGGGCATCAGGGCCGCGCATATCATGGGCGCGTCGATGGGCGGGATGATCGCGCAGTTGATCGCGGCGGGTTGGCCCGCTCGCACGCTGTCGCTTACTTCGATCATGTCGACTACCGGCAATCCGTCGCTTCCCTTCGCACGGCCGCGCGCGACCGGGGTATTGATGCGCCGGCCGCGTGGCGACGATATCGAATCGATCGTCGCGCACGGGGTACTCGCGGCGAAGGTCATCGGCAGCCCCGCCTATCCGATCGCCGATACCGATCTGGCCGAGCGCGTTCGCGCCGAAACCGAACGCGGCCACTATCCGCCGGGCTTCACGCGGCAGATGGCCGCGATCATCGCCGACGGCGACCGGCGCGATCGGCTCCGGACGATCGCAGCGCCGACCGTCGTGATCCACGGCAGCGACGATCCGCTCGTCAACGTGGCGGGCGGCCGTGATACCGCGGAGAGCATCTGCGGCGCGCGTTATGTCGAGGTGCCCGGCATGGGCCACACCCTCCCCGGCGCATTGATCCCGGTCGTTCTCGACGCGTTTGAAACGGTTTCAAAACCGCCGCTCGCCCGCGCCGCCTGAGGCTTGCGCTCGTTCGTATGGCTTCTTTGTAAGCTATTCGACAGTCACCGATTTAGCCAGGTTCCGCGGCTGATCCACGTCGGTCCCCTTGGCGACCGCGACGTGGTACGCTAGCAATTGCACCGGCACCGCATATACCAAGGGCGCGATCAGCGGATGGACTTTCGGCATCTCGATCGTCGCGATCGTGTTCTCGCCCGCCTGTGCGATCCCCTCCGCATCGGAAATCAGGACCACTTGCGCGCCGCGAGCTTGCGCCTCCTGCATGTTGCTGACGGTCTTGTCGAATAAAGGGCCGGACGGAGCGATGACGATCAACGGTACTGAATCGTCGATCAGCGCGATCGGGCCGTGCTTCATCTCACCTGACGCGTAACCTTCGGCGTGGATGTAGCTGATTTCCTTCAGTTTCAACGCACCTTCCAGCGCCAGCGGATATTCGGGGCCGCGGCCCAGGTACAGCACGTCGCGCGCCGCCGCGATCTTTGGTGCGATCGCCTCGATCTCCTCATCGTGCGCCAGCGCCGCGCTCATCGCTTCGGGCACCTGCTGGAGGTGCGCAACGACCTCGGCTTCGTTGGTCAGCCGACCGCGCGCCCGCGCCAGGTTGGTGGCGAGCGCAGCCATCACCGCGAGTTGGCACGTGAACGCCTTGGTCGAGGCGACGCCGATCTCCGGCCCCGCGTGGGTCGGGAGCAGCAGGTCGACCTCGCGCGCCATCGAACTGGTCGGCACGTTGATGATACCCGCCGTCGTCACACCGCCGGCCTTCATATGGCGCAGCGCGGCGAGCGTGTCCGCGGTTTCGCCGCTTTGCGAGATGACGATGCCGAGCGTGTTGGGCAGCAACACCGGATCGCGGTAGCGATATTCGCTCGCCACATCGACCTCGACCGGCAGCCGGGCCATCTGCTCGATCCAGTATTTCCCGATCATCCCGACATAGGATGCGGTGCCGCACGCCACGATCACGACGCGCTCGACCGTCGACAGGTCGAAATCGGTATCGGGCAGTGCGACCTGCGCCTCGAGCGGACGGAGGTACGACCGCAACGTCTGCGCGACGACCACGGGCTGTTCGTAAATCTCCTTCTGCATGAAGTGACGGTGGTTGCCCTTGTCCATCAACTGGCCCGACGCGCCCGAATTGACGATCGGCCGCTCGACCGCATTGTTGTCGCGATCGTACACCTCTACGCCCTCGCGCGTGATCGCGACCCAGTCGCCCTCCTCCAGATACGCAATACGCTGCGTTAACGGCGCGAGCGCCAGCGCATCGGAGCCGAGGTAGTTCTCGCCGTCGCCGTAACCGACGGTCAGCGGCGCGCCGAGCCGTGCGCCGAGCAGCAGGTCGGGATGCGTACGGACCATGACGCCCAGCGCGAACGCGCCGTGGAGTTGCGGCAGGACCGCAGCAAGCGCAGCGCGCGGCTCGGCCCCGCGCTCGATCTCTCGCGCGATCAGATGCGCGACGACCTCAGTGTCGGTCTGGCTGCGAAACTCGCGACCTTCCGCGACAAGCATGTCGCGCAAGGGTTTGAAATTCTCGATGATTCCGTTGTGCACCAACACCACGTCACCCACGATATGCGGGTGCGCATTGTCCACGGTCGGCGCGCCATGCGTCGCCCAACGCGTGTGCGCGATCCCCGCCGCACCGGGCAGCGGTTCCTCGGCCAGCCGCTTGGCAAGGTTCACAAGCTTACCCGGCGCGCGACGACGGTCGAAATCGCCATCGTGGACGGTGCAGATGCCGGCCGAATCATAGCCGCGATATTCCAGCCGCTTCAGACCGTCCAGCAACCGGTCGGCAACATCACCGTGCCCGAGTATTCCAACGATACCACACATTTAGCGGGCTTCCTTCTTGCGCGCGCTCATCATTTCCCGAAAACGTTTTGCCCAGTTGGGCTTGGCAGTCTGTGGCGGTCGGACCAGCGCCAGCGCGTCGGCCTCGACATCCGCAGTTACCACCGATCCTGCCGCCACGATCGCGCCATCGCCGATCGTGACCGGCGCGACCAGCGCCGAATTCGATCCGATGAACGCCCCCGCACCGATCGCAGTACGATATTTGAAAAAACCGTCATAATTGCAGGTGATCGTCCCCGCCCCGATGTTCGCGCCCGCCCCCACATCAGCATCGCCGAGGTACGTCAGATGGTTCGCCTTCGCGCCCTCGCCCAGCACCGTCTTCTTCACCTCGACGAAATTGCCGACGCGCGAGTTCTTGCCGAGCACCGCGCCGGGCCGCAGCCGGGCATACGGGCCGACCGACGCGCCTTCGCCGACGGTCGCGCCTTCGAGATGGCTGAACGCATGGATCACCGCGCGATCCGCCACGGTCACGCCGGGGCCGAACACGACGTTCGGCTCGATCCTAACATCGCGCCCCAGCGCCGTATCATAGGCGAACCACACCGTATCCGGCGCGGTCAGCGTCACGCCATCGATCATCGCCTGCGCGCGCCGCCGCTGCTGCCAGCCGAGTTCGACCGTCGCCAATTCCCCGCGACTGTTGACGCCTGCGACCTCGTCCGTTTCTGTTTCTATCACCGCGGACCCGCGCCCATCGGCGGCGGCCAGCATCACGACGTCGGGCAGGTAATATTCGGCCGCCGCATTGTCGTTGCCGACACGGGCCAGCAGCGCGAACAGATCGTCGCTGCGCACCGCCATCAGTCCCGAATTACATAGCGTTACGCCACGCTCCTCAGGCGAGGCGTCCTTATACTCGACCATCCGTGCGATCCGGCCGTCAGCGTCCGCGATCACCCGCCCATACGCCCCCGGATCATCGGGACAAAAGCCGAGCACCACCGCCGCCGGCGCATCATCGGCGTGCAGCCGCTCGGTCATCCGCCGCATCGTCTCCACCCCGACCAGCGGGACATCGCCATACAGGATCAGCACGTCGCCGGTGAAGCCGTCCAGTGCACGCTCCGCCTGTAGCACCGCATGACCGGTGCCGAGTTGCTCGGTCTGATGCGCGACCGCGACACCCAGCGGTGCGACCGCCGATTCGACCTGTTCGCGCCCGGCCCCCACCACCACCACGGTGCACGCGGGCGACAGCGCCTCCACGCTGGCGAGCAGGTGCAGCAGCATGGGCCGTCCCGCGATCGGATGCAGCACCTTGTGCAAATCGGATTTCATGCGTGTGCCCTTGCCGGCGGCAAGGACGATCGCGGCAAGCGGGCGATTGGTCATCGCCACGCCCTGCCACCGGAAACTTGCCATTTCCATAGCAACGCGTCACCGCGCGCAACGATGACCAGCTTTCGCTTCGATATCGTCGGGTTCGATCTCGACGGGACATTGCTCGACACCAGCGGCGATCTCGCCGCGGCGGTGAACCATGCGTTGGCCTCGATCGGTCGCACGCCGCTGACCGTCGAACAGGTGAAGCCGATGATCGGCGGCGGCGCGCGGCATATGCTGGCGCAGGGATTGGCGGCGACGGGCGGAT
Source organism: Sphingomonas sp. SUN019 (assembly GCF_024758705.1). NCBI lineage: Bacteria > Pseudomonadati > Pseudomonadota > Alphaproteobacteria > Sphingomonadales > Sphingomonadaceae > Sphingomonas > Sphingomonas sp. SUN019. The sequence goes on along the minus strand of NZ_CP096971.1, from coordinate 3,512,445 downwards.
GCGACGAGGCGGAGCTCGACCGGCTGCACGACCTGCTGCTCGGCTACTATGAGGCGAACATCTGTGTCCACACCGCGCCATACCCTGGCGTGATCGCAGCGCTGGATGCGCTGGCCGAATTGGGGCCAAAACTGGCGGTCGTGACGAACAAGAAGGAAGCCTTCGCGCTGTCGGTATTGCGCGCGGTCGGACTGATCGACCGCTTCGACTGCATCTTAGGCGGCGATGCGCTCGGCCCGGGCAGAGGCAAGCCCGCACCCGACCTGATCGAGGCGATGGTCGCGCGATGCGGCGGGGGACGTGCGGTGTTCGTCGGCGATTCGATCTATGACGTCACGGCGGCGCACGCGGCGGGACTGCCGGCGATCGCGTGCAGCTTCGGCTTCGTGACGGGTCCGGTCGCGGAGTTGGGTGCGGACGCGATCATCGATCACTTCGACGAACTGCTACCCGTGCTGAACCGCATATGACCGCGCGCGAACACCTGACCTTCTGGCGCTTGCTGCTGGCCGTGGCGATCACCGTCGCGATTGTGATGGCGCTGCTGCCGACCCCGCCGATGGTCCCGGCCAGCGACAAGACCCAGCACATGGCGGCATTCGGCGTGCTGACGGTGCTGTCCGCGCTCGCCTATCCGATGGCGCGGCTGTATCGGATCGGCGAGCGGCTGTCGTTTCTGGGCGCGATGATCGAGGTGGCGCAGTCCATCCCTGCGCTACACCGCGATTGCGACATACTGGATTGGGTCGCGGACACGTCGATGATCGTCGCGGTGCTGGTGGTGATCGCTCTCGTCAGGAGCCGTCGCGCCGTCGCGCCTTGATCCACAGATGCCGCGCCAGCATCGCGGGCGGCATCCGCATCCAATGCGAGCGGACGTAGAAGCCCAATCGCGTGACCGGCCAGATCGCGCGTCCCCAGCCGTCGCGCGCCAGCAACCGCCGCCGGATCAGCGGATCGAGCGCGTCGCGCTGGCGCCAGTCGTCGGGGATCGGCGTGCCGTACAGATCGTTCGCCTGCCGCGCCGCCCGCGCCACGACCGCGCCCGCCTCATGCTCCGCGGCGCGCGCGGCGAGTTTCAGCCAGAAGGAGTCGTCGCGGTCCGAGAACTCGCGCAGCAGCCGGTCGATATCCCACAGGTTGCGCAGCCCCCCCGACAGGTCGCCGTCCGCGAACAGATGGATCGCCGCGTGGACGACCATATCCTCCTGCGACAGGATCGAAAGCCCGCCCTCCAGCGGTTCGGCTGCCGCCAGCAGCTTCGCGGGGTCGGGCGTGATCCGGGCCGTGGGGGGAAGGATCGTATGGTGGACGTCGATCATCCAGTCGCGCTCGCGGTGGATCAGCGGCGGCAGTTCGTGCATCCAGCGGCGATAGTAATCGTCGTCATAGGGATCGGGCTTTACCCACTCCCAGCCCGCCGCGAGCAGCGCCGCCTCCACCGCATCGAGCGACGCACGCGGCACGAGGATATCGAGATCACCGATCGACCGCCCCTGCCCCGCGTCGAGCCCCGCAGCGACGAACGCCGTGCCCTTCAACAGCACGACCGGGCAGCCGAGCGGCGTCAGCGCCCGCCGCGCCATCTCCGCTTCCCACAAGGCGTGGCGACGACCTTCGGCGGCATCGGCGCGCGCATCCTCAAGGATCGCGGCGGCGCGCGGCGGGACGGCCAGGCCGTTCAGTCGATGCGCAAGGCTGCCAATCAATTGCTCCGCGCGCGCCATCGTCAGCAACTCGGCCCATCCGGCGGGATCGAGCGTCAGGCACGTCCCCGGATCGGTGAGCGTGCGGACGAGCAGGGTCGCGTCGCTCACCGCACCAGATCCTCGATCATCCGCGCGGCGGAAGCCATGTCGGGATAGTCGATCGCCGCCATCGGCACGGTCGAGACGAAGCGGGTCAGCGCGTCGAACCCGCGTTCGCCCAACGCGACGTAGTTGGTCGACGCCTGCGTCAGCCGCACGAACGCCTCCCCCGCCCCTACAGGCCGCTGTTCGGCAACGCTGCCGAAGCGCGGGAACAGCAGCAAGGCGGAGGTGGCGGGCGTGTCCATCATCGCGATCGCGCGCGCGTCGGGCACAAGATGCCGGATGTCGCCCTTCGGCGTTCCCGCGATCAACGGACCGAACATGGCCGCGGGCAAGGCCGCACGCGCCACCGCAATCGCTTCGTTCTTCAGACTCACCAGCCGCGGAAAAGCGTGGACCAGCCCCGTCACTGGATCGAGCAACGCGAATTCGTCGCCCATCAGCCGCCAGCCGCGCGCCTGAAGCAACGCAGCGAGCGTCGATTTCCCCGCGCCCGATTCGCCCGTCATCACGATCGCGCGCCCGTCGCGCTCGACCGCCGAGGCATGGAGCAGCAGGAAGCGCCGCTGCCCCAGCGCCATCTGCAGGTTCATGCCCATCTCGGCCGCGAGCAGCCCCTGCGACAGCGGCAACGGCAAGGCGTCGGGCAGTTCGTGATCGCCGGTCAGGCGGATCGACGGACGGATAAAGCGCCGCCACGGCCGCACCGCCTCAAGCCGGACGGTGAAGTCGGCGATGCCGTCGGCGGGGGCGGGATAACCGGCGTACAGCGTGCGCAATTGGTCGATCGGCGCGCGCCAGTCCGATCCTATGCGAAACCCCGCGGGGCCGATCCGCACCGCAAAGTCATGCCTCATGCCGCCTCGACTAGCCCGGCTTCCCCCAGTTCGTCGAGTCGCGCGATCAGCGCGTCGCGCCCGCCGTCGACCAGGTCGAACGCCGCCTCGATCTCGTCCGCCGTCCGCCACCGGCCTGCCAGTTCGTCGAGCAATTCGGGAACGGGCGACACGACGAGATGCGTCGTCGCCGACGCGCGGTGATAAATCGCGACGATATCGTCCAGCGGCACGATGCGCAGGCCGTCCGCGGGCGGCGCGCGCCACCGCGTCGCGGGCACCGTTATTTCCGCGGCATCTGGAGCGAGGCGTAGCAGGTGAAGCCGCTGGTCCCGCTGCGCAATCGCGACACGTATTTCAGATACGCACGGCTGCGTTCATATTCGATACCGGGCAGGTTGCCGCCGCCGGACAACGCTCGCCGCACATCCTCGCCCTTCAACGGTCGCGGCGGCGGGGCATATGCGCCCTTGGTGCCCGCGGCGACGACATTGCCGTCCTTGTCGATATAGCCGCCCGCGCGGCTCGGGTCGGGGACCGGGATTTCGCACGTCAGCACCGACCCCATCGTCTGCGCCATCGCGGGACGGATCGACACGATCGACGCCGCACCGACCGCGCCCAGCATCAACGCGCGGCGCCGAGTAGGATGGATCGGCTGGTCAGGATCGGTAATGTCGCTCATCGCATCCCTTATCGCTGATGCGCACTTCCATATTCCTAACGCGCGGACAAGGAGATGCGCGGATACGTTCCACAGCGGGACGTTAACCACGACGCGGGACGCGCGATCAGATAAGCGGGTGGCGTGTTAGAGGGAATCACGTTCCGGACCTGGCTTGGGGCCGCCATCGTCGCGATCACCGCGGGGATCGTCTTCGTCCTGTTCGATGTCCAGGCGGCCTTGCTGATGCTCGCGGGCGGAGTCGCGGCATTGCTGACCGCGACCAGCGGCGACGACCGCACCGCACCCGACGATCGCGTCGTGATGCCGGACGAGCCGACGACGCCGACCGACGCCATACTGGAGGCGATCGTCGAGCCGGTGCTGCTGGTCCGCGACAGCCGCGTCGCCTTCGCCAACAGCGCGGCGAAGACGTTGCTCGGCGCGCATATCGTCGGCGAGGATGCGCGCACCGCGATCCGCCATCCCGCTGCGGCCGGGCATCTGCTCGACCAGCGCGTGGGGGACGTGCTGCAACCGATCGAACTGGTCGGGCTCGGCACGCTAGACCAGCGCTGGGAAATGCGCGTCGCGGCACTGACCGACGGCACGCGCGTCGTCCACCTGATCGATCGCACCGGCAGCTATGCGGCGGAACGGATGCGCGTCGATTTCGTCGCCAACGCCAGCCACGAACTGCGCACGCCGCTGTCGTCGATCCTCGGCTATGTCGAAACGCTCGCCGACGCCGCGGGGGAAGAGCCCGAAACCCGCGCGCGGTTCCTGAAGATCGTGCTGGACGAGGCGCACCGGATGGAGCGGCTGGTCGAGGATCTGATGAGCCTGTCGCGCATCGAGGCGGAGAAATTCCGCCTGCCGGACGCGACCGTCGACCTGTCCGAACTGATCGACGAAGTGCAAGCCGAACTGGTCGACGCGCACGACGGCCGCGGGCGCGACGTGACGGTCGATGTCGCGAACACGATCCCGCTGGTGACGGGGGACCGGGTGCAATTGTCGCAATTGCTCCACAATCTGATCGGCAATGCGATGAAATACGGCAAGGCGGGCACGCCGATCCGCGTGACGCTGACCGCCGATGCGTCGCGCACGATCCGGCTGGTGGTGACGGACGAGGGCGACGGCATCGCACCCGAGCATCTGCCCAGGCTGACCGAGCGCTTCTACCGCGTCGATCCGGGTCGCAGCCGCTCGCTCGGCGGCACCGGGCTCGGGCTCGCGATCGTCAAGCATATCGTCGAGCGCCACCGTGGTCGCTTCGATATCGCCAGCACATTGGGTCAAGGCACACGCGTCACCGTGACGCTTCGCGGCGTAGAGGCCGTTTCGGCCGCGTCTGTCATCAAGGCGTAACGCGCATGTCACACGGGCTCGCTCGTCGCGGTCGCGCCGTCGCCGATCGCTTTGGGGTAATCATGATTCGCGCCAGCGCGCTTGCCGCCATGTCGATGCTCGCGCTCGCCGCCTGCCACGATCAGGCGGGCGGCGGCGGCGCAGGATCACGCGACCAGATAAAGGCGGTCGGATCGTCGACGGTCTATCCCTTCACCACGATCGTCGCCGAACAATATCTGTCGAACAATCCGGGCGCGAAGCCGCCGGTGATCGAATCGACCGGCACTGGCGGCGGCATGAAATTGTTCTGCGCGGGCGTCGGCGCGAATCATCCCGACATCGCCAACGCATCGCGCCGGATGAAGAAGGGCGAGTTCGAAACCTGCGCGAAGAACGATGTCGGCGCGGTGCTCGAAATCCAGGTCGGGATCGACGGGCTGGCCTTCGTCGAGGCGAAGAACGGGCCGAAAATGGCTTTGACCACGACCGACATTTATCGCGCGCTGGCCGCCGCGCCCGATGGCAAGCCCAACACCGCGCGGACATGGCGCGACGTGAACCCCGCGCTGCCCGCAACCCCGATCCAGGTTTACGGCCCGCCATCGACCAGCGGCACTCGGGACGCGCTGGCCGAACTGATCCTGACCAAGGGCTGCGAGGCGAACGACCCCGCGGTGAAGTCGCTCGACACCGACGCGAAAGAGGCGCGCTGCATCCGCGTGCGAGAGGACGGGCCGTATGTCGACGCAGGCGAGAACGACAATCTGATCGTCCAGAAACTGCAGTCGAACCCCAATGCGATCGGCATCTTCGGCTACAGCTACTTGGAAGAGAATGCGAATGCGGTGAACGGCGTCGCGGTGAACGGCGTCGTGCCGACCTATGAGGCGATCGCCGACGGCAGCTATCCGGGCGCGCGGCCGCTCTACATCTACGTCAAGAAGGCGCATCTGAACGCGATTCCTGGGCTGAAGCGCTTCCTGATTCAATATGCCCGGCTGTGGGACCGTGACGGGCCGCTGGTGCGACGCGGGCTGATCGCGGCCCCCGCCGACGTGCAGGCGAAATCGGCCGCGATCATCCGCGACGAAACTCCGCTCGACGGCGCGGCGCTTCACTGATGTCTGCCTCCGCGCTCCTTTTCCTCGTCGTCGCGCTCGGCCTGATCGGCTGGCTCAGTGGGCGGGCGCGCGCGGCGCGCTTCCGCAAAGGATCGCGCGAGCGGTTCAGTTCGCTGACCGGGCATTACGGCTGGTGGGTCGCGCTCTGCACCGTCCTGCCGCCGCTGATCTTCCTCGCGGTCTGGGCCTTCACCTCGCCCGCGCTGGTCACCGATGCCGTCTTGGCGACCCCCGCCGCGGCGCAACTTCCCCCGCCGGGGTTCGAACGCGCGTCGATCCTGTCGGAGGCGCGCAATCTCGCCCGCGGCGACGCTTATGGCGCGTTCAACCAGCTCTCGAACACGCTTGCCCCGGCCTATGCCTCGGCGCAATCGCGCTACGACTGGATCGCGACCGCCTTGTCGGTGCTGCTGGCCTTCGCAGGCGGCGCGTTCGCGTTCCTGCGCGTCGCGCCGCGCTTTTCGGCGCGCACGCAGGTCGAACGCGTCGTCATGGTGCTCCTGCTCGCCGCCTCGCTGATCGCGATCCTCACTACGATCGGCATCGTCGCCAGCCTGGTGTTCGAAAGCGCGCGGTTCTTCCGGATCGTGCCGGTGGCCGATTTCCTGTTCGGCACGCATTGGAGCCCGCAGGTCATCGACGCGCGCGATCCGGGCGCGAGCCTTGGCGCGGTGCCGCTGTTCTGGGGCACGTTCTTTATCGGCGCGGTCATCGCGATGCTGGTCGCGATCCCGTTCGGCCTGATGAGCGCGATCTACCTGACGCAATACGCCAAGCCGAACACGCGCAAGTGGATGAAACCACTGCTGGAAATTCTCGCGGGCGTCCCGACCGTGGTGTACGGCTATTTCGCCGCGCTGACCGTTGCGCCGGCGGTGCGCGATTTTGCGGTCGCGCTCGGGGTCAGTTGGGCGTCGTCCGAAAGCGCGCTCGCTGCGGGACTGGTGATGGGCGTGATGATCATCCCGTTCGTCTCGTCGATGGCCGACGATTCGCTCGCTGCCGTGCCATCTTCGATGCGAGACGGCAGTCTGGCGATGGGCGCGACGCCTTCGGAGACGATCAAGAAAGTGCTGGTTCCCGCCGCCTTGCCCGGTGTGGTCGGCGGCGTGCTGCTCGCCGTGTCGCGCGCGATCGGCGAGACAATGATCGTGGTCATGGCCGCATCCGGCGTCGCGACGCTGACGCTGAACCCCTTCGCCAGCACCACCACCGTCACCAAGCAGATCGTCGACCTGCTGACCGGCGAAGCGGCGTTCGACAGCGCCAAGACGCTCGCCGCCTTCGCGCTGGGGCTGACCTTGTTCATCGTCACGTTGCTCCTAAACGTCGTCGCGCTGATGGTCGTGAAACGCTATCGGGAGGCGTATGAATAAGCCCGCGCCCGCCGCGCCGGAACGCGCCCCGACCAACTGGACGACCGCCGCGATGCAGCGGCGTATCCGTGGTCGCTATGCCGCGGAACGCCGGTTCCGGATGCTCGGGCTGGGCGCGATCATCGTGTCCGCCTCGTTCCTGGCGTTCCTGCTCATCTCGATGTTTTCGCAAGGCGCGAGCGGGTTCACCGAAACGCGCGTGGCGCTGCCGATCGACTTCGCGAAGTCGGGCATGGCGCTAGACCCGGAACGCCTGCGCGGTCCGGGCGCCGACCTCGCACTCTCGGGCGCCGGTCTGGAAGGCGTCGTCGACACCGCCGCCGGAGCCGCGTTCGGCGCGGTCGGCGGGTCTGACATCCTGTCCGACGGGGCGTGGGTGCGCGTGCGCGATGCGGTGAAGGCCGACCCCTCATTGCTGGGCCGCAGCGCCGCTATCGAAGTGCCGGTATCGAGCGCGATCGACGTCGCCGCCAAGGGCAATGGTGCGCCAGAGGCCGAAGCGGTGGTCGCGAAGCTCGGCGACCGCCTGTCGCGCGGGCTGAATTTCGACTTCTTCGGCGGCGCGGATTCGACCGATGCGACCCGCGTCGGCATCTGGGGCGCGTTGAAGGGATCGTTGCTGACGATGCTCGTCACGCTCGCGCTCGCCTTCCCGATCGGCGTGCTGTCGGCGCTGTACCTCGAGGAATATGCGCCGAAGAATCGCTGGACCGATCTGATCGAGGTGTCGATCAACAATCTCGCCGCGGTGCCGTCGATCATTTTCGGCTTGCTGGGACTGGCCGTTTTCCTCGGCACCTTCGGCCTGCCGCGTTCCGCCCCGATCGTCGGCGGGCTGACGCTGGCGCTGATGACGATGCCCGTCATCGTCATCGCCGGGCGCAACGCGATCAAGGCCGTGCCGCCATCGATCCGCGACGCGGCGCTGGGCGTCGGGGCCAGCCCGGTGCAGGTAGTCTTCCACCACGTCCTGCCGCTCGCGCTTCCCGGCATCCTGACCGGCACGATCATCGGCATGGCGCGTGCGCTGGGCGAAACCGCGCCGCTGCTGATGATCGGAATGCGCGCGTTCATCGCCGCCCCGCCGGACGGCTTCCGCGATCCCGCGACCGTCCTGCCGGTACAGATCTTCCTGTGGTCGGACGAGGTCAGCCGCGGTTTCGTCGAAAAGACCAGCGCCGCGATCATCGTGCTGCTCGTCTTCCTGCTCGCGATGAACGGCGTCGCCATCTACCTCCGCAACAAATTCGAGACCCGCTGGTGATGATCAACGACGCGCCCAAGATGACCGCCGATCACGTCAACGTGTTCTATGGCGCGAAGCAGGCGATCAACGACGTCTCGATCAAGGTGTATCAGGACAATGTCACCGCCTTCATCGGCCCCAGCGGCTGCGGGAAATCCACGTTCCTGCGCACGCTGAACCGGATGAACGACACGGTCGCCAGCGCGCGGGTCGAGGGCAATATCCAGCTCGACGGCGAGGATATCTATTCGAAGGACATGGACGTGGTGCAGCTGCGCGCGCGTGTCGGCATGGTGTTCCAGAAGCCTAATCCGTTCCCCAAATCGATCTACGAGAACGTCGCCTACGGCCCGCGCATCCACGGGCTGGCCACGGGCAAGGCCGAACTCGACCGGATCGTCGAACAGTCGCTGCGCCGCGCCGGGCTGTGGGACGAGGTCAAGGACCGCCTGACCGACAGCGGCACCGCACTGTCGGGCGGGCAGCAGCAGCGGCTGTGCATCGCGCGCGCGATCGCGGTCGACCCGGAGGTGATCCTGATGGACGAGCCGTGCAGCGCGCTCGATCCGATCGCCACCGCCAAGATCGAGGAACTGATCCACGAACTGCGCGGCCGCTATGCGATCGTCATCGTCACGCACAATATGCAGCAGGCGGCGCGCGTCAGCCAGAAGACCGCCTTCTTCCACCTCGGCCAATTGGTCGAATACGGCGATACGTCAGACATCTTCACGAACCCGCGCCAGGAGCGCACCAAGGACTATATCACCGGCCGCTACGGCTGAGTGAGGGGAACAGAGCATGGCGACCGGCCAGGAACATACCGTCAAGGCGTTCGACAACGACATCGGGGAAATCCGCGGGCTCATCAGCCAGATGGGTGGACTGGCCGAGGAAGCGATCGCGGGCGCGATGAAGGCTTTGCAGCGCGGCGACCTGGAACTCGCCGCGCAGGTAAAGGCCGACGACAAGAAGATCGACGCGATCGAGGCCGAGGTCGAGAAAATGGCGGTGCGCATCATCGCGTTGCGCGCCCCGATGGCGAACGACCTGCGCGAAGTCGTCGCCGCGCTGAAGATCGCCGCAGTGGTCGAGCGGATCGGCGATTACGCCAAGAACATCGCGAAGCGCGTGCCGATGATCGAGAGCGAACACCGTATCGAGCCGATCTCGATACTGCCCGCGATGGCGAAGATGGCGTCGGAAATGGTCCACGACATCCTCGACGCCTTCGCCGCTCGCGACGCGGACGCCGCGATCGAGATCGTCGAACGCGACAATGCGCTGGACGATTTCTACGACAGCATCTTCCGCACGCTCGTCACGCACATGGTCGAAAATCCGAAAACGATCAGTCAGGTCGCGCATTTGCTGTTCGTTGCGAAGAACCTTGAACGCATCGGCGATCATGCGACGAACGTCGCCGAAATGGTTTATTTCGCTGCGACCGGCACACAGATGGCCGATCGCGAAAAGCCCGAATACGACTGAGAGGAAGTACGATGGCACGCGCCCGTATGTTGTTGGTTGAGGATGATTCCAGCCTCGCCGAACTGTTGATCTGGCATTTCAAGCGCGAGGATTTTGAGATCGCGCACACGATCGATGGGGAGGAGGCGCTGCTGCTGGCGCGCGAAAAGGTGCCCGACATCGTCCTGCTCGACTGGATGGTCGAAGGGATTTCGGGAATCGAGGTCTGCCGCCGGCTGCGCCGCACGCCCGAAACGCAGAACGTGCCGATCATCATGCTCACCGCGCGTGGTGAAGAGGAAGATCGCGTCCGTGGGCTCGAGACGGGCGCGGACGATTACGTCACCAAGCCGTTTTCGCCGCGCGAACTGGTCGCGCGCGTCGGCGCGGTGCTGCGGCGGGTACGGCCAGGGCTTGCAGGCGAATCGCTGATCTACGGTGATCTCGAGATGGATACTGTCGGGCACAAGGTCCGTCGTTCGGGCGAATTCATCCCGCTCGGACCGACCGAATTCCGCCTGCTGAAGCATTTCCTGGAGCATCCCGGCTGGGTGTTCTCGCGCGAGCGTCTGCTCGACGCGGTATGGGGCCATGACAGCGATATCGAGAGCCGGACGGTCGACGTTCACATCCGTCGGCTACGCAAGGCGATCAACGACGGCGGACGTCCCGACATCATCCGCACCGTACGTTCGGCCGGTTACGCACTCGATTCGGGCGCGTAATCATTCGCCCTATCTCGAATCGCTAACGAAACGATGGACCCTTCCCGGAACTTGCGCGTTGGCCAGCACGCGTAATTCGACGTTTCTGTCGTTCCCAAAAGGAGAGTTCCGCATGAAATCGTTTCTTCTGGCCGCCGCGGCGGTAATCGCCGTTCCAGTCGCCGTTCCGGCCATCGCGCAGGACCAGACCACGCAGCCCGCACCTGCTGGCGAAGCGCCTGCACCGACCGACCAGACCGCGCCGCCCCCGGCCGACGCGGCGACGCCCCCCGCCGCTGACACGATGACCACACCGCCAGCCGATCCGGCCGCACCTGCGCCCGCGCCTGCCGATCCGGCTGCGCCCGCCCCGGCCGCCGATCCTGCGATGCAGGCTCCGCCAGCACCGGCGGGCGATCCCGCGATGGCGCCGACGGCGGCTCCCGCCCCAGCCGCGGCAGGCGATCCGAACGCAGCCGACCCCTCAGGCGGCTATCAGCCCGCAGGCCCGGCGACGCAGGGCACGCCCGCACCGGGCGCAACCGTGCGCTTCCAGCCCGCGTTGTCGCCCGATCAGGCGTATCCTGCTCCGGCTCCGCTGAAGTCGTATCCGACCTGCAAGAAGGGCCAGTACGACAATTGCAAGAACCCCGGCGGCCGGTGACCGGCACATCGGGCGGTTGCATCCGCCCGATTGACGTTTAGGGAAAGGCGCTCATTCCATCTGGAGGGAGCGCCTTTTCCATGCCTGACACGATCCGTTTCGATAACAAGGTTGCGATCGTCACCGGAGCTGGCGGTGGTTTGGGCCGCGAATATGCGCTCGAACTCGCACGGCGCGGCGCGAAGGTCGTGGTCAACGACCTCGGCGGCGACCGCACCGGCACCGGCGCATCCGACGCGGCGCAAAAGGTCGTGGCGGAAATCGAGGCGATGGGCGGCGAGGCGATCGCCAACGGCGCAAGCGTCACCGAATATGACCAGATGGTCGCGATGGTGGCGCAGGCGAAGGAGAAGTGGGGCGGTGTCCACATCCTGATCAACAACGCCGGCGTGTTGCGCGACAAAACCTTCACCAAGATGGAGCCGACCGACTTCGAGTTCGTCGTGAAGGTCCACCTGATCGGATCCGCCTATGCCACCAAGGCGGTGTGGGATCTGATGCGCGAACAGAATTACGGCCGCATCCTGATGACCGCGTCGTCGACCGGGCTGTTCGGCAATTTCGGCCAGGCGAACTACGGTGCGGCGAAGCTCGGCCTCGCCGGGCTGACCAAGACGCTGTACCTCGAAGGCGCGAAGAACAACATCAAGGTCAACACGATCGCGCCCGTCGCGGGCACGCGGATGACCGAGGATCTGTTCCCCGAACAGGCGTTCAAGGCGTTCTCCCCCAACAAGGTCGTGCCCGCCGCATTGTATCTGGTCAGCGAAGACGCGCCGACCAACCAGATCGTCGGCGCGGGCGCGGGCGTGTTCCAGGCCAGCTACGTCACGCTGACGCCGGGCAAGCTGCTGACCGGCGACGATCTGTCACCCGAGGGCGTGGCGGCGCATTGGGCAGAGATCACCGACCGCACCGGCGAGATCGTGCCCGATTCCGGCGCGGGCCAATCGATGCTGATCGGCGCGAAACTTCAGGGGAAGTAAGCGAAAGGCTATCCCGGACGCCTGTTCGGGATAGCCTTATTCGTCGACCAGCTTCATCAGCCGCCGTTCTACTGGCGCGAGCACGGGAGCAAGTTCGTGCCCGCGTTTCAGCACCGCACCCGCTTCGTTGACCAGCGCCCACATCCCCTGCTTCCCCCGCAGCGACGGGCGCTTCTCGATGCGCACTTCGGGACGCTCGGCGCTGCGGCGGAAGGCGGCGAAGACGGCGGCGTCACGGCCGAGCTCGATCGCATAATCCCGCCAATGTCCGGCCGCGACCATGCGGCCGTAAAGGTCCAGGATGCGGGTCAGTTCCAGCCGGTCGAAGCCGATCTGGCTTGGCTTGCCGATCGGTAGCGGGAACGGGCTGACCGTTCCCATCAGGCGCGCGTCGCCTCACGATCAGGGGATTCGTGTTCGTCGAGCAGCGCGTCGAGCCGCTTCTTCATCGTCTGCAACTCACATCGCAGCAGTTCGACCTTCTGCGTCTGTGGATCGAACATCTCGCTGCACGGAGTGCCGTAAGGAACGAATTTCTTGTCCGCGGCCTGTCCGCCTTCGACCACTGTCGGACGCGCCGGAATACCCACCATCACCGCGCCTTCGGCCACATCCTTCGTGACCACCGCATTCGCGCCGACCCGCGCGCGCGCGCCGACGGTGACGGGTCCTAGCACCGCCGCGCCCAGTCCGACGATCACGCCATCGCCGATCGTCGGATGGCGCTTTCCCGCAACGCCATTGTCGGGGCTGGTGCCGCCGAGTGTCGCGCCCTGGTAGATCGTGACGTTATCGCCAATCTCGGCCGTCTCCCCGATCACCACGAAGCCATGATCAATGAAGAAATTGCGGCCAATTTTCGCGCCCGGGTGAATGTCGATCGCGGTCAGGAAACGCGACCAATGGTTTATCACACGGGCGAGAAAGAAGAATCGCCGCCGGTACAATCGGTGCGCGACGCGGTGGTATGCCAGCGCCCAAACGCCCGGATAGGTCAGGATTTCGGCGCGCGAATGCGGGGCCGGATCGCGTGCACGAATCGAATCGAGATAGTCGGTCAATCGCGACATGCCGCGTCCCCTTCAGCGTCACCACGCATCTAGGATTTCGAACCGGCGATTTCCAGCACCGGATAATCGCAACCACTATCGTGCAAATCACACCTATCTTGTAGAGATTGGTTTCCTGCGCCATGTACGCCGTTCAATCGCTGGAAGGGGACTGGCGTGGAAGTATCGATGGCGACGCTGGAGGCGTTGCTGCCGTTCGTGCTGGTCGGCTTTGGCGCGCAGATCGTCGACGGGGCGCTGGGCATGGCGTTCGGTGTGATCTGCAACACATTACTGGTCGCGGTAATGGGCGTCGCGCCTGCCCGCGCGTCCGCGAACATCCACATCGTCGAAACTTTCACGACCGCGGTGTCGGGGATCAGCCATCTGATCCACGGCAACATCGACAAGGCGCTGTTCCTGCGGCTGCTGATCCCCGGCATCATCGGCGGGGTGACCGGCGCCTACCTGTTGACCAATGTCGACGGCAATGTCGTGAAGCCCTTCGTGCTCGGTTACCTGGTGCTGGTCGGCATCTATCTTCTTATCCGCGGCATCCTGTTTCCGCCCAAAGCCGCCAAACCGAAGGTGGTCGAGCCGCTTGGGCTGATCGGCGGGTTTCTCGACGCGGCTGGCGGGGGTGGATGGGGACCGATCGTGACGTCCAACCTGCTGGTCCAGGGCGTCGAGCCGCGCAAGGTCGTGGGGACGGTCAATTCGGTCGAATTCTTCCTTACGTTGACCGTGTCGGCGACGTTCATCTATCATCTCGGTATCGAGGATTTCGCGGTGACCACGATCGGATTGCTGATCGGCGGCATCGCCGCGGCGCCGCTGGGCGCGATCATGGCGAAGAAGATTTCGACCAAGATCATGCTGATCCTGGTCGGCATCGTGCTGACGATCACCAGCACCTATGGCTTTATCAGCGCGGTGCTGTTGTAGAAAGCGCTTCGTTCGACCGGCGCGCCGCTTTATCTCGAATACATGGCTGCAACCTACCTGCCGACGCTGAAGCAGCTGCAATATCTGATTGCGTTGAAGGACCACGGCCATTTCGGGCGCGCGGCCGACGCCAGTTTCGTGACGCAATCGACGTTGTCGGCGGGGATTCGCGAACTGGAGACGCTGATCGGGGTAACGCTGGTCGAACGCACGCGCCGCGTGGTCCGCTTCACCCCGCTGGGGGACCAGATCGCGACGAAGGCGCGCCGCGTGCTGCGCGAGGCGGAGGAACTGGGCGACATGGCGCGCGCCGCCGGGCGGCCCCTGTCGGGCGAGATGCGGATGAGCGTGATCCCGACGATCGCGCCGTTCGTCCTGCCGCGCATCCTGCCGCGGTTGCGCAGCGACTATCCCGACCTGAAACTGTTCCTGCGCGAGGAGCCGAGCGGCCCAGCGTGCGAATCGCTGCAGAACGGGCGGGCTGACTGCGTGCTGCTGGCGCTGCCCTATGCGTGCGGCGACGTGACGACGCGCGCGCTGTTCGACGACGCGCTGTTCCTGGCGTTTCCAGAGGGCGAGCATCCGGCGTCGACGGCGTCGATTTCGGCGGCGGAAATCGACGAGAACCGATTGCTGCTGCTGGAGGACGGCCATTGTCTGAAGGACCACGCGCTGTCGGCGTGCAACCGGCCGGAGTTGCGCGCGGAGGCGCAGATGCTGGGCACGTCGCTGCATACGATCGTGCAGATGGTCGACAATGGCCTCGGCGTCACGTTGTTGCCGGAGATGGCGCTGACGGCGGGAATCCTCGATCATACCCGCGTGTCGGCGCGGCCGCTGGAGGGCGATAATCCGGCGCGAACGATCGCGCTGGCCTGGCGGCGCGCCTCGCCGCGCGAAAAGGATTTCCGGCTGCTGGCCGACATTCTCGCCGCCGACTGAATGAAACCATTTCGCGGCGTTGATCGTACCGAAAGGCAAGCGCCGCGTCCGCGGCAGGCTTATCGGGAGAGAATAGATGACCAAACTACCCTTGATCGCGCTGGTCGGCGCGCTCGCGATGGCCGGTTGCGCGCCGATGAACGCCGATACCGCCACTGCCTCCGATCCGGCGCCCGCCGCCGCCACGGCTGCGCCGGCCGACACCGCCATGGCCCCTGCGGGGAACAATCCGATGGTCGGCGGCGCAGCGATGGTCGCCACGAAGACGATCGTGGAAAATGCCTCGGCCGCGCCGAACCTGACGACACTGGTCGCGGCATTGAAGGCGGCCGGTCTGGTTGAGACGCTGTCGGGACCGGGGCCGTTCACCGTCTTCGCACCGACCAACGACGCCTTCGCCCGCCTCGCGCCGGGCACGGTCGACACGTTGCTGAAACCCGAGAACAAGGCGTCGCTGGTCAAGGTGCTGACCTATCACGTCGTGCCCGGCAACGTCGGTTCGGAACAACTGAAGACGATGATCACCACTGGCGGCGGGACGGCGACGCTGACCACCGTCGAAGGATCGACGCTGACCGCGCGGATGGAAGGTGCGGCGATCTCGGTGACCGACGTCAACGGCACCAAGAGCTATATCGAGACGCCGGACGTGCGGCAGTCGAACGGCGTGGTCCATGTCGTGAACGGCGTGGTCGTACCGAAGCTGGGTTAACTACCGTCCCACCGCGCGGCGGCGGCATCGTCGCTGTCGCGCGGTTCGACCCAGGTCGCGACATCACCACGCGTCTCGTTTTTCCAGAACGGCGCGTCAGTCTTCAGTCGATCGATCAGATACGCGCACGCCTCCAGCGCCGCACCGCGGTGATCGGCCCCCGCCCCGACGAAAACGATCCGCTCGCCAACCCGCATCGCGCCGACGCGGTGGACGATCGTCGCCGCGACCAGCGACCAGCGTGCGGCGGCCTCCTCGGCGATGCGGGTCAGCGCCGCCTCGGTGGCGCCGGGATAATGTTCGAGGCGAAGTTCGTTCACCCCGTCATCGCCGCGCACCAGTCCGGTGAACGTCGCCACCGACCCGCTGCGTTCGAGCGCGTGCAATTCCGCCGCGACGTCGATCGGCGCTTCGGAGATGGCAATACGGATCATCCGCCCGTCACCGGCGGAAAGATCGCGATCTCTCGCGCACCTGCAATCGGGGTGTCGAGCAGAACGAAATCCTGATCGATCGCCGCACGCAGGCGCGTTCGGTCGGCAAAGGCGGCGGCGTGGCCGTCGCTGCGGGTCGCCAGCCAGTCGATCAGATCCGCGATCGTTTTCGCGCTTTCCGGCGGCGAAGCCTCTTCCTCGCCCACCCCGATCCGTTCGCGCACCCAGGCGAAGTACAATACCCGCATGGTCAGTCCATGTGCTTCACACCGACGCGAAGGTAATCCCAGCCGGTGATGACAGTCAGCGCCGCCGCGCCCCACAGCGCGGCCAGACCGGTGACCTTGATCCACACCTCCGCCGGCAAAGCGCCGGCCAGAATCAACGCGCCGAACGCGACCAGTTGCAGCGTCGTCTTCCACTTCGCCAGCCTCGAGACGGGGAGCGACACCTGCAGCCCGGCAAGAAACTCACGCAAGCCTGACACCGCAATCTCGCGCAGCAGGATCACCAGCGCGGCGATGATGTGGATGCCGCTGATGATCGCGATATCGTCGTGCCGCGTGCCGACCAGCATCAGGATGACCGCCGCCACCATGATCTTGTCCGCGATCGGATCGAGGAACACGCCCAGTTTGGACACAGTGCCCTGCGCGCGCGCGAGATAGCCATCGAAATAATCGGTGATGCCCATCAGGCAGTACAGCACGAAGGCGATGGCGAACCCCGCCTCCCACCGCGGCCACCACAGGAAACCGACCAGCAGCGGCAGCGCGACGATCCGCGACAGGGTGAGCAGGTTCGGCAGTGACCACATCGTTCGACCGTTGGACTGCCAGCAACGCGCGCGCAACCCGCCCGCGACCCGCTTCACCCGCAATTCCTAGATTGGACCGCACCGCCAGCCTCCGCTATGGCCGCCGCAATGTCGCCACAACCAGGGCCTGTGCGTTCATGATCAATGCCCTCGGGCTTCTCAAGCGGCGGCGGTTCCTGCCGTTGTTCACCACCCAGTTTCTCGGCGCTTTCAACGACAATCTGTTCAAGACCTCGATGGTCCTGTTCGCGACGTACGAAATCTTTCAGGACGAGGCGCAGGAGAGTTTCTTCAACGCGCTCGCCGCCGCACTCTTCATCCTGCCGTTCTTCCTGTTTTCCGCGCTCGCCGGGCAGATCGCGGACACGACTGACAAGGCAAAGATCATCCGTATCGTAAAGATCGCGGAGTTCGGCATTATGGGGGTGGGTTGCCTGGGCCTCGTGCTCGCGCGCACCGGCGCGGTGACCGTCCCGGTCGTGCTGATGCTGACGGCCGTCGTCGGGCTGGGCATCCATTCCACTTTTTTCGGCCCGATAAAATATGCCATCCTGCCGCAACATCTGGAGGACGACGACGTGCTGGGCGGCACGGGACTGGTCGAGGCGGGAACGTATTTGTCGATCCTGCTGGGCACGATCGTGGCGGGCTTCATCTATCATTCGGTGTTCGTCGTCGCGGCGATGACCTTCGCGGTCGCAGCGCTCGGTCTGCTTACCGCGCGGATGGTGCCCCCTGCCCCGCGGCTCGGGCCGCCATTGAAGCTCGACCTGAACCCGTTCACCGCATCGTGGCGACTGATTTCGGCGACGATGCATATCCCGCGGCTGTTCCTGGCGATCTGCGCGATCAGCTTCTTCTGGACGATCGGATCGGTGCTGGTCGTCATCTTTCCCCCGCTGGTGAAGAACGTGCTGACGGCGGACGCGAGCGTCGCCAGCTTGGTGCTGGCGATATTCTCGGTCGGGGTGGCGATCGGGTCGGTGGTGGTGAACCTGCTGCTGCGCGGGCATATCTCCGCGAAATATTCGCCCGCATCGGTCATCGCAATGGGCGGCGCGGTGCTGGGTTTCTGGTTCGCGGTCGCCAATTGGGTACCAGCGCCGGAGGGCAAGCTGTTCGACATCGCTGCGTTCGTTACACACTCCGGCGCACCTTGGGTGCTACTGTCGCTGCTGGGCGTCGCGATCTTCGGCGGGATGTTCGTCGTTCCGCTCTATGCGTTCCTGACGACGACCGTGCCAAAGGACCAGACCGCACGCACGGTCGCGGCGAACAACGTGGTCAATTCCGGCGCGATGACTTTGGGGTCGCTATCGGTGGCCGGGGTTACCGCGCTCGGCGTCAGCGCAAGTCAGCTGTTGCTGCTGGTGGTCGCAATGTGCGGCGTATCGGCGTGGATCGCCCAGAAGCTGCACCGCGCCTGCGACTAGGTCACATGATCAGCGTGTAGAAGCAGACGAAAAACGCGGTGAAGCTCAAGACGAACAGCTTTAGATCGTGATCATCATCGCGCGTCGCCCGATCGATCACGGGCGGCGGAAGCGACCGGCGCAGCGGATGGCGGGCGGCTTCGTTGGTCAGGACTAATTGTCTGGTCATGGCGAAGTGTTAACGCTTCGTTTACGTTTTCGACCAGCGATATTCGTGGTTAACCGCGATCGTCCGATAACGGCACAGGAGAACGGGATGCCGCTCTACGAACTGCGCGGCCAGCGGCCGACCGTCCCCGCTTCGGCATGGGTGGCGCCGAGCGCCGATTTGATCGGCGACGTGCAATTGGCGGAAGACGTCAGCATCTGGTTCGGCGCGGTGATTCGCGGCGACAACACGCCCATCCCGATCGGCGCGCGCAGCAATATCCAGGAAGGCGCGATGCTCCATTCGGACCCTGATTCGCCGCTGATAGTGGGGGAGGATTGCACCGTCGGGCATCATGCTATCCTGCACGGCTGCACGATCGGAAACCGCGTGCTGATCGGGATGGGGGCGATCGTGCTGAACCACGCGACGATCGCGGACGATTGCATCGTCGGCGCGGGCGCGCTGGTGACCGAAGGAAAGACGTTTCCGGCCGGCAGCCTGATCGTCGGCAGCCCGGCGCGGGCGGTGAAGCAGCTCGACGATCGTGCGATCGCGATGCTGAAGCTGTCGGCGGCGCATTACGTCGAAAATGGCCGCGCCGCGGCGGCGGGGCTGAGGCGGATCGATTGACCCGCCCGCCCCGCCCGTTGGATCAGCGCGCGGTCAGCTCCACCCCGCGCTTCGCCTGCGCCGACGCGATCAGCGTATCGCGTTGCGGCGTGAAGGCGGCGATCGTGTCAACCTGGCAGGTTTTGGCCGCCCGGCGGCCGGCGCGGTCGAAGTCGACCACCGAAGCGCAAGCGTGCTTCGCCGCGATGGCGAGGCGGCGGTCGAACTTGGCGACGCCGTCCGCGGTGTCGAGCCGCAGGTCACTGACTCGGACGATGCGGGCGTTGGTGTCTTCGGCATAAGCCGAGGGCGTAGCGAGGAACCCCGCGGCGATCGCCGCGAGCGGAAGCAGGATCTTCATGTCGGGTCTCCGTAGTGTCATCCGGCAGCACCCGCTGCCGATGACTCGGTCTACCGCAAATATCAGTTGCAAACTAACACTGTTCTTGCACGACCATTCTGCATTGGTGCAGAATAGCGCTGAGAACGGAGCCGGTATGATCGAATGGGACGACCTGCGCCATTTCCTGGCCGTCGCCGAAACGGGGAGCACGCTCGCCGCCGGGCGTAAACTGCGGGTCAGCCAGACGACCGCCGCGCGGCGCGTCGCCGGGCTGGAGGAAACGTTGCGCCTGCGATTGTTCGATCGGAAGCAGGCGGGTTACCAACTCACGCCGGAAGGAGAAGCCCTGCTGGCGGGGGCGGAGGCCGTCGCTCAGGCGGTCGGCGCGTTCGAGGATGCCGCCGCCGCGCGCGTCCGGTCGATCGCCGGGGCGGTTCGGCTGACCGCGTCTGAAATCTTCGCGGTCACTTTCCTTCCCCCGATCCTGCGCGACTTTCACCTCGCACATCCCGACATCCGGATCGAACTCGACACGAGCGACGAGGTCCGCGACCTGGACAGCGGCGCGGCCGAGATCGCGATTCGCATCGCCACCTCGCCATCGGGCGCGGGCGTCGTCGGGCGGCGCATCGCCGACGACGAATGGGCGGTGTACTGCAGTCGCGACTATGCCGCGCGCCACGGCGTGCCCACCTCTACCGCCGAGCTCGCGGATCATGCGCTGATCGGCGGCGGTGAGGACGGCGTGTGGCGCTCCTATGGCGCCTATATCCGCGCACTGGGGCTCGAAGGATCGGTCAAGATGCACCACAACACCTCGCTCGGGTTGCTTGCCGCGGTGCGATCGGGTTTTGGCCTGTCCGCCCTGCCCTGCCTGGTCGCCGATCAGGAGGATGACCTGCTGCTATGCCTCGACACACCGCGCAGCGGGCGCGGGATGTGGCTGCTGACGCACGAGCGCTTGCGCCACGAACCCCGCGTGCGCGCGGTCATCGACTTCCTTTACGAACGGCTCGCACCGCTTGGCCGCGCACGCGCTGGACAGAGCGAAACACCGGCGACATAACATCCGTTATGTCCATTCCCGCCTCCCTGTCCCGCCTGTGGCTTCCCGTCATCGGATCGCCGCTGTTCATCATCTCCGGTCCCGAACTGGTCATTGCGCAGTGCAAGGCAGGGATCGTCGGCGCGTTCCCGGCGCTGAACGCGCGGCCGCAGGGGCTGCTGGACGAATGGCTTCACCGCATCACGGAAGAACTGGCGGCGCATAATCGCGACCATCCCGATCGCCCCGCTGCACCCTACGCCGTCAATCAGATCGTCCACAAATCGAACGACCGATTGGAGGCCGATCTGGCGACGTGCGAGAAATGGCAGGTGCCGATCACGATCACCTCGCTCGGCGCGCGCACCGAACTGAATCAGGCGGTTCACGGCTGGGGCGGGATCACGATGCACGACGTGATCGACGACCGCTTTGCGCGCAAAGCCGTCGAAAAGGGCGCGGATGGGCTGATCGCGGTCGCTGCGGGCGCTGGCGGTCACGCCGGGCGGCTGTCGCCATTCGCCATCATCCAGGAAATCCGCCAGTGGTTCTCCGGACCGCTCGCGCTGTCGGGCGCGATCGCGACCGGCGACGCGGTGCTGGCGGCGCAGGCGATGGGGGCGGATTTCGGCTATATCGGATCGCCGTTCATCGCCACGGTGGAGGCCAATGCCGACGAACGCTACAAACAGGGCATCGTCGCGGGCAAGGCGTCCGACATCGTCTATTCGAACCTGTTCACCGGCGTGCACGGCAACTACCTGCGCGGGTCGATCGAGGCGGCGGGGCTGGACCCCGACAATCTGCCCGAAGGCGACTACAAGACGATGAACTTCGGCCAGGGCGACAACGCGGGCAAAGCGAAGGCGTGGCGCGACATCTGGGGTTCGGGCCAGGGGATCGGCGCAGTCGTCGAGGTGGAAACGGTCGCCGCACGCGTCGACCGGATGGCGCGCGAATATAATGCGGCGAAGGCGCGCCTCGGGCTGTCACCAGCGCTGTCACAGGCGGCGTGAAGAGCGTCATCGCCGCGATCGCGCTGATCGCGGCTGCTCCGGCCTCCGCGTCGACCGATGAACGCGCGGCGATCCTGCGGGTCGTGGCCGATATGCAGGCGGCGTGGAATCGCGGCGATTTCCGCGGTTACATGGCGGGATTCAAGAACCCCGACGTCGTGTTCGTTTCCGGCGGCAAGTTTCAGGACGGCTGGCAGGGCACGCTCGACCATTACGTCCGTGATTATGGGGCGTCGCCAGACACGCGCGGCACGTTGCGCTTCTACGATATGAAGGTCGACTTGCTTGCCCCGGATGCGGCGATGCTGATCGGCCGCTACCACCTCGCTCGACCGAAACGCGCGATGGAGGGCGTCAACACGCGGCTGTTCCGTAAATTCGGCGGACGGTGGTTCATCACGATGAACCACGTTTCCGCTTATGAGATAGTTCCGCGAAAGTGAAATGTCGCATGGAAGCACGACTTTCCTACAACAACGGTTTCATGTAGCCTTGACGCCGATCTTTCTCATCCGATTCGACAGACTGGATCGATGGCGCACCGATCGGAAAATTCGTCCCCGTCATGTCTATGTATAATGCTCGCGTTGGCCTAACCTTAGACTAACTTTAGACGGTGCTAGCCCAGCCGCTTCCGGTTCGCGCGCACCTTCTTGCGATAGTGCCGCACCGCACCGCGCGTACCCGACAGCGGCGTCGTGCCGAGACCGCCGGTCATCCATGCCGTCTGCAACTCCATCGCAGCCTGCATCTTTTCGGACCACATCAATTGCGCTTCGCGGTCGGCGAGCGGGCCGCCGGTCGCCATCCGCATCAGGCGCAGACCGATCACCGTCGACGCCTCGATCCCGAGCGACCATGCCTCGATGCTGGCGCGGGTCCACTCCGCATAGGGAAAACGGTATGTCATGAATGTTCCTTGCCGACCCGTAGCGGCCGTTTGCACCTCAACGTACGGTCGCGGCAATCGGACCCGTCAGAATGCAAGCGCGAGGCGATCGAACATCGCGCGCGCCGGACTTTCGTCGCGCGCTTCCGCCCCCTGCGCAGCATCCAGCCGTGCGACGCGGCGATGCAGATCGACGCTGCCGCGGATCATCATCCGCGCCTGTTCGGGCAGCGCGTCGACCACCGCGGCGTCGCTGACCGGCGCATCGCCCAGCCGCCGCGACGGATCGAGCGCGTCGCGGGGGGCAAGCTCGCCCGCCTGCACCGCGCGCTGCGTCAACAGCCACGCGATGACGTGCATCAACCGCGTCGTCACCTTCAGCGATTCGCAACTGAACGACACGCGCGCCATCGGCGCCAGCGCCTCACGCTCGGCCCGTCCGCCCTCGTCGAAATAGCTGCGCGCCTCGTCCGCCAGCACCATCGATTCGACGTACAATGCGTCGATCAGCCGGCGTTGTACCGCCGAATCCGTCATCCCCCGATTCATGTCAGAGAGGTGACAGATTTCGCGGCCCCGCGCCACGGCGCAAACGCTCCATTCGTCCCGTCATGAAACTAGGCCGCGACCCAATCTGCCTTCGCGATGCCCTGTGCCCACAGCAGCGCGGTCAGGTCGCCGTGATCGATCCGCGCGTGCGCCGCCTGCGCGACGATCGGCTTGGCGTGATAGGCGACGCCAAGCCCCGCGATCCCGATCATCGCGAGGTCGTTCGCGCCGTCACCGACCGCCAGCGTCGCCTCGTCGGCAAGCCCGTGTTCGGCGCGCGCCCAGCGCAGCGTCCGCTCCTTCGTCGACGAATCGACGATCGGTTTCGCGACCGTCCCCGCGAGCGCGCCGCCACCGATCTCCAGCCGGTTGGCGATCACGCGATCGAAGCCGATCTCCGCACCGACCGGGTCCGCAAACGCGGTGAATCCGCCCGACACGAGAATCGTGGTTGCACCGCGCGCGCGCATCGTTCGCACCAGCGTCGCCGCGCCGGGGGTTAAACGCACGCGCTCGGCCCGGCAACGCTCGATCGCGCCTTCGTCCAACCCCTTCAACAACGCCACGCGCGCGTCGAGCGCATCGGCAAAGTCGAGCTCGCCTCGCATCGCGCGTTCGGTGATCGCGGCGATCTCCGGCTTGATGCCCGCATAGTCGGCGAGTTCGTCGATGCACTCGACGGTGATCATCGTCGAATCCATGTCCGCGACGAGCAGCATCTTCACCCGACCCGCCATCGGCTGGACCACCACGTCAACGCGATCGAACCGGTCCCCCAGCGCCTTGCGCGCCGCATCCGGGGCCAGCCCGAAATGGATATCGGCCGCGTCGCCCTCGTCCAGCCACCCGAGCGTCGTCGGAACGCATCCCGCCGCTGCCAGCGCGTCGTTCGCGTCGGACAAGGTCTGGGGCGAGAGCCGCCCTGCTGCTATCAGCGTCGCCGTGAACAAATCCGCCTCCACCCCGAGGGTCGCGCTCCCGAGGCTGGCGCTCATCGCAGGGCCGACCGCGAGCGGCAAGTCCGCGCTGGCGATCGCACTGGCCGAGGAGACCGGCGGGGTGGTGATCAATGCCGACGCCAGCCAGGTGTACCGCGACCTGCGCGTGCTGACCGCGCGACCGTCTGTAGAGAACGAAGCGCGCGTGCCGCACCGCTTGTTCGGGCATATCGACGGCGCGGAGAGCTGTTCGGCGGCACGCTGGGCGGCGGAGGCGCGCGCGACAATCGACGCGGTCCATGCTACGGGCCGCCTGCCGATCCTGGTCGGAGGATCGGGGCTTTATATCCGCACGCTGCTGGACGGGATTGCGCCGGTGCCGGGAATCGATCCGGCGATCCGCGATGAAGTCCGCGCGATGTCCGTGGCCGAGGCCCATACCGCTCTGACCGCCGCCGACCCAGCCGCGGCGCAACGCCTGTCGCCGAACGACACGACGCGGGTCGCGCGCGCGCTGGAGGTGGTGCGATCGACCGGGCGGCCGATCGCCGCGTGGCAGGAAGATTGCGCGGGCGGGATCGGCGACCGCATCGACCTCGCCCCACTGATCGTGCTGCCCGACCGCGACATGCTGCTCGAACGTTGCGACGCGCGCCTTGCCGCGATGTTCAACGATGGCGCGGTCGAGGAGGTGCAGGCGTTGCGCGCGCGAGCCGACGTTCCGGCCGACGCGCCGGTGATGCGCGCGATCGGCGTGCGCGAGGTTTCGGCGATGATCGACGGCACGATGTCGCGCGACGACGCGCTGACCAGCGCGCGGCTGGCCACGCGCCAATATGCCAAGCGGCAATACACTTGGTTCCGCAATCAGCCGCCTCCAAACTGGCCGCGAATTGACTTGGTTTCATATGATGTATTGAAACATTATTTCAATCTTTGGCCTTGACGCGTAATTTTCATTGCTCTAGCGCGCCCCGACCTGCCGGGCTATTCGCGTGTGCAGCAGATGAGGGAGCAATAAAGTGGCCGAGAAAAGCGGAGCCGATATCCTGGTCGAGGCGCTGTGCGATCTCGGCGTGGAGGTCGTGTTCGGCTATCCCGGCGGCGCGGTGCTGCCGATCTACGACGCCCTGTTCCGCACGAAACGCATCCGCCACATCCTGGTTCGTCACGAACAGGCCGCGACGCACGCCGCGGAGGGTTACGCGCGCTCGACCGGAAAGCCCGGCGTGGTGCTGGTCACCAGCGGCCCCGGCGCGACCAACGCGGTCACGGGCATCACCGATGCGCTGATGGATTCGATCCCGATGGTCGTCATCACCGGACAGGTGCCGACCGCGCTGATCGGCACCGACGCGTTTCAGGAAGCCGATACCGTCGGAATCACGCGCCACTGCACGAAGCATAACTACCTCGTGAAGGATCCCGCCGTCCTCGGCGCGGTGATTCATGAGGCGTTCCATATCGCGACCAGCGGCCGCCCTGGCCCGGTCGTGGTCGACATTCCCAAGGACGTGCAGGTCGCGACCGCGAAGTACAGCAAGCCCGGCCCGATCCAGCACAAGACATATCGCCCGGCGCTGAAGGCCGATCGGGCTGAGATCGAGCAGGTCGTCGACATGCTCGCCGCCGCCGACCGCCCGATCCTCTACACCGGCGGCGGGATCATCAATTCGGGACCGGGCGCCAGCCAGCTACTGCGCGAATTGCAACGCATCACCGGCGCGCCCGTCACCTCGACGCTGATGGGACTCGGCTGTTTCCCGGCGAGCCATGACGGCTTCCTCGGGATGCTGGGGATGCACGGCACCTACGAAGCCAACATGGCGATGAACCAGGCCGATCTGGTGATCGCGATCGGCGCGCGCTTCGATGATCGCGTGACCGGGCGGCTCGACGCGTTCAGCCCGAACAGCCGCAAGGTGCATATCGACATCGACCGCTCGAGCATCAACAAGACCGTGCGCATCGATCTGGCGGTGGTGGCCGACGCCGGCCACGCGATGGAGGACATGGTCCGCATCTGGAAATCGCGCCAGCATCCGAAACCCGACACGACCGACTGGTGGCGACGCATCGCCGGGTGGCGCGCGGTGAAGTGCCTCGATTTCCCCGAGGACGGGACCGAAATCATGCCGCAACGCGCGATCCGCGCCTTGTGGGACGCAACGCGCGCGCGGTCGCCGATCATCTCGACCGAGGTGGGTCAGCATCAGATGTGGGCGGCGCAGCATTTCGGCTTCGAAGCGCCGAACAAATGGCTGACCAGCGGCGGGCTCGGCACGATGGGCTACGGCCTGCCCGCTGCGATCGGCGCGCAACTAGGCAATCCCAATGCCTTGTGCATCGACATTGCGGGTGAGGCGTCGATCCAGATGAACATTCAGGAACTGGCGACGGCGACGCAATACCGCCTGCCGGTGAAGGTCTTCATCCTGAACAACGAATATATGGGCATGGTCCGCCAGTGGCAGGAACTGACCTACGAAAGCCGCTATTCGGAAAGTTACAGCGATTCCCTGCCCGACTTCGTGAAGCTGGCCGAGGCGTATGGCTGGAAGGGGATCAGGATCGAGGATCCCGCCGATCTGGACAGCGGCATCCAGGCGATGCTGGACCACGACGGCCCGGTGATGGTCGACTGCATGGTCGCCAAACTGGCGAACTGCTTCCCGATGATCCCGTCCGGCGCGGCGCATACCGACATGATCCTGCAGGCCAACGAAGTGTCGGGCACGATGGACGACGAAGCGAAGGCGCTGGTTTGAGTAATCACCGTCACCCCAGCGAAGGCTGGGGTCTTGTGCGGCAAGCGCACGCTCTAGCAACAGGGAGACCCCAGCCTTCGCTGGGGTGACGATTTTGCATATAAAAGAAGAAGCAGCCGAGCGGCATACGCTTGCCGTCATCGTCGACAACGAACCCGGTATCCTCGCGCGGATCGCGGGGCTGTTCACCGCGCGCGGCTATAATATCGAAAGCCTGACGGTCAGCGAGATCACCGCCGACAAATCGGTCAGCCGGATCACGATCGTGACCTCGGCCAGCCCGCACGTGCTGGAACAGATCGTCGCGCAGCTCGACCGGCTCGTCCCCGTCCATAAGGTGACCGACCTGACCGCGATGGGTGCGCACGTCGAGCGCGAGCTGGCGCTGATCAAGGTCCGCGGCGTCGGCGATCACCGGATCGAGGCGTTGCGGCTGGCCGATGTGTACCGCGCGCGCGTCGTCGATGCGACCACCTCCAGCTTCGTGTTCGAGGTTACGGGGGGGATCGAGAAGATCGACAAGTTCGTCGAACTGATGGGCGAAGTCGGCCTGATCGAGGTCGCGCGCACCGGCATCGTCGCGATTTCGCGGGGCAAGGAAGCCGCGTAACTCCATTCCGTCACCCCAGCGAAGGCTGGGGTCTCGTGCGGCAAGCGCACGCTTTAGCAACAGGGAGACCCCAGCCTTTGCTGGGGTGACGTTCCCGCAGAAAGGAACCTCAAATGCGTGTCTATTACGATCGCGACGCCGATCTGAACCTGATCACGGGTAAGAAGATCGCCATCGTCGGCTATGGCTCACAAGGCCACGCTCATGCGCAGAACCTGCGCGACAGCGGCGTCGCCGACGTGGCGATCGCGCTGCGCGAGGGGTCGGCCACCGCGAAGAAGGCGATAGACGCGGGCTTCGCGGTCAAATCGAACGAAGATGCAGCCAAATGGGCCGACATCGTCATGTTCCTGGCGCCCGACGAACATCAGGCCGCGATCTACGCCGACGATTATCACGAGCATATGAAACAGGGCGCCGCCCTCGCCTTCGCGCATGGTCTGAATGTGCATTTCGGATTGATCGAGCCGCGCGCCGACCTCGACGTCATCATGATCGCGCCGAAAGGCCCCGGCCACACGGTGCGCAGCGAATATGTCCGCGGCGGCGGCGTGCCCTGCCTGATCGCGGTCGACAAGGACGCCAGCGGCAACGCACACGACATCGCGCTCGCCTATGCCAGCGGCGTCGGCGGTGGTCGCAGCGGCATCATCGAAACGAACTTCCGAGAGGAATGCGAAACCGACCTGTTCGGCGAGCAGGCGGTGCTGTGCGGCGGTCTGACCCACCTGATTCAGGCCGGGTTCGAGACGCTGACCGAGGCGGGCTACGCACCCGAAATGGCCTATTTCGAATGCCTCCACGAAGTGAAGCTGATCGTCGACCTGATGTACGAAGGCGGCATCGCCAACATGCGCTATTCGATCAGCAACACCGCCGAATATGGCGACATCACCACCGGCCCGCGGATCATCACGTCCGAAACGAAGGCCGAGATGAAGCGCGTGCTGGCCGACATTCAGGGCGGGCGGTTCGTGAAGAACTTCGTCCTCGACAATCGCGCGGGTCAGCCCGAGCTGAAGGCGGCGCGAAAGGCGGCTGCGGCGCATCCGATCGAGCAGGTCGGCGC
The DNA here is from genome assembly GCF_024758705.1 of Sphingomonas sp. SUN019. Taxonomy (NCBI): domain Bacteria; kingdom Pseudomonadati; phylum Pseudomonadota; class Alphaproteobacteria; order Sphingomonadales; family Sphingomonadaceae; genus Sphingomonas; species Sphingomonas sp. SUN019. Next base: position 3,483,892 of record NZ_CP096971.1, on the reverse strand, counting down.
GAACCTGCGTGCGATGATGCCGTGGATCGGCGCGAACAAGCTGGTGGACAAGGACCGCAATTGATCGCCTGACCTGAAGCACCTTCCCGGTGGAGGCTGGGTAGGTGCTTTAGCCCCCGATCCGATTGCCCGCCCCGTTAACCTCCTGTAGGCGCGCGCCGATGTCGTATGGCGCGCACAAACCGGTTCGCGACCGGGCCGTTTCCGCGGCGCTGTCGATCGCGATCGTCGTTGGGCTGATTTTTGTCCTCCTGACGCTCGGCGCCTCGCCCGAACGACGCCGCGCCGCCGAAAAAATCCTCGCCACGTTCGACGTCCGTCCGCTCGCCAAGGTCGAAACGCGCGGGGTGAAAAACCCGCGGAATGCGAAGCCCGCGCTGCAACGCAAGGAAACGCCGCCACCGCCCGCCGCCGCGCCGCCTCCGCCCCGTCCCCCGCCGATCAAGCCGAACATGCTGGTCCTCACCAGCGAGGAGTTCGCCGCCGCCGACATCGGCTCTATCCCCGCGCGACCCGCCGACGGCGCAGGCAAGGGCGCGCAGACCGCCGACAGCGGATCGACTTATGGCCCCGGCGACGGACCCGGCGGGCAGCGGCTGTACAATGCCGCCTGGTATCGCGAACCGACCCGCGCGGAGATGGTCACATATCTGCCCCAGCGCGCGCAGGTCGGCTGGGGCATGATCGCGTGCCAGACGATCGAGCGCAACCGGGTCGAGAATTGCCGCGAGATCGGCGAATCGCCCGGATCGGGCATCGCGCGCGGCCTGCGGCAGGCGGCATGGCAGTTCCAGGTGCTGCCGCCTCGGATCAGCGGCAAGCCCGTCATCGGCGCGTGGGTGCGGATCAAGTTCGATCTGGTTCAGGGCGTCGTGAAGTAAAGCGGAAACGGCGCGTTTCGCGTTCGGACCTTCCGCTGGCCCGATCGTTGTGGTTGAACCTGCGCAACGAACCGGGAGAATCGAACCATGCGTATCGCCTATGCCGCGCTGCTGACGCTGTCCGCCACTGCCTTGCCGCTCGCCGCCCTGACGGCACAGGGTGCCCCGACGAAGCCGGGGTCGAAGAACCCCGCCGCTATCACCGGCGGCACCTACACCGCCGACAGTGGCCATTCGCTTGTCAAATGGACCGTCGATCATCTCGGCTTCACGCCATATTACGGCATCTTCGGCGATGTCGCGGGCACGCTGACGCTCGATCCGAAGAACCCCAACGCCGCCAAGGTCGACGTGACGATCCCGGTCAGCAAGGTGACGACCGCCAGCGCCGGCCTGACCTCGCACCTGCTGAAACCGGCGGCCGCGGGCGGCAAGCCCGACTTCTTCGGCCCCGCCCCCGCGGATGCAAAGTTCGTCTCGACCAGGGTAGTTGCCAGCGGCGAGACCGCGAAAATCACCGGCAATCTGACGCTGAACGGCGTGACGAAGCCCGTCACACTCGACGCCGCATTCTATGGCGCGGGCAAGGCCCCGGCGATGATGGGCGGCAAGGAGAACGTCGGCTTTACTGCGACGACGACCATCAAGCGCAGCGATTTCGGCGTCGCTTATGGCATCCCGATGGTGTCGGACGAAGTGAAGCTGGATATCGTCGCCGCGTTCCAGAAGTAACACTAAGCGGCGCGGCGCGCGGCGACCAGTCCCAGAAACGTCCCGCGCACCGCGTCCGATGCGCCGTCCAGCATCGTCGCCATCCGTGCGTCGAAGGCGTCGGCGGAGTCATTAGCGCCGCGCTTCGCCATCGCCCAGTCGCCGAACTGCCGCGCTTCTACCGCGCGATTGTGCAGCACCACGATCGCGACATGGCGCGGATCGGCGCGGATGCGGTCGAACACACGCTGCACGTCGGCATCCTCGCCTTCCAGCACCTGCAGGAAGCGGACACCGTCGGTATAGAGCAATCCGGTCACGCGATCGCGCCGGTTGTTGCGTACCGATTGCGCCATGATCGGGGCGACGTCGATCGGCTGGCCGCGCGTGGCGCTGGAACTGATGTAGAGAAGTTGGCGCATCGTTCGATCCTTCTGACCGACAGGAGCTATCGCTAACCCGTTACGAAACGGTCAATCTCGCGAGCGCGCTGGACATTGGTGTGCGGAACCGGCAATTCCTTTTCATGACCTGCGCACTGGCCCTTCGACTTATCCGCCCTTAGGGGTGCATCGAACCGGCACGCGCCCCTGAGGGCAATACCTGACGCCGATCACGGTCCGCCCAAGCGGACCGATCCCTCGGAGCCCATCATGCTGCGCGACCCATCGACCAAATACCGCCCCTTCCCCACGATCGACCTGCCCGATCGGCTCTGGCCCTCGAACACCATCACACACGCGCCGCGCTGGCTGTCGACCGATCTGCGTGATGGCAATCAGGCGCTGATCGATCCGATGGACGCGGAAAAGAAAACGCGGATGTTCGACCTGCTGGTGAAGGTCGGGTTGAAGGAGATCGAGGTCGGTTTCCCCGCCGCTGGGGCGACCGATTTCGACTTCATCGCCGGGCTGGTCGCGTGGGGCCGTATCCCGGACGACGTGACGATCCAGGTGCTGACGCAATCGCGCCGCGACCTGATCGAGACGAGCTTCCAATCGCTGAACGGCGCGAAGCGGGCGATCGTCCATCTCTACAATGCGGTCAGCCCCGCATGGCGCAAGATCGTCTTCGGCATGACGCGCGACGAAGTGCGTCAGATCGCGATCGACGGCGCGAAGGTGCTGCGCGACGAGGCGGCGAAGCAGCCCGATACCGACTGGCAGTTCGAATACAGCCCCGAGACCTTCTCCACCGCCGAACTCGATTTCTCGGTCGAGGTCTGCGCCGCGGTGATGGAGGTGCTGCGCCCCACCCCGGATCGCCCGATCATCCTGAATCTGCCCGCGACGGTCGAATGTGCGACGCCCAACGTCTATGCCGACCAAATCGAGTGGTTCATCCGCAACCTGCCGAACCGCGACAGTGCGGTCATCAGCCTGCACACCCACAACGATCGCGGCACCGGCGTCGCGGCGGCGGAACTGGGCATGATGGCGGGCGCGGACCGGGTCGAGGGCTGTTTGCTCGGCAATGGCGAGCGCACCGGCAACTGCGATCTCGTGACGCTGGCGCTGAACATGTACACCCAAGGCGTCGATCCACGGCTGGACCTGTCGGACATTGATGCGGTGGTGAACACGGTCAATTACTGCACCAACATCCCCGTCCACCCGCGCACGCCCTATGCCGGCGACCTAGTGTTCACCGCCTTTTCGGGCAGCCATCAGGATGCGATCAAGAAGGGGTTTGCGGCGCAGGAAGCGCGCAACGACGATTTCTGGGAAGTCCCGTATCTGCCGATCGACCCCGCCGATCTCGGGCGCAGCTACGAAGCGGTGATCCGCGTCAATTCGCAGTCGGGCAAGGGCGGCGTGGCGTGGGTGATCGAGCAGGACAAGGGGCTGAAACTGCCCAAGCGCCTGCAGGCCGATTTCAGCCGCCACGTCCAGCGCCTGGCCGACGAGACCAGCCGCGAACTGAACGCCGCCGACATCTGGGCCGCGTTCGAGACCGCGTACCTGCCCGCCGCCACCGACCGCTTCATGCTGCGCGATTACGAGGAGCACGGGCCTTCCGGGGACCGCACCTTCGTCGGCCGCGTGGCGATCGACGGCGAGGAACGATCTTTGTCGGGCCGCGGCAACGGCCTGATCTCGGGCGTGATCGCCGCGCTGGCGGATTCGACCGGGCCGGAGCTGGCGGTAGTTGACTATACCGAACACGCGATCGGCCACGGCGCGGACGCACAGGCCGCGACATACCTCGAATGCCGCACCGGCGACGGCCGGACCGTCTGGGGCGTCGGCATCGACACCGACATCGCGACGGCGAGTGTGCGCGCGGTGCTGAGCGCGGCGAACCGGGCGTGAAACGCGAAGGTTAGGCTAAGGTTAGGCCAAGACGGCGTTTCCTGGGCGCGCCAAAAGTCACGGTAAAGTCACACCTACGCGCGCCGATCAGACGCGATCGGCGTTTGCCGGTGTCCAGCGGTGAGAAACAGCTAACGCCCCTTAACAGGCCGGCGTCGTGTAGGAAACGCGCTGATCGACACTGGTGTTAGTGCCGGCAATTCGCCGATGAAGAGGACGGCGCTAGCAACTTTCCTATGCGAGCACTCGGCGCGATACGGCTGGGTGGCATTCAATGATTCAGTGTATCTCGCCGCTCTTTAGCGATCTGGTTGGTCTCGACAACCGGACGTTAACGCAGCTCGACTAGCACAGGCCAACTCATTGGAAGGACAAGCGATGACACGCTTTTGGCCCGGCCTCATGTTACTGGCGATCGCGCAACCCGCGTGGGCGGGCGATAGTGATGCGCCCTACTACGGTCCCATGAAGCGCTGGCACGGAATCGGCTACAAGTTTGGGTACCAGGACCGGACCGAGAAGGACGGATCCTGGCGGATCGATGCGGCGATCCATGGACGCGGCGACGCGATCAACATGGCGCTGTACCGCGCGGCGGAACGCGCGCGCGCAGAGGGATATCGCTATATCTTCTTCCTTGGCGGCGAGGGATCGAAATCGCCGGGAATGGATGCGGCCACGGTTTATGCACGGCCAAGTCATGAGGGGGTGCCTCCGCTCGGCTGTCGATCCAAGAAAATCACCAGTTGCTACACCGCCGATGTGGCGGAGGTGCTGCGCATCCTGGGCGGGCCTGGCGGCACCCAGCCGGGGGTGCCCATCGTGGATCACCGCGACCAATTCGGGCGAGAGGTCTTCTTGTCTGGTTATGGCACCGGCGGGGTCGCTACACTGCTGCCGGGCGGCATGGTCCGAAGCCACGTCGCGACGATCGTGGAAAACCGGTCGAACAGCAATCCGGCGGCAAACCCCCGCGTCGCGCCAATCCCGGCCCTGATGACCGCGGCGCCCGAGCGGGTTACGGCCGGAGCGGCTACACCGATCCCGGTCAACGCCGCAGTCGCGCCACGCGGCACCGCCGTTCCCATCGCAAATAGTCGGCTCGAACAGGCACTCAAAGCTAACCAGCCGGTGCGCGGTCGCGAGCCGAATCTGGGCTGGACTATCAGCGACTGACTGACCGGTCTCGCTCGAATGGTTCGGGCTGGCATATCGAGTCAGACCGAGCAGTCTCCAGCCAAAACCTGCCGGACTTCTATCCATTCGCGACGGTCGCCTAACGCCCCCGCACGATCTCACACCCGACCGTCGCATCGGGATACACATCGAGCTTCATCGACCTGACCCGAACCTCGCGCACCCGCAGGTCGGTGAGGCACAGCGCGGCGACCGCTTCGCATAGGGTTTCCTGCAGGGCGAAACCGGGACCGGCGGCCATTTGCTGCAAACCGGAGCGAACGAAGTCGTAGTCGAGCACTTCGGTGATCGCGTCCGCGCCGAGTGGTTTGGGATACACGACGGTCATCCACACCGACACGCGGACGCGTTGCGGGGCGATTTCGTGCGGGTGGATGCCGAGGTGCATCCGGACCTCGAGGTTTTCGAGGATAGTGGTGAATTCAGGCATCGCGTCCCTCGAACATCACGTCTCCGCCGCGCTTCAGAAACCTCTGCCCGCAATCGACGAACAGGTTCTGCCCCGTCACGCTCGCCGCCCCCAGCAGATAGACCACCGCGTCGGCCACCGCCGCCGCGCCTACCGGGCGTTGCAACAGGTTTTCCCGCGCCACGCGGTCGAACGCAGCCGCCGACTGATCCCCGCTCGGCAAGGTCAGCCCCGGCGATACGGCATTCACCCGCACGCGCGGGGCAAACGCCATGGCCTGCATGACAGTCGCGGCCTCCAGCGCCGCCTTCGTGCAGGTGTAGGAAAAGAAATCGGGGTTGAGGTTCGCGACCTTCTGATCGAGCAGGTTCACCACGGCGCCATTCGTCAGCCCGGCCTGCGCCGCCAGCGCGGCGGTCAGCAGCGACGGGGCGAGCAGGTTCGTCGCGTGGAGCTTCGCCGCGAGCGCCGGATCGATCGCGTCGGGCGAGTCGAATTCGAACAGCGAGGCCGAATTGACCAGTCCGTCGATCGGCCGGCCCGCCGCCTCGCAAGCGCGCGCGAACAGCCCGGGGACGCCCGCGCTGTCGGCCAGATCACCCTGCACGCTCACACCGCCGAGTTCCGTCGCCAGCGCCCCCACCGCATCGCGCGATGTCCGATAATGGATCACCACTTGGTGCCCGGCCGCAGCGCAGGCTCGCGCGATCGCTGCGCCCAGTCGCTTCGCCCCGCCGGTTACCAGAACGCGCATCAGCACCCCATCAGCGCGAGGACTTCCTTGCGGCTGCGCTCGTCGTCGCGGAACACGCCCATCATCCGACTGGTAACCATCGCTACGCCGGGCGTGCGCACGCCGCGCGCGGTCATGCAGGCGTGGCTCGCCTCGATCACCACCGCGACGCCCTGCGGCTTCAGCCCTTCCCAGATACAGTCGGCCACCTCGGCGGTCAGCCTTTCCTGCACCTGCAGCCGCCGCGCAAAAGCGTGGAGGACGCGCGCCAGTTTCGAGATGCCGACGACATGGTTGCGCGGCAGATACGCGATGTGCGCCTTGCCAATGATCGGCGCCATGTGGTGTTCGCAGTGCGACTGAAACGGAATATCCTTCAGGATCACGATCTCGTCATAGCCGCCGACCTCTTCGAAGATTCGCGACAGATGCTGTTCGGGGTGGTCGGCATAGCCCGCGCAATACTCCCGCCACGCGCGCGCGACGCGTTTAGGCGTATCGATCAGGCCTTCCCGCGCGGGATCGTCGCCGGCCCAGCGAATCAATGTTCGTATCGCATCCGCAACATTTTCCGGGACTTCGAGCTTGCCATTCGATCCGATCAAGTCCCCGTCTTCGGGACTCGCGTGTTCAATCGCCATCCGCCATCCTTCTTCGCAGGCGCAAGATTCCCGCACCGCACCATGACACAGGTTCGATATAGCAACTGTTTCATTTCGGCCACATCGACCTCATCCCGCAAGATTCCATCATAAAACCATTTGACGCGGGAAATTTTCGGACGCTACTTTCCATACCGGACCATTGAACGCCGCAGCACCGACATAGATCGGGCGCGGTCCCAGGAGGGGGATGCCATGACGAAGTTTGAGCTGCTCGCGGCCTCGGCTATCGCGTTGATCGCCGCTACACCTGCTTACGCCGCCGAACCCGCGCCCGCGCCGGGCCAGGATACCGCACCTACGAATACGGCCCCGGCGCAAACCGCCCCAGTTCAGACGGGCGGATACGGCGACGACGTGGTCGTGACCGCACAGCGGCAGTCGCAAACGCTGCAGGAGGTGCCGATCGCAGTCAGCGCGTTCACCTCGGCGGCGCTGGAGGCGCAGCAGATCGACAATGCGTCCGACCTGCAGCTCACCTTGCCCAACATTACGTTCTCGAAGACCAATTTCACCTCGTCCAGCTTCACGATCCGCGGGATCGGCGATCTGTGCGTCGGCATTTCCTGCGATCAAGCGACAGCGATCCATTTGAATGGCTCCCCGCTTCTCGCCACACGCATCTTCGAGACCGAATATTTCGATCTGGAACGCGTCGAGGTGCTGCGCGGGCCGCAGGGCACGTTGTTCGGCCGCAGCGCGACGGCGGGCGTGGTCAACTTCATCACCGCCAAGCCGCGCACGGACAAATTCGCGGTCAGCGCGGAAGGCGAATACGGCAATTACGAATCTATCCGCGCGAAGGCGATGATCAACCTGCCGCTGGGCGATACGCTGGCGGTGCGCGTGGCCGGGTTCTACCTGAACCGCGACGGCTATACAAAGAACCTGTACAACGACACGCGCCTGGACGGCCGCGACATGTATTCGGTGCGCGGATCGATCCGTTGGGAACCCTCGATCGACACCACGGTCGATCTGATGGGCAGTTACTTCAAGGAGGATGACAATCGCCTCCGCATCCAGAAGCAATTGTGCCAGACCGACCCGACCGGCGTGCTGGGGTGCCTGAACAACCGCCGCGACGCCGGACGGACCAACACCAATTCGACCTTCACCGGCACGCTGGGCAGCCGCGAGTTCCTGACGATCAACCTGCGCAATCCGGCGCTCGGACAGGCGTTCGGGCTCGGCAGCCTGTATGGCCCCGACGCCTATACCGGCAACCCGATCCTGAACGATCCGCGCGAGGTCTTCACCGCCTATGATCCGACATACAAGACCGATGAATTGACGGTCCAGGGACGGATCGATCACAATTTCGGCCCGATCAAGGCGCAGTTGACCGGTTTCTATCATGAGACGTCGGTCGATTCGTCGCAGGACTACAACCTCGGCGTACAGAACCGCGCGCTGGTCCAGCCTGCGCTGAACACGCTCGCCGCCGCTGCCGCAGGGCAGGTTCCCGGCCTTCCCGCAAGTTTCTTCGCGCCGATCGCGGCCGCGGTGATTCCGGGCGGTCCGACGGGTCAGATCTGTACGTCATTGCCAGAAGAGACCGGCCTCGGTTCGTATGGCGGCTTCAAACGCTGTTCCGACGTGCCGCTGGCGTTCGATCGATCGAACCAGAAGACGAAGGACTGGTCGGCGGAAGCGATCATCTCTTCCGATTTCGACGGGATGTTCAACTTCCTGCTCGGCGGCATCTATGTCGATGGAAAGGTCACCAACGGGGACTATTACGTCAACGCGTTCGCGATCGACTATATCACCGGATTGCTCGGCAGCTTCACGGCGCTGGGAACGAGGGCCGACGCCAATCCCGCCAACGATCTTCCACCGGGCTTTCTGGCTACGCCATTCTTCCGCAATGCGACCGCGCGCTTCGGCCTGAAGTCCTACGGGATCTTCGGCGAAACGTATTTCGACTTCAACGACCGGCTGAAACTGACGCTCGGGCTGCGGTACAACAACGACAAGAAGACGGTTCAGTCGCGCTCCACGCTGGCCAGTTTCCTGACACCGTATGGACAGACGGGCAGCGCGTTCGACTCGCCGTTCTACGGCTCATATGACGCGGACCCGGTTACCCCCGGCGTGCAGGATTTTGCGCGGCGCAAGAAGACCTTCGACGAATTCACCGGCCGCGCGGTCGTCAATTTCAAGGTCACCGACGACAATCTGCTCTATGCATCTTATTCGCGCGGCTACAAGTCGGGCGGGTTCAATCCGCCGGTGCAGGTGCCCGGTCTGACGGTGCCGGATGCGTTCGTGCCGGAAATCATCAACGCGTTCGAGGTCGGATCGAAGAATACGTTCGACAATGGCCGGTTCACGCTGAACCTCACGGGATTTTATTACAAGTACAAGGGTCTGCAGCTCAGCCGCATTGTCGCGCGCACGTCGATCAACGACAATATCGATGCCGACATCTACGGCGTCGAGGCCGAGGCATTCTTCCGTCCCGCACCCGATTGGGCGATCAACATCGGCGCAAGCTATCTGCATACCAAGGTGACGTCGGAAGCGCCGTTCATCAACCAGCGCGACGTTTCGGGCGGCGATCCCAACACCGTCATCATCAAGGACATCACCGCCGCGTTCAACTGCGTCGTCCGGGCGAATACCGGTGGTGCGGCGGTAGCACAGGGGTTCGTCACGGCAGTTAATTCGCAGCTCGGGTTGCGTGGACCGCAAGCCTTCCCTGCCGACGCGAACATCGGCGCATCGACGGGCGCCTTCAGCATTTGCGACGTGCTGAGGGGCGCTGCGGCCAATACCGCTGTCGTGCCAGCCGGACTCATCAGCGTCTTGGACGGCATCGGGGTCAGCATCAAGGGCAACGAATTGCCGCAGGCCCCGGTGGTGAAATTCTCCGCCGGCGTCCAGAAGACGTTCGAGTTCGGCAACGGGATGTCGTTCGTGCCACGCTTCGATCTTACCTATACCGGCGAAAGCTATGGCAACATCTTCAACGGGCGAATCAACAAGGTGTCCGGGTACGAACAGGCGAATGCCCAGGTTCAGCTGAACGGTGCGGACGAGCGCTGGTTCTTGCGCGGGTTCGTGCAGAACATCTTCGACAACAATGCGACGACCGGCCTTTATCTGACCGACCAGTCTTCCGGCCTGTTCACCAACATCTTCACGCTGGAACCGCGCCGCTACGGCATCGCGGCGGGCGTGAAGTTCTAAGCGGACGGCCCCGGCTTGCGATAGCAAGCCGGGGACTCGTCACGTCGGGCAGCGAGGGCGGCGCAGCCGTCCGCGTCTGACGACGTGACTGGAAGGGCTCCCTTCACCCGGGAGCCCTTTTTCATTTCAGCCGCTCCGCCGCCCAGGCGACATGGTCCGCCATGAAGGTCGAGATGAAATTGTAGCTGTGGTCGTACCCCGGCTGCATCCGCAGCGTCAGGTCGATCCCCGCCGCCGCGCACGCATCGCGCAGCAATTCGGGCTTCAACTGTTCGGCCAGAAACCCGTCCGCGTCGCCCTGATCGACCAGGATCGCATCGACCCGCGCGCCGTCCGCGATCAGCGCGCAGGCGTCATGGGCGCGCCACGTCGAACGATCCGCGCCGAGATAGCCGCTGAGCGCCTTTTCGCCCCAAGGAACCTCCATCGGGGCGACGATCGGGGCGAAGGCGGAAATGCTGCGGAAGCGGCCGGGGTTGCGCAGCGCGGTCGTCAGCGCGCCGTGCCCGCCCATCGAATGGCCCGTGATCCCCTGCCGCGCCATGTCGACCGGAAACTCCATCGCGATCAGCGCAGGCAACTCGTCCTCGATATAGCGCCGCATCCGAAAATGCTGCGCCCACGGTTCTTCCGTTGCGTCGACGTAGAAGCCCGCGCCCTGCCCGAAATCATAGGCGTCGTCGTCGGGCACGCCCTCCCCGCGCGGCCCCTCTCCCCGCGGTGACGTGTCGGGTGCGACGAACACGATCCCGGCCTCGGCGCAAGCGCGGCGATACTCGCCTTTATCGGTCACATTGGCGTGGGTGCAGGTGAGGCCGGACAGATACCACAGCACCGGCAACCGCGCGCCCTCGTCGTGCGGCGGCACATAGACCGAAAAGGTCATCGTCGTGCCCGTCGCATCGGATTCGTGGGCGTACACGCCCTGCGTGCCGCCAAACGCCTCGCTCTCGCTCAATGTCTTCATGTGCAACCAATCCCTCCGCCCGCGAATTGATCCATCTTCAACCAGATGGAGGCGCGTGTGACCGATCTGAAGAAGGGCGACAAGGTGACGTGGAACAGCCACGGCGGCACCGCGCACGGCAAGGTGGAGAAAAAGCAGACCGAGCCGACGACCATCAAGGGGCACAAGGTCGCCGCATCGAAGGACGAACCGCAGTTCATCGTCAGGAGTGACAATGGCGGAAAGGCGGCGCACAAGCGTGACGCGCTAAAGAAGGCGTGATTCCGAATAGCCGGAAAAACCGGCACAACAGGAAGGAATGCAATGGCTACCACGAAGACACCCGCCGCCAAGGATGGCGCACCCAAGACCGGCGGCATCCATGCTCCGGTTCAGCCGTCGCCCGAGCTGGGCGCGGTCGTCGGCAACGACCGGTTGCCGCGCAGTGAAGTGATCAGCAAGATGTGGGAATACATCAAGAAGAACAACCTGCAGAACCCGGAGAACAAGCGCGAGATCCTGGCCGACGACAAACTGAAGAAGGTGTTCGGTAAGGACAAGGTGACGATGTTCGAAATGAACAAGCACATCGCACAACACGTAAAGGCGTAACCGCCGCTTTCCTCCACCCGTCATGCCGGGTCAGCCCGGCGTCCTCCCGCGATCGCGCGCCCCTTCGTGGCGGCCGACACCGCGCGCGGAACCCGGCAGCAGGCCGGGGTGACGGGTGGCAGGTTTCTCGCGGCGGCGCGGAACGGCGTCAGTCGCCGCTGATGTCGCGGTCATCGTCGGGTAATTTCTCAGCCGCCCGCCGCGATCGCGCGGCCTGGATCACGTCTTCCATTTCGTAGAGCAGATCACGGCCCTGATTGGTCTTGCCGTTATCGTCCGCCGGATCATCGACGAACAGCGCCTTCGCGCGTGTGGCCAGGTCCACCAGTACGGCATAACGCTCCTCGCCCAATTTCTTACGGACCTTGCCGAAACCTTCGACGAGCGCGTGGAACTCGGTGTCGATGTTTTGTTCCGGGAACACGTCGGACTCGTCTATGAATGTCGGTGCACCGAAAACCATGCAACCAATCAGATCGTCGATCTCGCTCAGTGATCCGGGAATGTAAGGCTCCGGATTGTGATAGGAACTAGTGAAGTAGCGGCTCATCGCTTCGTCTCCGGGCGCGTGATAATGTAAGTGCTGTCGGGGCCGACCCGTCGTGGACGGATAATGACGACGTGAGTAGGCGCAAAATCCGCGCCGAAAAATCCTCGAACTTGTGGTGTTTTAAGCATTTTTTGTGTAAGCGTAACGTCGTAGGCAATGTTCCCGACCCTCGCATCCGGCCGCCGAAATGTCAGCTCGGAGCCAGACGTATCGTTCTCGCGACGGTTAACGCGGACCGGGCCTTTTCTGGCTGAATCAATTCCATATTGACCGTAGCGTCGGCGAAGATCGAGACGGACTCTTTGATCGATATAGTTGCCCAGCATTTCCTGCCTGGACAAACGAATTTTCAGCTTTCCGGATTCGATACGCTCAACGCCGTGATCATAAGCGCGGTCTGCACTCGCCTGGATGAATCGCAGGGTCTCAACCTATAACGGACGCAATTCGCCCTTCACGCGCATAAATGCGGCTGCTCGGTCGAAGCGCAGGCGGTTCAGTTGGTTGATTTGACCTTGAAGTGTTTCCGGAAAGCCCAGCGAGTCAAATCGGTAAGCCGGATCGATCGCCGCAATCTGATTGATTAGCGTATTTGACCAATTCAGGGTTAGTTGCGCAGTTGCCTCCCGCGCTGGTCCCGTGAGATCGAAAATGCTGTTCGCGACCGCGATAATTGAACCGCCCGGCGCGTCGCGTAGTCCGGGAAAGGTCTGCTCCAGCGTCATCGGATCCTCGAACGCGCGGCTGTTGCCGCCACGACGAGTCATCGATCCGCGTGAGATTTGCGCAGGCACTAACCGCGCATCGTTCTCGCTCGGCACATACACTGCATCCGACAGGCGCGCCGTCGACTCGTTCGATGCCTCGACCGAAACGGGCCGGACAGGATTTGATGGCGAGGAGGCCGTCCTGAGGAACTGCGCCCGGCCACGCTCGGAAACGATCACGTTGCTCAGCGAGCGCGGTCCACCCGGCGCGAAGGTGAACTGTCCGTTGCGGGGTTGTGATACGGATTGAACTTCAGTTCAGCCCCGTCGGCAGTTCGCACCGCCGGCCAAAACCCTGTCCGCACCCAATGAGAAAACGCCCGTCGCCTGTCCTGCGCCGATAATTCCATGCCGCCACCCCGTTCCGTAAACGCGGTGAGAACATATCAGCAACATTTTCCAACAAGTCATTCGAGCGCAGGGTGGAATTGGTGCCCCCGAGAGGATTCGAACCTCCGGCCTGCGGTTTAGGAAACCGTCGCTCTATCCGGCTGAGCTACGGGGGCATCCGGGAGCGATCGGTATCCCGCGCACCGCGGACGGTCAATCAGTTGGTGGCGTCGGGCGGGGTGATCGGCAGGGGAAGCGGCGCGACGGGGACGCCGTCGTCGGCTAGCGCCTTCGCCTCCGCGATCGTCGCCTGGCCGTGGATCGTTTCGTGCGGACGGTCGCCATCGTGGATCGCGCGCGCCTCTTCGGCGAACTTGCGGCCGACCCAGCGCGATCCGTCGAGCGCCTTGGCCTGCGCGGCGGCGAGCGCGTTCAGCATTTCTTTCACGCGCGCGGGCGGCGGGGCGTCGTTGCTGTTGCCCTTTGCCGAGACACGCGGGGCCATCACCGCCTTCGCAACGTCGGTCGCGCCGCAGATCGGGCATGCGACCAGTCCGCGTGTGCGCTGATCCTCCCATGCGGTGGACGAAGCGAACCATGCCTCGAACACATGTCCGCCATCGCAGCGCAGGTCGAAGACGATCATGCCACCGTTACCGCCGGGATGGGGCGGCGATGCGCGATGACCGGAATGCGTTCGCGTACGGATGCGACCGCCGCGGGATCGATCTCGGCGAAGCCCAGCCCAGCCTCCTCGCCCATGTCGAGCAACACTTCTCCCCACGGATCGATCACCAGCGAATGGCCGTAGGTGGCGCGACCGTCGGCGTGTTCGCCGGTCTGCGCCGCCGCGACGACGAACGCCGCCGCCTCGATTGCGCGCGCGCGGAGCAGCAGATGCCAGTGCGCCGCACCGGTGGGACGGGTGAAGGCGGCGGGGACGCTGAGGACCGTCGCGCCTGCGTCGCTCAATGCGCGATAGAGGTCGGGAAAGCGCAGATCGTAGCAGATCGTCGGTCCCAACGGTCCGGCGGGCGTATCGACCAAGACCGCCGCGTCGCCGCCGGCATAGGCCGCGGATTCGCGCCAGCTTTCACCGGTCGGCAGGTCGACGTCGAACAAATGGATCTTGTCGTAGCGCGCGCGGATTTCTCCCGCGTCGTCGATCACGAACCCGCGATTGGCGAGCCTGCCATCGGGGCGACGGAGCGCCAACGAGCCGAGGTGAACCCAAATTCCGACGGTCGCCGCGGCTTCCCGAACCGCCGCGAGTACGCGGTCGTCGTCCTCCGCTACGATCGACGCCGCCGCGCGCGCACGGTCGCGATCCAGCAGGCCGGACATTTCCGGCGTGAACAGCATCGCCGCGCCGCCCGCCGCCGCATCGGCCACGGCCTTTCGCAACGTATCGGCGTTCGCCGCCGGATCGACGCCGCTCGTCATCTGGAGCAGCGCGATCCTCACGCGGCGAGCAGCGCGTCGAGCTTTCCGTCGCGGTCCAGGGCGGCCAGATCGTCCGATCCGCCGATATGGCGTCCGTCGATGAACACCTGCGGCACGGTGGTGCGGCCGTTCGCGCGGTCGATCATCTCGACGCGCTTCGGCCCGCCCATCGTGATGTCGAATTCTTCCGATTCGACGCCCTTGTCGGACAGCAAGCGGAGCGCGCGTGCGCAATACGGGCAGAACGCCTTGGTGTAGATTTCGATCTTTGCCATGCGTCAGAGGTGTGGGCGCGGGCGGCGCTTGTCAATCGGCGGTGCTGAGGCCGTCGCCGTCGGGCAGCACCCGCGCCCAGCACAGGATGGTGACGCTCGCCGCGCCCGCGCGCAGCAACGCATGGGTGCAGGCGTCCGCGGTCGCGCCGCTGGTGTACACGTCGTCGGCCAGCACGATCGCGCGTCCTTTGACCGCCCCCGCGCCGCCCGTCGCCAGTCCGAACACGCCGCGTACCGCCCTTCGGCGTTCGCTCGGGTTCAGGCCGCGCAGGACCGGCGTCGGCTTCGTTCGTTCGAGCAACCGCGCATCGCTGCGAACCCCGCCGATCCGCCCCAGCGCGGTGGCGATCAGCGCCGCCTGATTGTAACTGCGCGACCACAGCCGCCGCCGGTGCAGCGGCACCGACAGGATCAGGTCGGTGTCGCCCGGCAGATGCCGCGCCATCAACCTCGCCGCGGTTTCGGCGAAGGCGGTGCGGCCGGCGTACTTCAACCGCAGCGCGACGTTGCGCGCGACCGGCCCGTAAGCGACCGCGGCGCGCACGCCCGCGTGGCGCGGCGGGCGGGCGATGCACGCGCCGCATACCATGCCCTCCCCCCGGTCATGATCGAACGGCAGGTTGCAGGCGGCGCACCAGGGCGGCGCGATGAAGTGCAACGATGACCAGCAACCGGCGCAGAAGCGGTGGTCCGCCGCCGTGACGCAGCCGCATCCGGGGCAACGCGGGGGCAGCGCCAATGCGAACAATGTGCCGAGCGCGGCGTGCATCGCGCCCTTGTCGCCGCGCCCGGCGCACGGCACAAGCCGCCGCGCGATGCAGCCGCCCGAAATCTTCGACCCCGCCGCGCGCCGCAGCCGTCGCGATCGCGCCGCGCCCGGTTACGCGGCGCACGCATTCCTGCGCGAGACGATGCTCGACGGGATTGCGGAGCGGCTGGACAGCGTGACGCGCGCGTTCACCGACGTGCTCGACCTCGGGTGCTTCGACGGTGCGTTCGTGCCGCCGCCTGGCGCGCGTGTTGCGCGGACCGACGCCGGGTTTGGCTTCGCGAAAGCTGCGGGCGGCGTGCAGGCGGATGAGGATCACCTGCCGTTCGCCGACGCCAGTTTCGATCTGGTGGTGTCGGCGGGGGTGCTGGATCAGGTCAACGACCTGCCCGGGGCGCTGACGCTGGCGCGGCGCGTGCTGCGGCCGGACGGACTGTTCCTGGCGGCGTTCGCGGGCGCGGGATCGCTTGCCGCGCTGCGTGAAGCGTTGCGCACCGCGGAGGGCGACCGGCCCGCCCCGCGGCTGCACCCGCAGATCGATGTGCGGGCGGCGGGCGACCTGCTGGTCCGCGCGGGATTTGCCTTGCCCGTTGCCGATGTCGAGACGGTGCGCGTCCGCTACGGCGGGGTCGACCGCCTGCTTGACGATCTGCGCGGGATGGCGGCGTCGAACCTGCTGCGTGAACGCCGCGCGCTGCGCCGCGATACGCTCGCTGTGGCGGCGGCGGCGTTCGCGGCGAAGGCCGACTCCGACGGCCGCACAACCGAACGGTTCGAGATCGTTTATCTGACCGGCTGGGC